>JAGNZK010000022.1 GCA_017984435.1 Nitrosomonas sp. | reverse complement strand
CAATAGCATCCTATTAAAAATGGGCCAAGGATCGCTAATTCCGTAAATATACTGGCAACTTACTCAATACAATTATGTTCGACATACTCGTTTATTTATTTGAAAATTACTTTGATTCGGGCAGTTATCCGGATTCCGCCACGCTGACTCGCAAACTCACGCTGGCCGGATTCGCCGATGAAGATATTACCGAGACGCTTGACTGGCTCTCAGAACTTGCACGGCACGATATCGGTAATTATCCAGCCAGTTTTGCTGAAAACGATTCTTTTCGCTGCTACACCGATTATGAAATGGAAAAAATCGATACCGAAGGACGGGGATTTATTATTTTCCTGGAACAAGCCGGTATCATTAACCCATTACAACGAGAACTATTGATCGATCGCGTGCTGATGATGGATGAAAACTCATCCAGTCTTGAGAAGATCAAATTAATTGTGTTGACAGAACTGTGGATTCAAAACCAGCTCACTGACGATGCCGTACTTGAAAAATTGTTGATCGTCAGCGATTCTCATTATCGGCATTAAGACCGAAGCGTATTCTTTACTAGTAATATTTCGAATGAATCGATGGCGTGAATGCATTCAATACACTCATCAAATCAAATATGCTTGCAACCTTTATTCATAACATCCACTCAACAGTAACCAACATGCCTGGCAACGCACTAACAATACGCGACATCTCCGGATACCCATGAGTAAGTCTTTGATTATCGCAGAAAAGCCTTCTGTTGCAGCAGACATCGCGCGCGCATTGGGTGGCTTCACCAAACACACCGATTACTTTGAAAACGATCAATATGTCATATCTTCAGCGGTAGGACATTTGCTCGAGCTCGTCATTCCGGAAGAATACGAAGTAAAACGCGGCAAATGGAGCTTCACCAATCTGCCTGTAATCCCACCGCATTTTGCTTTGAATCCGATCGAGAAAACTGCTGCACGCTTAAAACTTCTCAGCAAGCTTATCAAACGCAAAGATGTGGATGCGCTGATCAACGCCTGTGATGCAGGACGTGAAGGTGAACTGATTTTCTATTATATTGTGCGCCATGTCAGCACCAACAAACCTGTCAAACGCCTTTGGTTGCAATCCATGACACCCGATGCGATTCGGGAGGGGTTCACCAAGTTACTGGATAATTCAGAAGTACAGTCGCTAGCCGAAGCCGCCGTCAGCCGTTCAGAATCAGATTGGTTGGTCGGAATTAATGGCACGCGCGCCATGACCGCTTTTAATTCCCAGGAAGGCGGATTTCATAAAACCACGGTTGGACGGGTACAGACGCCTACGTTGGCAATTCTTGTTGAGCGCGAAGAAAAAATCAAAAAATTCCGCCCTCAGGATTATTGGGAAATTCATGCCACATTTTCGGCCGCTAACGGTATCTATACCGGCAAGTGGTTTGATGAAAAATTCAGCAAGGATAAAGTCAATCAGGAATCAAAACCTGAGCGGCTCTGGGAACAAAAAAAAGCTGACGCCATTCGCGATAAATGTCAGGGGAAGCTTGGCCATGTTAACGAAGAAAGCAAGCCCAGCAAAGAAACCTGCCCATTGCTGTATGATTTGACCAGCTTACAACGAGAAGCCAACAGCCGCTTTGGTTTTTCCGCCAAGACAACACTTGGCCTGGCACAAGCCTTATATGAGAAACATAAAGTACTGACTTATCCGAGAACGGATTCACGTGCACTCCCAGAAGATTATATCGCCACCGTTAAAGATACTCTGCAAAGTCTGGGAAATACAGACTATGGAAAATTTGCCCAACAAATTCTGACATCCAATTGGGTTACCCCGAATAAACGTATTTTCAACAATACTAAGATCTCAGACCACTTTGCCATTATTCCGACCTTATTAACGCCAACAAAGTTGAACGAAGCGGAAGCAAAGCTCTATGATCTGGTTACGAAACGCTTTTTGGCAATTTTCTTTCCTGCCGCCGAATTTCTGATTACCACCCGTATCACCCGGGTTGAAAATGAGCCTTTTAAAACTGAAGGCAAAGTCATGCTCAATCCGGGATGGCAAGCCGTTTACGGTAAATCAGCCAAGGCTGATGATGTGGATGACGACACCGTATTGATCGCAATTACACCCGGTGAATCTGTTATCACCGAAGAAATCAACATTATCGCCAATCAAACCCGTCCTCCTGCAAGATTTAACGAAGCTACATTACTTTCAGCCATGGAAGGTGCGGGTAAATTGGTTGAAGATGAAGAATTACGCGCGGCCATGAGTACCAAAGGATTAGGGACACCGGCAACACGTGCAGCCATCATTGAAGGTTTGGTATTTGAAAATTATCTACAGCGAGTGGGACGCGAACTTCATCCAACTGCCAAGGCCTTTTCATTGGTCACGTTATTGCGTGGCCTTAAAGTGCCTGAGCTTATTTCCCCCGAATTAACAGGTAATTGGGAGTTTCAGTTACGTCAGATTGAGCAAGGTCATTTAAAACGCAGCGCGTTTATGGAAAAAATTGCCGAAATGACGCGCCATATTGTGGAACAAGCCAAAACTCATCGCGGAGAAACCATCTCGGGTGACTTTTCGGTACTCAAATCCCCTTGCCCAAAATGTGGTGGGGTTGTGCACGAAACCTATAAAAAATTCCAATGCCAAAAATGTGATTTTGCCCTGTGGAAAATTCTAGCAGGACGTCAATTTGAGATTGCAGAAATGGAAACCCTGATCACCCAGCGCGAAGTGGGCCCCCTGCAAGGCTTCCGCAGTAAAATGGGACTATCATTTAACGCCATTATCAAGCTCACTGATACTTTTGAAATGAAATTTGATTTCGGCAATAACGATGAGGAACATGAAGAAGTCGATTTCAGCGATCAAACCCCTTTAGGCAAATGTCCCAAATGCAATCATGCAGTGTATGAGCATGGCCTGTATTACGTCTGCGAGAAATCTGTCGGAGCAACCCGCACGTGTAATTTCAAAACAGGCAAAATTATCCTTGGGCGTCCGATAGAACGCGAGCAAGTAACCAAATTATTGGAAGCCGGAAAAACAGATTTACTCACAAAATTCATTTCCAAGAAAGGCAGACCCTTTTCAGCCTATCTGATCAGAAATGCAGATGGAAAAATAAGTTTTGAGTTTGAGCAGAAAGCCCCCAAGAAAGCAGCCGAAGAAAAATCCAAAACCAAGCAATTAAAAACAAAATCAACCAGTAAAGCAGCTTCGTAAGCGAATACAGCGAAGCCTTCTTGTACTTTCCCCTGATCCATTCAGTAGCAAATTACAAAAAATACTCAGGGTATTCATTTGATGCCCCGAGTATCCTATTCTCCCAATAGACTAAGAACATCACGTATAGAAATTGATGATGTACTTAATCACTCCTCCGGAACCCATAATAATCATGATCAGTCCTCCCACAATGGCAGTGCCCTCTAAAATGATAGAAACAAATGCCCGTGCTGTGTTTTCAAATTCCTCTTCACCTAGAACATTTTTACGATTCTCTCTGCGATTTTTTACCCATAACTGCAACCAGATGGCGACAGGAATAGCCAGTAAAGAAAACATCAAAGCAATTTCTGCATCTTCCATTTATCAACCTCTTTTCAGTAAAATAGTACAATAATTCTGACTGGTATCAACACAATCCAACATCAGAAACAACATCTTCTAAAAGCACTTCAAGCAAAAGGTGTGCTCTCCACTAAAAATCTACGCGATAGATTACCTTAAACAAGAAGGTTTGATAAAGATTTTTCCAAATTTAGTGGATCAGTCCAAGTAATATCGATGCTCAAATGATTAACGAAATTTATATTCGTTGAATGTTTTTATGCGATATCATCTGTCAATTTTTATACTTTAAATATCATGACATGGCTTGATCTTCCATCCGCCAGAATTGCCAGCGGTATTGTGCAATTGCCCGGATCAAAGAGTATCTCCAACCGTATTCTCTTACTGGCTGCATTAGCGGAAGGCACCACACACATTCATGATTTATTGGCTTCCGACGACACGGCACGTATGCTGGATGCACTTGCCAAATTGGGTATTTCAGTCACACAAACAGATAAAAACGATTACAGCATCATCGGAGGAAAAGGGAAGTTTCCAGTCACACAAGCTGATTTATTTCTCGGCAATGCCGGTACCGCTTTTCGGCCCTTGGTTGCGGTATTGTCTTTAATGCATGGGCATTACCGGTTATCGGGCGTACCACGCATGCATGAACGGCCCATAGCGGATCTGGTGGATGCATTACGTCAATTAGGCGCAAACATTACTTACTTGGGCAATCCCGGTTTTCCCCCTTTGGAAATCAAGCCGATTGACTCATCTATCAAAAGCGGGGTCCACCCTATTACCGTGAAAGGTGACGTTTCCAGTCAATTTCTAACTGGACTGCTCATGGCACTACCATTGAGCGGGAAAAAATCTATCATCAAGGTATCCGGTACTTTAATTTCACAGCCTTATATCGAGCTAACACTCGCACAAATACAACGTTTTGGTGTACAAATCGAACATACCGACTGGCAGCAATTCGTAATACCCGCGCAGCAAAGTTATCGCAGTCCAGGTCATGTCATTGTCGAAGGGGACGCCTCTTCAGCCTCCTATTTTCTCGCAGCAGGTGCTATCGGGCATGGTCCGGTGCGTGTTCAGGGAGTCGGCCGTGATAGCGCACAAGGTGATGTGCGTTTTGCCACAGCACTGGAAAAGATGGGAGCAAAAATATCCATGGGGGAAGACTGGATCGAGGCAAGCGGAGCAGAAGCAAATCACAGCGGAAAATTTCTGCATGCCATTGATCTGGATTGCAATCATATTCCCGATGCTGCGATGACGCTCGCGGTTGCCGCATTATTTGCGGAAGGTATTACCACATTGCGCAACATCGCTAGCTGGCGCTTAAAAGAAACGGATCGCCTTAGCGCTATGTCCAATGAATTGCGCAAATTAGGAGCGAGTATTGAAGAAGGCGCGGATTATTTACGCATCACGCCACCCGTCAATGGTTTGATTCCACACGCGGCAATAGATACTTATGACGATCATCGCATGGCGATGTGCTTTTCTCTTGTATCCCTGGGAGCACCTGTGCGCATCAATGATCCTGATTGTGTCGCAAAAACGTTTCCTGATTATTTTGAAAAATTTTCACAAATAATTCATCCAGCATAAAATAAATTCTACCTAATCATCCCATCCAGATAACGAGATCACTGAATGCAACATCATAAAATTCCTGTCATCGCCATTGATGGTCCATCGGCATCCGGCAAAGGCACTATCGCGCAATTGGTTGCAAAAAAGCTTGGATTTCATTATCTGGACAGCGGCGCACTTTACCGGTTAGTTGCATTAAAAGCGACACAATCCCACGCGGATATTCAAGACAAGGACTTGCTCGCAAATATTGCCAGAAACCTGAGTGTGCTATTTAAAGATGAAACCATTTATCTTGATGACAAAATCGTTACTGACGATATTCGAACCGAAGAATGCGGCATTTTAGCTTCTCAATTAGCGGCTTACCCTCAGATTCGAGAGGCACTTACTGAGCGACAGCGTGGATTCCGCCAATTACCGGGATTAGTGACGGATGGGCGTGATATGGGATCCGTTATTTTTCCCAATGCCATACTGAAAATATTTCTTACCGCCAGTGCTGAGATTCGCGCACAAAGACGATATAAGCAGTTGATAGAGAAAGGAATGAATGCTAACATCGCCGACTTATTGCAGGATATCCAAAAACGTGATGAACGCGACAGCAATCGCAGCATCGCCCCTTTGCAACAAGGTGCTGATGCAAAATTGCTCGATACAACTTCACTCACCATATCCCAGGCACAAGACGCTGTTCTCTCCTGGTATAATGAAATCTGTGCAAAAAACTCAAGTTTGAATGTGAAATAGCATCCTTTATCTTCCTGTACATCAGGAAGATAAGATTCATACTTCAAACATTTTATTAACTAACCCAGCCTGTTAGGTGCAAACCATGACAGGGCATTAAATCAGGTATTTTTTATAATGACTAAAGCTTCCACTGCAACCATAAATTCCCCAGAAAGTTTTGCCGCACTCTTTGAAGAAAGTCTCTCTCGTCAGGAAATGCGCATCGGCGAAGTAATTACTGCCGAAGTTGTTCGTGTTGACTATAACATTGTTGTCGTTAATGCCGGCCTCAAATCTGAAAGTTTCATTCCTGTCGAAGAATTTAAAAATGATCGTGGCGAAATTGAAGTTAAGCCCGGTGATTTTATCAGTGTCGCCATTGAATCTCTTGAAGATGGCTATGGAGAAACACGCCTTTCCCGCGACAAGGCCAAGCGTCTCACCGCCTGGCATGATCTGGAAGAAGCGATGGAAAGCGGCAAAATTGTTACCGGTATGGTCAATGGTAAGGTAAAAGGTGGTTTGACTGCCATGATCAATGGCATTCGCGCATTTCTACCCGGCTCATTGGTGGACATCCGCCCAGTTAAAGACACAACACCTTATGAAAATAAGGAAATGGACTTCAAAGTCATCAAGCTTGATCGCAAGCGTAATAATGTAGTGGTTTCGCGTCGAGCAGTACTGGAAGCAACGCAAGGCGCTGATCGTGAAACTTTATTGTCTAGCTTACAAGAAGGCGCGGTTGTTCAAGGTGTGGTTAAAAATATTACTGATTACGGTGCCTTTGTCGATCTGGGTGGAATTGACGGATTGTTACATATTACCGACCTGGCATGGCGTCGTGTTAAACACCCATCTGAAGTGGTTAATATTGGTGATGAAGTCACTGCCAAGATACTCAAGTTCGATCAAGAAAAGAATCGCGTTTCTTTGGGCATGAAGCAGCTTAGTGAAGATCCATGGGTAGGTTTGTCACGACGTTATCCAGCGCGTACTCGCTTGTTTGGTAAAGTCACCAACTTGACCGATTACGGTGCATTTATCGAGATTGAACAAGGTATTGAAGGACTGGTACATATCTCTGAAATGGATTGGACTAATAAGAATGTCTATCCATCCAAGATTGTACAGCTGGGCGACGAAGTCGAAGTAATGATCCTTGAGATTGATGAAGAACGCCGCCGTATCTCACTCGGTATGAAGCAATGCCAAACCAATCCATGGGAAGAATTTGCCGCGAATCACGAGAAAGGCGATAAAGTCAGTGGACAAATCAAGTCGATCACAGATTTTGGTGTATTTATCGGATTACCCGGCAATATTGATGGTCTTGTACATTTGTCTGATCTATCTTGGAATCAACCCGGAGAAGAAGCAGTTCCTAACTATAAAAAAGGCGATGAAGTCGAGGCATTGATTTTATCCATCGACGTTGAACGCGAGCGTATCTCACTCGGCATCAAACAAATGGAAGGCGATCCTTTCACCAGTTTTGTTGCTGAACACGACAAAAACAGCATTATCGAAGGTACCGTAAAATCCATCGATGCTAAAGGCGCTGTTATTGCGCTGACCAATGACATAGAAGGTTATTTGCGCGCATCCGAAGTTTCACGTGATCGCGTTGAAGACATTCGCACACACCTAAAAGAAGGTGACAAAGTTGAAACTATGATCATCAATGTGGATCGTAAGAATCGTACTATCAACCTCTCGATTAAAGCGAAAGACAAATCTGATGAAACAAGCGCCATGCAAAAAATTAAAACACCTACAAATGCTGGCACAACCAGTCTGGGTGCTTTACTGAAAGCTAAAATGGATAGTAAAAACACAGAGCAATAAGGAAAATTCATGACGAAATCTGAATTAATTACGCGACTGGCAGCTCGTTTCCCGCAATTGGTTACCAAAGATGCTGAGCTCTCTGTCAAAACAATTATTGATGCGATGGCAAAAAGTTTATCTAAAGGTCAGCGTATTGAGATACGGGGTTTTGGTAGTTTTGATCTAAACTACCGCCCTCCGCGCATTGGGCGTAATCCCAAATCAGGTGATAAAGTCAAAGTACCTGAAAAATATGTTCCGCACTTCAAAGCAGGCAAGGAAATGCGCGAACGTGTCGACTATAGAGAAGACAAAAAAAGTAAATAACTGAGCAGATTTACTCACTTTTAATCTGGGTAGTCAGCGTTAATCTAATCTTTGCTGGCTACTCGGACTTAATTGGATCGTTTCAAAAATTAAAATTCATTATCATTATCTATCACTTGTACGGGCCAAACTCATTATGATGAATCTAATTGCATGGTTTTTGCGTATTGTAGTTTTTGTGATCCTTGCTATTTTTGCTTCCAAAAACTCACAGCCTATCATGCTGCAATATTATCTGGATCAATCAATCGAACTGCCTCTCAGTGTTGCTCTTTTGATATTCTTTACACTGGGCATCTTAATCACATTATTATTTGCTCGTCGCAGCCATCGTTCAAACAAGTAATCAACTCTGCGCATGAATGCCCCCCGCATCATTGTTGCATTGGACTTCAGCAGTGCGACAGATGCCTTGAGCCTGGCAAATAAGCTGGATCCCCGCTTATGTCGCCTGAAGGTAGGCAAAGAACTCTTTACTGCTACAGGCCCGCAATTGGTTGAAAAATTAATGTCGAAAGGCTTCGATATTTTTTTGGACCTGAAATTCCATGATATCCCTAATACCGTCGCAAATGCTTGCAAAGCCGCCAGTAATTTAGGCGTATGGATGCTTAATGTACATGCGCTAGGCGGGCGGAAGATGTTAATGGCGGCACGCGATGCGATACCACAAGGATCAACCAAACTTATTGCAGTCACTTTACTGACCAGTATGGATCAGGATGATCTTGCAGATATTGGTTTACAAGGTACACCCGATAAAATTGTGGAGCGCTTGGCGCAATTAGCCGGTGACTGTGCACTGGATGGCGTGGTTTGTTCGGCGCTGGAAGCAACACGTCTGCGCCAATTAATGGGTAATAGCTTTTGCCTGGTAACTCCCGGCATCCGCCCATCCGTTGGGCAGGCTGATGATCAAAAAAGAATTACCACACCACGATGCGCCATTGAAAACGGTTCTCATTTTCTTGTCATAGGTAGACCTATTACACAAGCCAAAGACCCACTGCTTACAGTGCACCAATTATTGCAGGAAATATAGATAAAGAAGTTATCTATATGCAACCAATCGAGATCTCTGCATAATCGGTTTCCCCTACTGTGGAAAACTGATTTCAATATTTTGCAAACGAATAGAAAGACTCAAAAACACAGTTATTCAGCAGTCTTATAATAATGTTTGCTGCACTCAGCGAAAACTGTGAGTACGGCCCCCCACCGCCTCGCTTCAATATCAACCGGCTTTCTAGCAGGATACCCCCTTCAAGGAATCAGGAATTAATCCAAGAGAAGAAATCAGTCTCAATCAGTTTTCAATCGTAACTTTCGCATCAAGGATGATCATTGGTTGAAAACCAGAAATTTTAATACTTCGCTGTTTTAAGCGGGAATACTTTACTTTTGAATTATGCGTAACATAAAGTTATAGCCAATTATTTCAAATTTAATCGCTCATAATTCTTTTGTTTGAATACAACCGTAAGCCTCTATTCAGTTAATAGAAGGATTTCTTATAAAAAAACAAAAACAAAAAATAAAAAACCCGATCCATAATACAGATCGGGTTTTTATGCTACTTAGAGATACGATAGATGATCTTTTATATCTAAGAGATGATCTTTTATATCTAAGAGATCATCTTCTTCTCATCGACATCTAATATCAAGCAATGATGTCAACATCTGCTGCCACTAGCACAGAACCTACGATAGTAGCGATCAACACTTGCGTACCAGCACCATTTCCATCGGAATCAAAGTACACATTAGTGTCAGCACCGGTATTATCAACGATGATAAAATCAGTCGCTGCCACCGCTGCCACACCAAAAATGATATTTGAGAGATCACCATCGGTATCTGTTAGAGCGATAGTACCAATATCATCGTCATCCAGTGTCAAACCAAACCGACTTACCGATAATTGAAGCTGATCATCCGCAATTAAGAAATTATTAACGGTTAATAGACCTTGGCCAATTTTTAGTATGTCCGCTACTACAAATGCGGCATCTAGATCAACCACCGCGGCTGATTTTGCTGTCATCGCACCTGCATCTAACTTCAATCCCATACCAGCTACTGGCGCTGCGATATCATCTAGGGCATTCAAACGCACTGTGATAGTTTCGACTTCAATCGTCGATGCTGCATGATAGCTGTCAGACAAGGCATCGATCACAGTATCATTCAATTCCAAGTCAAGTATTTGCTCAACAGCTTGATCGTTAACGCCAGCGATAGTACCGATATTGGAAACACCTGCCAAGTCACCAACAGTAACCGTCGCAATGTTACGAATTTCCATAATGTCAGTATTAACGCCGTTAGTATCAGATAAGTTATCTACCGCACCACCATCAATCGTGTTTCCACCATTAACATTCGCATCGCTGAACATAAAGCGATCAATAGTGTTTGAAAGGCCTTCTTCACCGTTATAGGTAAAATGGTTTTGCGCATTGAGCGTACGAGCATCAATCGTCACACCTGATTCTTCACCGGTATCGTCTGTATCCAGATAATTCAATGTAGCGGTTCCGGATCGGTCATTATTGGCGTCATTATCATTGATGATATGCAGCAAACCTGAGCCATTTGAACTAATCAGATCATTAGTCAGCGCAAGATTGTAAGAATTTTGCCCCAATAAGACATCAGAATCAACTTCAGCTATATTGGTGCCCACGAGACGCAGTGTTTCAAACTGACTAACGTTGGTCCATTCAGATGCACCTAGTGAAATGCGAGATCCATGACCGTCAATCGCCAATGTGTCACTTCCTTCTCCACCCGTTACCGTATCGGATATCGTCAAACCGGCGCGACTGTCATTGATACGATCAAAAATCACCGTATCATCGCCAGATCCCATAAGAATGGTTTGCGCACCGGCTGCAGAAGCAGCATTGGTACTGACACGTAGAATAACATTAGCAGCTTCGGCACTGGCATCAATCGTTGCTGCACCCAAGCGAACCTGTGTTTCCAGATCAGCAACATCAAAAATGTGACCGGCAGTTCTATCACCTTCTCCACCATCGGTATCCAAGCCATACAGACCCTGTTGAACTTCACCATCATCTGCAGTAAATCCTAATGTTGAGTTTCCGCCATTAAGCACTGCTGAAATATCTGCATTCGCTGTATCCGTATTCACATCGAGATTAATGAAATCGCCAGCCTCTCCTCCGACTAGGGTAATCGTACCGGTATGATCTGCAAAATTGTTCAGTTCAACGGAATTAGATTCGGTATCAGAGTCTGTCAACGTTACATTTTCAATGGTAGAAGTAACATCTGTGATAGCCGTTACCAATGTAAAGTTGGAACGCGGATCGGTATTATTGCCATCTTCCAGCGTTATACCCAATGTGTTGTTTGCTGTATCGGCTTTAACAGATGCCAAAATGTTAGTATTTTCTATCTGATTATTACCCGTTGTCGCGTGCAGAAGAGTAATACCAGTTGCCTGCGCATCGGTCAAGTTAGCTAACTCAAAAAAGACAGGATTATCCGCTGCATTTTCCAACACGCCATCCCCACCGAAACCGCCTTGATCCACATCAGAACTGATGTTACGTAACGTAACATCAGTCACATCGGCTAGATTGTCAAAATCCACTACAATTTCACCGATTGAACCATCTGCATACAAATTAGCATTCTCAATTCCAACTGCAGCACTATCCAGCGAAGATCCAGAATAAAATAGCAATGTATCATCACCTTCCCCACCATTGATGCTATCTCCTGACTGTACTTCATCGTACAGCACAAAAGTATCACCACCCGAACCCCCAGTGACTGTCACGTCCTGATCAACACCAGAAGTGTCGGCCTTACCAACATCCAGAATATTATCAAGCACCAGTGTGAGATTCCCAGTGAATTGCTCCGCATTAATTGTGGCAATCCGACTACCTGCCTGGGCAATACCTGAGCCTACTACATAAAGATCCTTCACTTCGACCAGTGTATTATTGTCAACATTCACCGCATTTTGCACATCACCTAGACGCAAATCGGTATTACCTGTAATGGTCAAACTGCCGGCTGTGCCTGTATCCATCGGCATATTCAGCGTACCAATCGTATTGGATCCACCGCCAGCGCTATTCAAAGTCATTATTTCATAACCTTGCTCTCCTACACCATTAAAAATAATACCGGAAGTATTTTGCCCAATGTTCAAGAAGCCTAACTGAACATCACTGACTTCTAATGCAACAGTGTTTTCATCTAAGAGAACGTTCTCACCATATGAGAACTCAACAGTGCCGTCTTGATTGGCGTTGGTATTGCTTACCGAAAGATCATTGACTGTGGCATCTTGTATGTTGCCAATCTCAGCCCGGTCCTCAGCTTGAGTAACACGCGTAATATTTATTGAACGAAGACCGGTCGCATCTTGCATGTCTAAAGCTTCTACTCCAAAACCAGAACCAGTAAAAGCCGCATCCAGTGTCGCAATGTTATTCAACGTCGGTGTAATAATGTCTGAGCCATTATCTTCAGCATTACCTACCGTAACGTTAAGTTTCGCATCCGTTCCAATACCTGTTAATACATCTTCATCCTGAAGCGAATTAATCCGATCATTGCCTCCTGGGGTATATACCAAGCCTGACGTGAAAACACTTGCTGATTCGATATCCGTACCATTTGTCAGTATAAATGTTCCCTCCGATCCACCGCGAGGATAACCTGCAGCTAACAAAACAGCATCAACATCTGTATCTGTATATGCAGCAGTTCCAGTTACATCACCCAATACGCCTTGCAAAACACCTAAATTGTTATTGGAATAACTTTCCGAAAAAGCTTGCGCAACCATCACCTTATTATTCAGCAAAGTAACTACTGCAGAGAATGCCGGGTCAGTGGTTTGATTTAAAAAATCAACAGCTTGATTAATAATCGATCCAAAACTAACACCCGCATCAATTTGAGCGGTAAAGAAATCTTCAGCCAATTTATCAGCACTACCTGCCGCACCGCCTGCCACTAAGCCAAAGTGACTCAACAATTCGCCTACTTTATCAGCCGTTGTGGTTTTATCTCCCATAACATCATTAGTAAATATCGGGAGACTATCTAGAAAATCTGCTAACTGTGGAATGGTCATGCCATTATTAACAGCCGTTGTCAGATCATTCAGATTGTTTTTACCCGGTGTTGCGTTAAACAGACCTATAACAATCTGTAGTATATTTTGTTCACTGGAAATAGCCATGGGAGCTCCCTTGATTAAAGTTAAAAAAGTTTATTACAAAAAAGTAAATTACTTGCAAGTTTTTCACTTTGTTTCTATGCAACTTCTGCATAACCAGCATTTTGCCTAGCAGAAAATACCACAAAAGCCAAGTCAGGTGCATTCTGCCCAAAACCAATACGCTTTGCAAGTATGCAATCGAAGTTTCCATTCAGCATGTTGCTTATTTGCAACATCCTACTACATTATGTCGATGCTCATTAGATATAATCACTTTAGCTCAATTTCATATATCTATCGATAATTCATGCAACCTGGTTAATTATGAGATACTCAAAAATCACCGTTAACACCGATTTTGTCAATATTCTATTCAACAAACCAATGATTTTACTGAGATTTACTTTCTGCCGCTCTTTGAAAAGGTGTCACAGTCAAATCTTCCAATCTATACTGATAGTTCTCCACCAAGTTTTCAGTAGCGACATTAGCTATTCCAATAAGCGGCTCTGCTTGCCCAATCTTTGCCAAAAACTTTTTTCCTGGTACTGACCACATCAGTGCGCACATTGAGGCGAATCGGGTGTATGCCGATAAAGAATCAGCCAGCAACATCGATCAGCGGCTCCTGAGAAAGCGCAAAATCAAGCGTGCCACATGTATAACGTATTTTCCATGATTATTTTCCCTTGATATCTGCGATAATATAATATTGTATCTAACGTATCCGGTTTCATTTTCTTGCATCTGTTTAATACTTCCATTTTTGACATCTTTCTCAGTCTGAAACGACATCGTCCGCTCATCTTGCAATTGATCAAGCGAGAAGTGATTGGACGATACAGAGGTTCGTTTCTGGGATTATTGTGGTCTTTTATTAATCCCATTCTAATGTTAGCAATCTATACTTTTGTTTTCAGTGTGGTATTCAAGGTGCGTTTGGATCAAACGGATAGCTCCATTTACAATGATAAATTTGCCTTTGCTTTATCATTATTTGCTGGGTTGATTATATTTAATCTACTTTCCGAATGTCTTTCACGTGCCCCGGGACTCATCCTTGCCAATGTCAACTATGTTAAAAAAATCATATTTCCTCTGGAAATCCTACCTTGGGTGACTTTAGGTTCTGCGCTTTTTCATGCAGGAATCAGTCTTCTCGTTTTATTTGGTTTTTTATTGGTGATTAATCATCCGATTCCATGGACATTCATATACTTACCAATCGTTGTGCTTCCGCTCCTATTTCTCATTATGGGTTTGTCTTGGTTTATAGCTTCAATTGGCGTATTTGTTCGCGATATCGGTCAACTCATTGGCTTGATTCTGACGATGTTGATGTTTATGAGTCCTATTTTTTACCCTGCATCGGCATTACCGGAATCTGTTCGTGACTATCTGTTTCTCAATCCGCTAACCTTCATCATTGAACAGGTTCGGGCGGTGATCTTATACGGCCAGGCCCCGAATTGGCTTGGGCTCACTGTTTATTATCTGATCGCTTTACTTATTGCCTGGGCTGGTCTGATTTGGTTTGAGAAAACACGCAAGGGATTTGCTGATGTCCTTTAATTTTGCAAACTCTGAAGCAGCTATTAAAGCTTCGAAGCTATCCAAATGTTATCAGTTGTACCAGCATCCGAAAGATCGCTTAAAACAATTCTTGTGGCCACATCGCTGGTGGGGTTCACGCCAATATTACCGGGAATTATGGGCGTTGCGCGACATCGACTTGACTGTGAGATCGGGAGAAGTTGTTGGGATCGTGGGTCAAAACGGTTCAGGAAAATCAACACTATTGCAATTAGTTTGCGGCACTTTAACACCCACCCATGGTGCAGTGACGATAAATGGCCGCATCGCTGCCTTACTGGAGCTGGGTGCCGGATTTAATCCTGAATTTACTGGACGCGAGAATGTTTTAATGAGTGCGGCAATCATGGGATTAAATCCATCAGAAATTGCTGATCGTATTGAAGGTATTATTGATTTCTCCGGTGTTCGCGATTTCATTGACCAGCCGGTCAAAACCTATTCCAGCGGCATGTATGTCCGTTTGGCATTTTCGGTCGCGGTCAATGTAGATCCGGATATTCTGGTCATTGATGAAGCCTTATCGGTCGGCGATGGTGCCTTTGCCCGTAAATCATTCTCCCGCATTATGCAAATGCGCGATGCGGGAAAAACGATTCTGTTTTGTTCACATTCCCTGTTTCAGGTTGAATCCTTGTGTAATCGTACTATCTGGATTAATCAGGGCAGAATTGTTATGGATGGAGAATCGGCTCAGGTGGTATCCGCTTATCAGGCATTTCTGGATAAAAGCACACCCAATTCAGAACCCACAACATTAATAACCAAACATGATAATGAAGAACATGACAAGAAACATGTGCTGGGTAATGCTCATCTTGAGAAAGTAAAACTACAGGTGGATGACATCAGCACGCAGCATGCTATCATCATCAGCCAACAATCCAGTATCAGAATATTGATCGCCTTTGCTTCCGATCCCATACTACCCTGCCCCAATGTGGCAATAGCCCTACAAACTCAGGATGGTCGCATCATTACCAGTGCGGCAACCTGGGAAGATAATTTTACTTTGCAACGTGCCTCCGATGGCTCAGGTCAGCTTTGCATCAGGTTGGATCAATTGCCACTGCTTAAGGGAGAATATCTTATTAGCGTATATCTGCTATGTGAACGCGGTTTGCATATCTATGACTCAGCAGAAGGCATAGCAACCTTACAAGTAAATCAAACAGGCCGTTTGCAGGGTTATTTTTCAATTCCCCATCAGTGGGAAAACAACAATATGACAGACAATCTATAATGACCAAGACTGTTAATCCCAATCTGATGCAATCCAACACGCAACTTTACCGTCAAGCCGACCATATCTTTCCAGTTACTACAGTACCACCTTCCCCGTTCAAGAATCTGACTTTTCCGTTGAATGTTTATGCCCACGCCTTATTGTTACAGGAAGGTAAAGCCACTTATCTACATTATGGATTATTCCAAGGTGACAACACCAGTGTACAGGCAGCACAGCAATTTTCTACGGACCTGCTACTGGCAAGATTACCTCCGTCCCCGTGTCGCATTTTGGAAGTGGGTATTGGTCTGGGCACCACTTTTTCCCTATTAAACCAGCGCGGCTATACTGTCCATGGCATTACCCCGGATGCGCAGCAAGTCGCCTATATTCAGAAATCCATGGGAGCGGATGCTTCTGTGACGTGCCAATCCCTGGAAGATTTTAACGCTCAACCCGAAAGCTTTGATGTTGTTTTATTTCAGGAATCAGCGCAACACATTGAACCAATGGTCATTTTTAACAAGGCATTGGATCTGCTGCCTTTATCGGGTGATTTGCTCATTATCGATGAATTTGCATTGAAGTACGATGAAACAGGAATATCAAGGCGCTATTTGCTCAAGAATATGATGACACTCGCCGAGCGATTTGGATTTGAACTGGTTGAACACATGGATTTATCCGCCATGGCAGCACCTGCATTAAATCATCTGCTCAATATGACTGCAAAGTATCGGCAGAGCCTGATCAAAGACCTCCACTTGAGTGATGAACATCTGGACCAACTGGATGAATCGAAACGGGTATCGCAAAAAAAATACGCCAGCGGACATTATGGCTATGCCCTGTTGCATTTCAGAAAAACGAAATCACCCAAATGGCGTTTGCAGATTCTGCAAAAAAATCAAACTCCTGAAATGCTCAACTTGTTTAAGAAAACATTTAATCACGAGATGACCCCGGCCACTTGGCAGTGGAAATACGGTTCAAACCCAAGTCGTGAAATAGGTGTATGGCGAGAAAATAGACTGATCGCGCATTACGGCGGCCTTAGCCGGAAGATTCTGTTCTTTGGTCAACCTCAAACCGCCGTGCAGATCGGAGATGTCATGGTCGATGCAAGCGAGCGCGGCGTACTTCTCAGAAAAGGGCCTTTTTTCCTTATGACGGCAACTTTCTTGGAACGTTATATTGGTTATGGCAAACCTTATCTAGTGGGCTTTGGTTTTCCCAGTGAACGACACATGAAAATTGCTGAACGGCATGGGTTATATGCTGAAGTCGGATGCCTGGTTGAGTTCTCATGGAATACCAGATCGCGATTACCGCTGCGGGAAACACGTCTGCAGCTGATTGATCGCGAACAGACAGACTTTGCAGCCATTGCCGCCAATCAATGCTGGCAACGTATGGCTACGGATCTGAAAGAATCAATCATTGGTGTGCGCGATTGGCAGTATCTGCAATACCGTTACCTCAATCACCCCCATCAGCAATACCAGGTTATATTGGTGAAAAATCGTTTCAATGGACGTGCACGTGGGATTTTGGTACTGCGGTATGATCCTGAGGGTTGTGAAATCGTGGATCTTGTCACACCGTTAGCCGACATTCCCCTGTTGATTACACACGCCCGGCGATTGGCTCGAATTCATGGCGCCACACGTGTGTTTTGCCACATCACCGAAAATTTTGCAACCCATTTTGCAGCCACCGGCGGTACTCAACAAGCAGTGAATATTCATATACCGGCAAATGCCTGGAGTGATGGGCCAACTCCCGAAACACTCAAAAATCACTGGTGGCTAATGAGTGGCGATAAGGATTTTCGTTAAACTTTATTACACAAGCCAGACTGCTTATAGCTTGATAGAAATTCATAAAATATTCAGGTTAAAATAATCGGCCTTTGTTTCACAAATATCATGGCATACAAAACCACCCATAATTGAGGTTCTTTTGGAAAACACTCTCGTTCCTTATCAAGCCATTGCAAACATCCCCAGCACATCTGTCCTCGTATTTGCCCCTCATCCAGATGATGAGGTATTCGGTTGCGGTGGAGCCATTATGCGTCACGTTGAGCAGGGTGTTCCTGTTCGTGTCATCGTGATATCCGATGGTGCACATGGTGTAAGCGAAGAGAATATAGCTGAATACACCCTGCAACGTCAGAATGAAAGTATCGCGGCTGCTCATATCCTTGGCTATGGCACGCCCATTTTCTGGCAATACCAGGACCGACAAGTCTGTTATAGCGAAAAACTAATACAGGAAATTTTAATAGCCATTCGTGAAGCGGGTGCTGACTTGATTTACGCGCCATCGGTTTTTGAGATGCACCCGGATCATCGAGTACTGGGAATGGTCGTTATTGAAGCAATTCGGAGAATAGGCAAATCAGTACGTGTAGCACTGTATGAAGTGGGTATGCCGCTACGTCCCAATCAATTGCTCGATATCAGTGATCTGGCTACACGTAAAATGGCTGCTATGGAATGCTTTGTGTCTCAAAATGCAAAACAGCGTTACGACCTGCATATCACCGCACTTAATTGTTATCGTACTTATACCCTACCAGCCAGCGTAACAGCAGCAGAAGCCTATATTCTGGTCTCAGCCGAGGAGCTGATCAATGATCCGATCAAGCTTTATCAATCGGAGCACACTCGTCAGAAAGCCTTGGGGCTGGTTATGGATAGCAGCGACTTGCCGTTGGTCAGCGTCATCATACGCAGCATGGATCGCTCCACTTTGTCCGACACACTGGATTCCATCGCTTTGCAAACTTATCCCAATATTGAAGTAGTGGTCGTTAATGCTAAAGGCGCAGATCATCGTAAAATGGGCGAGTGGTGCGGCCATTTCCCTTTACACATGATATCAAACGATGAGCCACTCCAAAGAAGTAAAGCTGCAAATAGAGGACTGGAAGCAGCCAAAGGCAGCTATCTGATTTTTCTGGACGACGATGATTGGTTTCTACCGCATCATGTTACTCAGCTTGCCATCGAACTGGATCGCTCTGAATCCGCCATTGCGGCCTATTCTGCCATTCAGTGTATTAATCAATCCGGCGACGAAATCAGACGATTTGAAGAAGATTTTGATCCGATACAGCTGCGTATCGACAATTTCATTCCTATCCATGCAGTCCTTTTCCGACGCTGCGTTATTAACAAAGGAGTGCGCTTTGATGAAGCTTTAGACATATGTGAGGATTGGGATTTTTGGCTTCAGGTACTCGAGCATGGAGAATTCCGTTTTGTTGCAAAAGTAGGTGCCATCTATCGAATGCAAGCCGAAATGAGATCAGGCGTATGGTATGACGCAGAACGCACGCGGCAGGTAATGACTACCATTTACAGAAAATGGTTTCCGCGATATGAAGACAAAACACTATGGTCTATTTATGAATATGCGCGCTACAAACGATTATTTATCGAACTCAACCACTCCATGGCTGAGCGCAATACGCGTATTGCCGAGATTGAGCATTCCATGGTTGAACTTGAACATTCCATGGCTGAACGCAATGCACGTATTGCCGAGCTTGAACACGCCATGGTTGAACGCAATACGCGTATTGCCGAGTTCGAACACGCCATGATTGAACGCAATACGCGTATTGCCGAGTTCGAACACGCCATGATTGAACGCAATACGCATATTGCTGAGCTTGATCAGCAAATCATAGAACTAGACAGACAAGTCACCGAATTCTTATCCTCTACCAGTTGGCAAATAACCAAGCCTCTGCGTATAATAAAAACCTTTTTCCAGAAATACCTAACCGCGCCTGACGACCATAAAGACTGAAATATAAAAAACCGCAATGGAAGAAACTAGTCCTAAACATGTATACGAATATACTGTCAACCTCAATTCACAAACCGCACCTGCATTTGTAGTCGAACTAGTCGGTTTGTCCAAACGCGTACTGGAAATTGGTTGTGGTCCAGGATCAATAACCAAAATGCTGGCGCAACAGGGACGATGTCAGGTAACAGCAATCGAATTAGATAGCTCCGCAATCACAAAAGCAGCGCCCTACTGTGAAACCATTATGCAAGCCGATCTAAATTCCCCGGAATGGCCGAATTTGCTTGATGATTTACCACCGTTCGATGTCGTGATTGCCGCAGACGTGCTGGAGCACCTGTATGATCCTTGGTCAACACTGAAACGGATGGCTGCACTGATTGGGCCAACTGGTTATCTCGTAATCTCACTACCCCATGTAGGTCATGCAGCAGTGGCCTCGTGCCTTATCAACAGTGACTTTGAATACCGTGATTGGGGTTTGCTGGATCGCACGCATATCCGTTTTTTTGGCCTAAGAAATATGGAGAAACTATTTGCACAAGCTGATCTCAAGATCATTGAGGTCAAGTATGTCATTAAACCTCCTGATGAAACTGAATTTGCCACAAGCTGGTCAAAACTTTCCACGACTGTTCAAGAAGCACTAAAAAGCAATAACCATGCAAAGATTTATCAAGTAGTGGTTAAAGCCGTGCCACTTAGTTACCCTGGTGCACCAATATCATTAACAGGAGTGCCTCCGCAAGCTGCAATCAACCCAATGACCAGCTGGAAAGCACGTATTGCAAAGCATTTAAGTCATAAAACCAAACAACGTATCCGTACAGGTCTTGGATGGCTTAAAATCCGAATATAATCACTTAGATTACTTTCCATAAAGCTGATTCAAGAGAAAGCAGAAACCATTACATCGATATGACACCCCAACCTGTACTAGAAAACAAACCTGCACCTAGATTAATCGCTTTTTATCTGACGCAATTTCATCCAACACCAGAGAATGATGCATGGTGGGGGAAAGGTTTTACCGAATGGACTAACGTCACCAAAGCGAAACCGCTATTTGAAAGTCATTATCAACCGCACTTGCCGAGTGATTTTGGCTTCTACGATCTGCGTGTTCGTGAGACACGGCGTGATCAAATCTCAATGGCTAAACACTATGGTATTGACGGATTCTGTTATCACTATTACTGGTTCTCAGGCAAACGAATACTTAATTTACCCCTGGATGACATGCTTGCTGATCCGGAAAGTAATATGCCATTCTGCCTGTGCTGGGCTAATGAAAACTGGACGCGTCGCTGGGATGCCGCTGATCACGAAGTATTGATTGCACAAAAATACTTACCCGAAGATGATTTAAATTTTATCCAATCACTAATACCTTTTTTTAATGATAAACGCTATATCCGTGTAGACGACAAACCATTTCTCATCGTATATCGACCTCAACATCTCCCGAATGCCCGCAAAACATTAAATGTATGGCGTGAATATTGCCAGTCGATTGGATTGGGCGAAATTCATCTTTGTGCGGCATTGACACATGGCAACGAGGATTACGCTCAATTCGGGTTTGATAGTGGTATCGAATTTCCACCACACAATCTAAAACACGGCAACGTCAATAATGCAGTTAATTTTTTTGAAGCCTTCCAAGGAAATGTCATGCAATATGCCACGATCGCACAATCTTATATCGATCGTATTTATGGCACTTCTACTACGCGCGTTTTCAAAACGGTCTTCCCCTCATGGGATAATACAGCACGCACTCACAGTCGAGCACTTGTGGTGTTGAATGGAACACCCGAAAATTACGAATACTGGTTATCATCTACCATTGACATTGCTCAACGCTCTAATAATGGCGATCAATTGGTATTCATCAATGCATGGAATGAGTGGGCGGAAGGTTGCCATCTTGAACCCGATCGCTTATTCGGCCATGGCTTTCTTCGGGCTACATTAAGTGCCAAGAGTAATTTACGCAGGTTTTCGGCATTCCCGCATACCGATTCACCTCGCACTGAAGAAGTACATCCTCGAACATTATGGACAGATATTAGAGACACGATTTACTACCATGCTTCGCTCAGGGTTGGACAATTAAAGCTAGCCATCAATCATCGACCAAGGTTACGATATGTATTATTACCAATCGTTAAACTCCTGCGTATCTATCGCGCAAGAAATAAAACATCGACATCAACTGAGAAAACCAACTAAATATTAGATTGCTACCTGTAGCAGTAATTATTGTCAATCATAACGCAGGTTCCCTGCTAACCGGGTGCGTTCACGCCGCTCTTAAACAAGCGAGAGAAATCATTGTCGTAGATAATGCATCAACAGACTCTAGTTTGGTGAATTTAATGAATTCTCTCACCGCAGAAGCACCTCTAAAATTAATACCTACTGGCCGTAACGCTGGCTTTGCTACGGGCTGCAATATTGGCCTTAATGCATCAACACAGCCCTATATTCTTTTCCTCAACCCAGACTGCATTCTCGAGAAAAACTCGTTACAACGTTTAGTACAAGTATTAGCATCAGATCCCCATATCGGTATGGTTGGTGGCTATGTGACTAACCCAGATGGTTCTGAGCAAGGCGGTGGGCGGCGCGCTATTCCTACACCCTGGCGCGCTTTTGTGCGTGCTTTTGGTTTATATCGCCTGGCGAAATACTGGCCGCAATTGTTTTTTGACTTTCATTTGCATAAGCAACCATTACCACAAACACCTATTGAAGTTGAAGCCATTTCAGGAGCACTCATGCTGGTGCGGCGACAAGCTATCGAGGATGTGGGAACCTGGGATGAAGGCTATTTCTTGCATTGTGAAGATCTGGATTGGTGCATGCGATTCAAGCAAAAGAATTGGAAAATTATTTTTGTGCCCGATGCGCCAGTTACGCATTTTCAAGGAACTTGTAGTCGTTCCCGCCCATTCTTTGTCGCCTGGCATAAGCATAAAAGTATGTTACGCTTTTATCGAAAATTTTTCCGCCACCAGTATCCAAGTACGCTGATGACATTAGTCACATTAGGTATATGGCTTCGTTTCGGCGCTACAGTCATGTTTTATACTGTGCAAAACTGTTACAAACTGATGAAACCCAAACATGAATGAGAAACATGCTGGATTGTTGGGGGCTACTAGTCTGGTAGGTGAATGTTTACTCAAGCAATTCATACAAAATCATTGGCATGTCACTGCTTTTTCTCGCCGCCCGTTTACACAAATCCATCCACAAATCACTTGGCAGCAGCTCGATACGATCAATCCGACAAAAATAGACACAGAAAAAAAAATCCCTTTTTGGTTATGCGTTGCTCCCATCTGGGTAGTATCTGAGTATTTTGATCTCTTATTAGCTTATGGCGTGCGGCGGATTGTTGTATTATCTTCCACCAGCCGATTCACTAAAAACGCTTCGTTTGATTGCAACGAAAGAAAAATTGCATCTCAATTAATAAAAGGCGAGGAACTTGTGCAAACATGGGCGACCTCTCACGGAATAGAATGGATTATTTTGCGTTCGACACTGATCTATGGCTATGGACGAGATAAAAATATCACTGAAATAGCACAATTTATCCGTCGATTCGGATTCTTCCCGGTATTCGGGTCAGCGCATGGGCTGCGGCAACCCATCCATGTTGAAGATGTCGCTTCAGCATGTTTTTATGCACTCAGCACTTTAAATTTAACAGATCGTCCTTATAACCTAACCGGTGGAGAAACACTGCCATATCGTGAAATGGTTAAACGGGTCTTTGAAGCACTTGATCGCAAATCGCGACTATTAACGGTACCGCTTTGGTTTTTTCGGATGACAACATGGGGATTACGATGGTTACCACGCTATCAACACTGGACAGCAGCAATGGCGGAAAGAATGAATCAAGATTTGATATTTGATAGCTCAGATACAAAACGAGATTTAAATTTCTCTCCCAGATCATTTAAGTTGACGACAGCAGATTTACCTAGTCAAAACTGCTGATCGGCAATTATAATTACAACCGATTCAATATACTGCATATTCCTGGCAAATCATATTATTTACTCTATTCAAACTCTGACTGTGGTTAACTTCTGCAATGAGTAACATACAATTTCTCCGCCATAACACTTATCGATGAAATTCAAATTTAAAGCTCCACAGAATGAAGTTGCGCAAGTACTCGCCAGCTTTAAACAAACCTTCCGCAATATTGGCGTTTTCAGTGCGGTCATCAATATGCTCATGCTGATGCCGGCTATTTATATGCTGCAACTTTATGACAGTGTATTGACCAGCCGCAACGAAATGACTCTGCTCATGTTGACATTGATCATGCTGGGTGCTTATATTTTTATGGGTTCACTGGAATATGTGCGTAGCTTCGTACTCATTCGCGTCGGCGCTCAACTTGACATGAAATTGAATAAACGTGTTTATACCGCTGCATTCGAGCAAAGTCTAAAACAAGGCGACGGTAATGCCGGGCAAGCTTTAAAAGATCTGACCAACCTCCGGCAATTCCTGACAGGCAACGCGCTTTTCGCTTTTTTTGATGCACCGTGGTTCCCGATTTATTTATTCGTGATATTCATGTTTCATCCCATTTTGGGTGTCTTTGCTTTATGTGGTACGGTCATATTAATCACGCTGGCCTACATCAACGAAAAAATCTCACATAAACCATTGGCTGAAGCCAATTCCATGGCAATCGCCTCCGGCAATGTAGCATCCAATAATTTACGCAATGCCGAAGTCATCGAAGCCATGGGTATGTTGCCCAATATACAATCACGCTGGTACAAATTACATAGCCGTTTTCTTAATCTACAGGCAGAAGCCAGTGAGAAGGCGGGGGTTGTTGCTGCGCTATCCAAATCGTTTACCGTCGCATTGCAGTCACTCATGCTAGGATTGGGCGCTTTACTGGTTCTGGATAACAGCATCACGCCCGGCATGATGATCGCCGGTTCAATTTTATTAGGCAGAGCCATTGCCCCTGTTCAGCTACTGATCAGTGTGTGGAAGCAAATTGGCAGCACACGTAGCGCATATGAGCGCTTGACCCAATTACTCGAACAAAATCCAGCTCGTGAAGCCGGCATGGCATTACCCAAACCTCAAGGTACTATTGCTGTTGAGAATGTCACGGCCATTCCACCTGGTGGCAAGGTCCCTGTTATCAAAGGATTAACTTTCTCCTTGGCCGCGGGCGAGGTACTGGGTATTATTGGCCCCAGTGGATCAGGAAAATCCACGTTGGCACGTTTGCTGGTTGGTGTATGGCCAGCCGCTGCCGGTAAAGTGCGTCTGGATGGTGCGGATGTTTATCTTTGGAACAAAGATGAGTTGGGACCGCATATTGGCTATTTACCGCAGGATATCGAATTATTTGCCGGTACTGTCTCCGAAAACATCGCCCGCTTCGGGGAAATCAATGCCGACAAGGTCATTCTGGCTGCCAAACGCGCGGGAGTTCATGAAATGATTCTGAACATGACGGAAGGCTATGACACGCCATTAGGTGATGGCGGCGCGGGTCTTTCAGGGGGACAAAAGCAACGTCTTGGTCTAGCGCGCACCATGTATGACGATCCATCATTAATTGTTCTCGATGAACCCAATTCAAACTTAGACGATGTCGGCGAACAGGCACTGTTAGCCGCATTAGTTGATCTAAAAAAACGTGGAAAAACCATCGTTCTAATCACACATCGCACTAGTATTATCAGTGTCACCACAAAATTGTTATTGCTACAGGATGGTTCAGCAAAATTGTTCGGCCCGACCAATCAGGTCATAGAAAAGTTAACCCAACAACAGCAGCAAGCACAAAAAGCTCTTCAATCGCAGCAAGAGACCAAGAAGCAAACTGCCCAGAGTGAAACAACCCAGACTGTTGTTAATGTAGCTGACCCAGAGACCAAATAAATCATCACACGCTATAATTACCGATTGAGAAAGTACTGATCCTTGAACAGGAATAATAATGAAGCTTGTCGCTGAACAAAAAGAGAAAATTATTGAGAGCATTCCGGTCGATAGTTCAAGCTGGGTTGAAACTGATGAAACCATACATACCCGGCTGGGCTGGTGGATAGTTTTAGCAGGTTTCGGCGGATTTATTCTATGGGCATCCTTCGCACCACTCGACAAAGGTGTTCCGATTTCAGGCACAGTTACAGTCGCCAGCCATCTGCAAGCAGTTCAGCATCAAACCGGAGGGATTATAGACAGCATCTTGGTTAAGGAAGGGGAGCACGTCAAGGTAGGCCAAATACTGGTGCGCATGAATGATATTCAAATCAAAGCACAAGCCGAAATAACTCGCGTTCAACTTTACACAGCACGCGCTGTGGAAGCACGCTTACTGGCAGAACGCGACGGCAAAAATGAAATTACCTTTCCTGCGGAATTACTATCGCTACAGAGTGATACACGTGTTGCCAATGGCATCGTTATACAAAATCAACTATTCACCTCGCGTAAATTAGCCTTGCATCATGAGATCGCCGCACTTGATGAAAATAGTGCCGGCTTGAAAGTACAGTTGCGTGGACTTGAAGCATCAAAGGCAAGTAAAAATCAGCAATTAAAATTCTTAGAAGAACAACTTGTCAATCTGCGCGACTTGGCAAAAGATGGTTTTGTACCTCGCAATCGCCTCCTGGATGTTGAACGCACTTACACGCAGTTAACAGGAGAAATTTCTTCGGATATCGGCAATATCGGTCGCATCCAACGCCAAATAACGGAATTGGAACAGCGTCGTATCCAGCGACAGCAAGAACACCAAAAAGAAGTACGGGAAAAATTATCGGATATACAACGAGAAGCGGATGCACTCAATAGCCGTTTGAGTGGACAGGATTTTGAGCTGGCCAACGTATTGGTGAAGGCCCCTGTAGGAGGTATTGTAGTAGGCATGAATGTGTTTACGGAAGGCGGAGTGATCGGATCGGGGTTTAAGTTGATGGATATTGTTCCCAGCGATGATATGCTGGTCATTACGGGACAAGTGCCTGTTCACTTAATTGACCGGGTGCATGTTGACCTTCCTGTCGATCTCATTTTTCCTGCCCTCAACCAAAAGAAAACACCTAATATTCCAGGCATCGTCACTCAGGTATCTGCAGATCGCCTAACTGATGAAAGAAGTGGACTTCCGTTTTATACCATAAAAGCTACGGTGACTCCGGAAGGCATGAAGCAATTATCCGATCAGCAGATACGCGCAGGTATGCCGGTAGAAATATTTATTAAAACAGGGGAACGGTCATTAATGAGCTATTTATTCAAACCAATCCTGGATCGTGTTCATTCATCCATGAGCGAAGAATAGTTGTGATGATATTCGTTCGCCATAAGATCCCGGCACTAGTTTGCGCTATCCTGCTTAGCCAGGTTAGCCATGTTCATGCAATGAGTCTATTAGATGCTTATGAGGCAGCATTACGGCATGACCCAACCTATCGCTCTGCTCTGCATGAAAATGAAGCGGGAGAACAAGCAGAAGCCATCGGTCTTGCAAGTTTACTGCCTAATTTATCTATCACGCATGCGCAAAGCACAAGTACTGGGACAATCACGCAAACTGGCGTTGCTGGTACCAGACCACTTGATTTCGACAGCCAAGTAAGTACCTTATCTTTGCGCCAACCCTTGATCAATATGGAGGCTGTTGCCAGCTATCGTATAGGAAAAGCGCAGGCTGACTCCAGTCGTGCCAAATTTACCGGCCGCAGCCAGCAACTCGTAGTACGGTTAGTAGAAGCCTATGTAGAAACATTGCTTGCACAAGATCATGTCAAGCTTGCTGAAACACAACGCAACTCGCTCGAAGAGCTCAAACGTATCAATGAACGCATGTTACAAAAAGGCGAAGGAACCACTACGGATGTACTTGAAACACAGTCAAAGTACGCAATTGCACAAGCACGCGTTATTGAAGCGAATGATGAACTGGAAGTTGCACGACTTAAACTCGAAGCCATAGTGGGACAAAAAATAACCCAGTTGGACCGCTTATCCGATATGTTCAGCTCCCATGCCATTCGGTTACAAGATTATGATAACTGGCACGCATTAGCGCTTGAACGCAATGCTGAGCTGGCAACACAACGCCATGCTGTAGCATCCGGAAAGGAAGAAATCAGAAAAAGCCATGCCGGGCATGCTCCTCGTGTAGATCTCGTTGCCAGCTTAACGCGCAATAAAGCGGGGTCATTCATCACCCAAGATCGTGATGTGAGTCTGGCCACAGTGGGTGTCGAGGTTAATTTTCCTTTATATGCCGGTGGCCGCGTCAATGCAATCACCGCTCAGGCAAAGGCTAACCATGCGCGTGCAGAAGCTGATCTGGATGTCATCACTGATAAAGTACTTGTTGAATTACGCAAACAATATAATCTTTTACTCAGTGGTGTTAAAAGAATTGAATCACTGCAAATGGCTGTTAAATCCGCCGAACTACTTGTTGATGCCACGCAAAAAAGTATCCGGGGAGGTATACGCATTAATCTGAATCTCTTGGATGCTCAACAACAATTACATACGGCTCGACGCGATCTTGCTCAGGCACGATATAACTACCTGCTGGCTTATCTTCGCTTACAATTAGCTGCTGGCACGCTGGTATTAGATGATTTAAGAAATGTAACCAGCTATTTTCACCCTGCACCCCAGAAATAATAGTCGGTCAATGTGCATTGATCAGTGCTTATCGATTGTTATTGCGTTTCTTAGTGCTACCTGATAGGCAAGCTTTGCGGTATTGGCAATTGCTAATCTGGCTTTTAACTGCATTATCTCGTTTTCGACAAACCTGAGATTAGTAATTTGCATCTTTGCTTCATCACTGAGTGACGACAGTAAGTACTCAGTACCATCAATTTTTATCTTTTTTTCACTATCGGTCATCTCTATCCTTTGATTGTTTTTGCAGCATTAATAAGTAGCTGCCGATTCAAGCAGATACAATTCATAGCCAATTAACACGCTATAGCTGCACAGAATCATATACTTAATATGCCTTACACGCACTCTTCCCATTAACTGAACATTATGGTGAATAACCAGCATCATAAGCGCCATCGCTGTCAGAGCCAGCTTGAAACCAACAAATTTTTCCACACTATCTTCAATCAGTACCGCCATAAACCAATTAAGTTCTTCACCACCATTGGCCAAGATATTTAAAGTAAGAAAAGCATCTAATGCACTTAAAAATAAAATAGCGATCGTACACAACATCAAGTGACCGGCATAATAATCAACATACCCAGGCTTTCCTCGGCCTGCCCGACGATCGCCTATTCTCCTTCCCGTTTTAATCCCCAAATGAAAAGCACAAAAGAATGGCATATCTTGACGACGATCCTGGTACCGATTGTTAGAAATTGCGACTGCATGAATCATAGCTACGTCCCTTTTGGCTACCATCTATTCGACGACTGAAAAGTAAATTATTCATACCATGCTGACCTGATGAATAACGTACAGCTCTTTACAATCATAAGAAATAATTATTTCTATTTTCTGAGAACCCGCCTTTTCAGCGACCAAGTTTAAATCCACCTCTTAGAAATTGCAATTAAAGTAAAAAACCACTTTTTGCACTTTGCCATCACAAAACACGCATACGAATATTAGCATACAAATTAATTGTCAAATTCTAAGCCTATTGCACAATACAATAAATATTCCGTTCAAATACTTATCATAAAGACTGATTCTTACCGACTTACTCCGTCCGAGAGAAAGTAATCACTCATCTAAAAATAATATTGACATTAACCCCCATAACAAGTTGTAATATGCGGTTCTATTGACAAAAGAAATTAGAGAGAGAAAATGAAACGAACTTATCAACCTTCAGTTACTAGAAGAAAACGCACGCATGGATTTCTTGTACGTATGAGAACACGGGGCGGTGCAGCCGTAATTCGTGCCCGTCGTGCAAAAGGCCGTGCTCGATTAAGTGTTTAATCTACTGGATAAACTTTTTTTATTTTAAAATTTGTTGAAATTCATTGCCAAGAAATTGCAAACTGCATAAAGCAGGCGAATTTGCTGCGGTCATTAATTTAAAATATCAGGCCAGTGGTGATTTAATTCAAATTTATGCGAGGCCAAATGGGCTTGCATATGCACGAGTAGGATTAATTGTTGCAAAAAAAATCGAACGACACGCCGTCAAACGAAATCGAATTAAACGTATACTCCGAGAAGCATTTCGTAAAAACCGGCATGATGAATATGAACATTTAAGAAAAATGGATTGGGTAGTACGTTTGCGGCGTCCTGTTTCCAAAAATGAATCGATACAATTGGCCACCGAAACAAAATTATTGATGTTTCAATTACAGCAATGTCACGGTTAATTATTGCCTTTATAAAATTCTATCAATACTGTATAAGCCCTTTTTTGGCACCTTCATGTCGCTTCAGTCCAACTTGCTCACAATATGCCTGCGAAGCCTATGCAAAGTATGGATTATTTCATGGAACGCGATTGAGTATTTGGCGCATACTACGCTGCAATCCTTGGAGTAAAGGCGGTTACGAACCAGTACCTTAGTATATGAAAATTTAACTTCAGCGACTGCAACAACTAACTTACTAGTACTAATTCGAAGTTATTGATCAGAAGCTGCTATCAAATGAAAATATAGAAAAACACTGAACCATATTATCAGCGGATGTACTCGTAATGTATGAGCAGTTTTGTCGAAAAAACCCAACCTGATCAGATAAACAATGGAAACAAAAAAACTTGTACTTATTATCATTTTCTCCACTTCTCTACTCTTTCTTTGGGAAGCATGGCAAAAAGAACTCTATCCACCCGCCTCACAAGTGATGTCCGGAGCAACCTCAGACTCTTCCAATCAACGTCATGATCCACTGCCAGTACCTGGAGATGGCCTTACTGCATCAGTGGAAGAGTCTGGGATTGCTTCCGCAATAGAAGGCATTAATCCATCTGTAACACCTAATCTGTTTACCACGGGTGAGAAAGTCAAGATCACAACCGATATGGTAGTGGCTGAAATTGACACAGCGGGCGGTGATATACGACAGCTTGGCTTGCTAAAACATCCATCCAGGGAAGATAAAAATAAGCCTTATGAACTGTTGTTGGATAAAACTGCGCGATTCCAGGTAGCGCAAGCAGGTCTGATCGGTGATGGATTACCCAGTCACAAAACAAAATACACCATAGATTCGAATAATTATAATTATGAACTGGAATCCGGTCAGAACAAGGTCGTAGTGCGCCTTCTAGCGCCGGAAGTCGATGGCATACAAGTTGCTAAGATTTTTACATTTCATCGAGGCAGTTATGTCATTGATGTCGAGTTTGAGATCGTAAATCAGAGCGATGCCACAATTATTCCATTCTCATATTTTCAGATGTTACGGGATTCCAATGAGCCCACAGGCGCCGGCGCAATGGTTCATTCCTATACGGGTCCCGCCATGTACACTGAAGCAGATAAATTTTTAAAAATAAAATTTTCTGATCTGGATAAAAATAAAGCCGAATATCCGGCAAATGCAGACAATGGCTGGATAGCCATGCTGGAACATTACTTCTTGACTGCTTGGCTACCTACACAGCAAACCCCTCGTGAATATTACGCCAAACGTTTAGCGCATAATCAATATACCGCTGGCGTGATTGCACCTGTTGGCGCAATTGAGTCGGGACAAACCAAAAATATCGCCATGCCTTTTTATGCAGGTCCACAAGAGCAGAATAAATTAGCCGAATTGGCACCAGGACTTGAATTAACGGTTGATTATGGATGGCTAACCGTGCTTGCTGTACCTCTGTTCTGGTTACTCTCCTTCTATCATTCATGGGTAGATAACTGGGGCGTGGCAATTATTCTACTGACATTAACCGTTAAACTCCTTTTCTTCCCATTGTCAGCCGCAGGCTATCGCTCCATGGCAAAACTCAGGGTAGTCACGCCAAAATTGCAACGGATACGCGAACAATATGCCAGCGATCGTCAACGAATGCACCAAGTCATGATGGAGTTTTACAAAGAAGAAAAAATCAATCCGATGGGGGGTTGTTTACCAATCCTAGTCCAGATTCCCGTATTTATTGCGTTATTTTGGACTTTAATGGCAGCAGTTGAATTGCGCTATGCGCCCTTTGCATTATGGATCACCGACATGTCTGTGCCGGATCCTTATTATGTACTGCCGTTAATCATGGGCATATCGATGTGGGTTCAATCCAAACTCAGTCCTACACCAGCAGATCCGATTCAAGCAAAAGTAATGCAAATTATGCCCATTGCATTCAGCATTTTCTTTTTCTTTTTCCCATCGGGGTTGGTACTCTATTCACTCTGCAACAACATCCTTTCTATAGCTCAACAATGGCAAATCACGCGAATGTTCGAGAATAAAGCTGAAGAGGAAGCCAATAAGGATAAAAATAAGAAAAATAGAAAGAATAAAACCGAGCCAGTTAGAGAAGAGCTCCAGTTACCTGCGCCTGCTAATGAGGAAACAACGGAAGCAGGATTAACAGCTGTTGCAAGCACCAGCGCTGAGCATAGTGAAAAATCGCAATCACCTGCGGCAACAACAACTTCGACAGATAAGAATAAAGCACCCGTAAGAACAAGAAGTAATGTAACCAGTAAAAAACCAAGGAAGAAATAAAGAATCACTACCGGTTATTGCTCATCATGAATAACCGGTAATTTCAAGGTGCAACCATGGCACGTATTTATGGTAACGCCTGATATCATTACTGCAATTGCAACGCCACCAGGCCGAGGTGGAATTGGCGTTATTCGCATTTCTGGCAAGAACTTAGCCAAATTAGCAGAAACCATACTTGGCAAACTCCCCAAGCCACGTTATGCCCACTTCAGTCAATTCCTGGATACCAACGGTCAAATCATTGACCAAGGTATTGCCCTCTATTTTCCCGCACCCAACTCATATACCGGCGAAGATGTGCTTGAATTACAAGGACACGGTGGTCCGGCTGTCATGAATTTATTACTTAGCCAATGTCTTTCTGCAGGCGCTCGCTTAGCGCAACCGGGAGAATTCACACTACGCGCCTATCTCAATAATAAAATTGACTTAATTCAGGCCGAGAGTGTCGCTGACATCATCGAAGCCAGTACCAGTGAGGCTGCTCGCTGTGCTATCCAATCTCTGCAGGGTCATTTTTCCGCAAAAATTGAAGAATTGGTCAACTTGTTGATCACGCTACGCATGCTCATAGAAGCCACACTTGATTTCCCCGACGATGAAATTGATAACTTACAGACGTTACAAATTAAAGACAGACTGAGTCATATTCACGCACAACTTGAACAGATATTCCTCGCAGCAAGGCAAGGAAACTTACTACAGGAAGGCATCAAAATTGTTTTAGTGGGCGCACCCAACGTGGGCAAATCCAGTTTATTAAATCAACTGGTTGAAGATGATGCAGCCATCGTAACGGAAATCCCGGGAACCACACGTGACACCATTCAACGCACCATCACTATCGAAGGCATACCCATACATATTATCGACACAGCCGGCTTGAGAGAAACCAGTGACGTTGTCGAACAAAAAGGCATTGAACGCACTCATGCCGCCATTCAAAATGCCAACATGATTATCTGGCTGGTTGATAGCAGTCAACAACAAACTGACATAAAAAACCAAGCAAACCAATACATTCCTGCTGATAAACCTCAGCTCACTGTGTTCAATAAAATTGATCTGCTGAATGAGAATCCCAGAATTACAAATGAAGAAAATAACATCAAAATTCATCTATCCGCTAAAACCGGTGCAGGCATTGAGTTATTACGCAGAAAAATATTAGAAATCGCTGGCTGGCAATTCAATCCTGCCGGTGAAGGGCTATTTATGGCCAGACAACGCCACCTGGAAGCACTGACACAAGCCAGAACACATCTGGAAAATGCGCAAAGATTCACTGAAAATGAATACCAACTGGAACTCCTCGCGGAAGAACTCAGACTGTCACAATCCGCCTTATCTTCAATAACCGGGCAATTTACAGCGGATGATTTACTAGGAGAAATTTTCTCTCATTTTTGTATTGGAAAATAACTACTTTAATTCTCTCGATTGGGGTGCCTGATCCTCTTGCTACCCAAAGATTATTATCACTTTTCATAGATCTCGATAGATCCCAGCTCACTGACGCGATGGCGACAACGGATTGGTGCAGAAGGCATGGAATGGTTATTGGCTGAGACTATCAAAGCGGTCGCGTCGGCCAAGGTAATCAAGCAGCATAGCGTGGGATAAAGTCATTGTGGACAGCACCGGCCAGGAGAAGGCCATTGCTTATCCGACCGACAGCAAACTACTGAATCGGGGACGGCAACAACTGGTGCAACTGTCCCGGCTGGGGTCAAGGTCTATCACCACAAACTCAGACGCGGCATTACCACGCGGCTGAAACACGATATTCGGTGACGCAGCGCCATCGAACCGGTAATCGGGCATATGAGAAACGACGGCCGCCTTCGCAGAAACTGGCTGCAAGGCACTGAAGGCGATGCCTTTCATGCCATCCTCTGCGGTTGCAGACATAACCTGCGGATGATTCTGAGGAAGCTGCGGCTTCTTCTTGTCTTGATTTTCCTACGCTTGGATTGGCTACCAATCTATGATGACAGAATTGATCATCCTCTTGCTGGCGCATATGCCTAAAAATAGAATTTTCAGGGGGGACTCACTAATTGCCTCATAAGATGTAAATCAATCACTAGAAAATATAATTCAATAAACTATTACCTCACCGAATTGTTACTTACTACCTGACAAACAACAAGTTTATGAGTTAATTTCTTTGTTCTGTTAGAATTGAGCATCTGATGTATTGCTCTATACTTCCCTTTCGTATAATTCCATTTGCTATGAGTGCCCCTTACCCGCTCAACAACGTTCGCATTATTCTCAGCCACACCAGTCATCCCGGCAATATCGGGGCGGCTGCACGGGCAATGAAAACCATGGGGCTAAGCTCACTGTATCTGATTAATCCCAGGCTTTTTCCGGATAAAGAAGCGAATGCACGGGCTGTCAGTGCACGCGATATTCTGGAGAAAATTAAGGTTTGTACCGAATTGGATGAGGCGCTGGAAAACACTGTACTGGTCGCCGCGATCACAGCACGAGCACGCATGCTTTCACATGATGTTTTCGATGCGCGACAAGGTGCACGGGAATTATTGCACTACGCACGGCAACAACCAGTGGCCTTGCTATTTGGTGCGGAAACTTCCGGCCTGACCACGGCGGAGGTGAATAAGTGCCAGATCATCATTCATATTCCCACTAACCCGGATTTCACTTCGTTGAATCTGGCAAGCGCTGTGCAGGTCATGGCTTACGAGTTGCACATGGCGCTGATCGAAAATGAACAACCACAGACCGCAATTGAATTGCCGGCCAGTTTTAATGATCTGGAATTATTTTATGCGCATCTTGAGCAAACGATGATTGCCTGTGATTTTCTGGATCCACAAAAACCCAAACTGTTGATGCAGCGTATCCGCCGCTTGTTTGCACGAGCACGTCTGGAAAAAGAGGAAGTGCAGATATTGCGAGGTATTCTGACGGCCTTAGGCAAACGCTGGTAGGTCAAATGCTTTTTTGCGCATTTGATCTCTGTGGTTGTGGATGCTAATTTTCCTTGATCAAAGTGCCGACACCTTGATCGGTCAATATTTCCAGAAGCAGTGCATGCTCCACCCGTCCATCAATGATGTGGCATGATTTTACACCTTTCTTGACGGCATCCAGCGCAGATCCAATCTTGGGTAACATACCGCCGGAAATGGTACCGTCGGCAAATAATTCGTCTACTCTTTGCGCAGTCAAACCGGTCAGCAGATTGCCTTCTTTATCCAATACACCAGGGATATTAGATAACAAAATCAGTTTTTCTGCTTTGAGAATTTCAGCTAGTTTACCAGCCACCAGATCGGCATTGATATTATAAGACTCACCTTCCGCACCGACACCAATCGGTGCAATGACCGGAATAAAGTCCTGCGTGTCGAGCAAAGCAATCAAGGAAGGATCTATCGACTCTATCTCACCCACTTGACCGATATTGATCCACTTTCCCGCTGTCTCGCGATCTGCCATCAGCATCTTCCTGGCGCGGATAAAAGCTCCATCCTTGCCCGTTAAACCCACGGCTTTGCCGCCGTGACGATTGATCAGGTTAACAATATCTTTGTTGACCGATCCCCCCAGCACCATTTCAACCACACTCATGGTTTCCGCATCGGTTACGCGCATGCCCTGGATAAATTCACCTTGCTTGCCGACACGTTTGAGCATGTCGTCGATTTGTGGACCGCCTCCATGAACGACCACTGGATTCATGCCAACCAATTTCAGCAATACGACATCACGCGCAAATCCTTGTTTGAGATGCTCTTCTACCATGGCATTCCCACCATATTTAATCACGATGGTTTTGCCATGAAAACGCTGGATATAAGGTAACGCTTCGGCCAAAATTTTAGCTTTATCTTTTGCAACCGCTTGGAAATTCGACATGGTTCTTTTAATCACTTATCAAATTATTTTTAGAAAATTACGTAGTCAAACATGATCAATGCTAATCTGCTCGTTTACTTATTTGATTCATTTCATCTCAATCTGTAGAAATTTCTCATCACGTATCAATTCAAACAAACTCAATTCTCGCCATAACCGTCCTTCCGTATCTTTATATTGCAGTGCAATCCCCTTGGATAGTTTCCTTTTGGCCGACTTGACGGATGTAAATTCCGATAAATCTCTGATACCCAACATACTGTTCACTACGAAGGCACCATAAACCTTATTACTGAGTGAAACCAACAGTATTCGTGACTTCAAATTGAAGGGCATTGGATTCCCTCCCAGATAAACATTTAAGTCGTTAATTCCGTAGAGACTTCCTCGCACATTGGCCAATCCCAAAAACCAAGGCTGTGTGAGTGGCACGCGTGCTAATTTAGGTATGGGTAGCACTTCACTGACTTCTATCATCGGTATCAGATAGCGATTTTCTCCCACCGCTGCACCGAGCACTGCAACTGAGGCCTCACCCTTATCCGTACCTTCTGTTGATCCATTAAGTGCACGTTGGTATTCTTTTGTACTCATGATGTTTGTATTCAATCAAACTTTGTTTTACCACGCATAGGCAATTGGTTATTCGTTATCAGGCTATTTTACTGTATTATCAGGCATGAAATTTTGAATTCTGTGGGGTCAATTAAATGAAATATCGCAATCAGTACTGGCTGTCACTTATTTTATTCCTTCCTTTTATAACTGGCTGTGTCCCCATGTTTGCAATTGGTACGGCAGCAGGTACTGGTGCTTATATCTCCGAGGATCGTAGAACCAGTGGCATGTTCATTGAAGATGAGGGAATCGAGTTGAAGAGTTCACGACGTATTCATCAGCAATTTGGTGATACTGTGCACATCAATGTTACCAGCTATAACCGCTTGGTTCTGTTAACAGGAGAAGCACCCACCGAAGCCATGAAATCGGATATTGAAAAGCTGGCTATGGGTGTTGATAACGTACGCAAGATCTATAATGAAATTGCTGTTGCTGGAAACACTTCACTATCCTCCCGCAGTAATGACACACTACTTACGTCCAAAGTAAAAACACGCTTTCTCGCTGAACGCAAGTTTCAGATTAATCATGTAAAAATTGTGACTGAAAACGGAGTGGTTTATTTACTTGGAATGGTCACTCGTCAAGAAGCAGATAATGCCGCACAGATTGCCAGCTCAACGGCGGGTGTTAGGAAAGTTGTCAAGGTATTTGAATATTTTTGAATTACTTTAACTATTTTTAAGTATGTTACCGGCTGATCTGACAGCGACATTACAGGATATATTTCCGCCCGAACGCTTTTATACCGATCCGGTTGATTGTTATGCCTATGCCTATGACAACAGCCGTAAAATTTTCCCACCGGATGCTGTCCTGTTTCCCCTGACAACTGAAGAGGTGCAACACATCGTTTTGTTGTGCAATCAGTATCAGGTACCACTCATTCCTCGAGGACGTGGTACCGGCACAGCCGGCGGTAGTTTACCAGAACTCGGCGGTATCGCTTTGTCGATGGAACGTATGCTGAGCATCATTTCGGTAGACCCCCCAAATCGCGTTATCGTGGCTGAACCCGGCGTTCTGAATCAATCGATACAAGATGCCGCTAAACCTTATGGCTTCTTCTGGCCACCTGACCCTTCCAGCGCCATGTTTTCGAGTATCGGTGGAAATATTGCCACCAGTGCAGGCGGACCTCATGCAGTCAAATATGGCACCACACGTGAGCATGTTCTAGGCTTGAAAGCTGTGACCGGCGCGGGCGACTTCATCACAACCGGGTGCTACACCACTAAAGGTGTCGTCGGCTATGATCTTACCCGGCTTTTGATCGGCTCGGAGGGTACACTCGCAGTTATTACTGAAGCGACACTTAAGCTTACTGCATTGCCCAATGCAGTTGCGGGTATTACTGCACATTTCCATGATCTGTCGAGTTGTGCAGAAGCTATCGTAAAAATTATGGCGCTACCGCAATTGCCAAGCGCGCTTGAATTTTTGGATTCCGGTTCGTTAAACCTGATCCGTGGCCGTTATCCTGATATGTTGCCAATGGATACGAATGCCATGCTGATGATTGAAGTCGATGGTTTCAGTAATGACATTTCTACTGCAACATCTGCCATTCTTGATGCATGTCAGGCCGATGGACTCATTCATGCCGATCAAGTAAACGATACCGCAGTATTATGGAGAGCGCGTAAGGCATTATCGCCTTTATTGCGTGAAATTGCACCTAAGAAGATTAATGAAGACGTCGTAGTACCTGTAAATACGCTGCCTCAATTTTTACATGGAGTAACACAGCTCAGCGCACACTATCAATTGCATAATGTTAATTTTGGCCATGCCGGTAATGGCAACATCCATGTCAATCTTTTAATAAATCCTGAAGATACACAAGAAATCGCACGAGCCGAACACTGCTTGGATGAAATATTTGATTTGGTTATCAGGCTTCGCGGGACGTTATCAGGTGAGCATGGTGTTGGAAGTGAGAAGCGTGCTTTTGTCACAAAAGAGATCGATCTTGTAACGCTTGATCTGATGATAGATATTAAACGATTATTTGACCCTCACAATATTCTTAATCCTGGAAAGCTATTTCCTATTGCTAAGTGACGATCAATTTTTGCGCTTACAATATTCAACAATTAACCTACAGATGTCATATATCGCAAGCGCAATATTTCTACGAATACTGATTTAGAAAAAGAAATAATGATCAACTAATAATGCGACAAATAGCAACGCTAAGTAGAGTATCGAATAGCGAAATGCATCCCTTGCCAGTTGGTCACTATAATTACGGTAAATTTCTATCGCATAGTACATAAAGATACCATTTAACACGACTGAACTCGCCAAATAAATTAATCCGCTCATTTGCGTGATATATGGCAATGTAGTTATTACGCATAGAATCACTGTATACAGCAAAACATGCAAGCGTGTAAATTGATCGCCATGTGTCACTGGTAACATCGGCATGCCAATCGAAGCATATTCGTTCTTTCTGTACAACGCAAGAGCCCAAAAATGAGGCGGTGTCCAGGCAAAGATAATAAGAAATAGCAATAACGCATCGCTTGCAATTTCCCCTGTCACTGCTGTCCATCCTAAAACTGGCGGCATGGCACCCGACGCACCACCAATCACGATATTCTGCGGTGTAAGCGGTTTCAGAATAACGGTATAAATAATGGCATACCCAACAAAAGTAGCTAGTGTCAACCACATAGTCAGCTCATTTACCCATTCATATAGAATGAACAATCCCAATCCACCAACAATCATCAGAAAGAATGTAGTTTCTGGAACACTTACTTTGCCTTGTGGTAGCGGCCTACCCTTTGTTCTCGCCATAACAGCATCCATCTTTTGTTCTACCAAACAATTTAATGCTGCAGCCGCTCCAGCTACTAATGCAATACCTATTGTTCCTAAGATCAAGGTATCTAACGGAACCGCGCCAGGTACTGCCATAAACATTCCGATAACTGCCGTGAAAACAATTAGGGATACAACACGCGGTTTTGTCAATCGGTAAAATTGATTAATACGCGATGCTGTTTCATGCCAAACCATACTGGTAGCCATACTATCGATCTCCTCTATTCATATACATCGAGTTTCTTATTCTATCTTTTTATTCATGCAAATTTATTCACATGAACGCAATCTCTCTTAATGTTCCAGCTGTGAGACATGTAATAATCGTTTGATATCATGTCCCATTTTAGTACCATCTACGTTTTCCGGGAAACGCATCATCAAATTACCTATCGGATCAATTAAATAGATATGTTTTGTCTGTATCTCTTCAGTCTCAATAAAACTGAGAATCTCGCTATCCTTTGTACTAACAAAGAATGTGCCTTCATACTGCTTGGTCAGCTCAGTATCTGGAACAACATCATCATTGATAAGCCATAGTCGCTCAATTCGATGCTTTTCTTTTCCCTGCACTAATCGAACTTGGCGCATAAAATACAATTTTTCCTGACAAGCCTCATCACAATGACCCGAATCTACAGTTACTAGAATCCATTTGCCATGCAGATCCTTCATTCGCAGGATCGTATTATCAACTTGATTTGTACCTTTTCCCATGACCTTTACGACAGGAATTAAATCACCATAGTGTCTACTTTCCGGTCTGTATTCTGAAAAATACAAAGAATATGAAATTACAACCGGTGCACACATTAACGCCAATAGTAATAAGAATTTGCGTCTATTCGCTTTTTGAATTTTTTCGTTTGACATTCAATACTAAGAATATAATTATCGCTGTAGCAGCTAATAAAAACCATTGAATTGCATAACCTATATTTTTGGATGCCCCAGAGTCGGGTTTATCCCAATCCCTTATTAGACCATCTTCTATTTTGTCTTTTTGCAAGACCATTATAGGTTGCATTTTTAAATTCACTACTTCCTGATATCGATTCAGATCAAAATTACCCCACACCTTGCCAGTCGACAATGTACTTGATAATTCTAGAGTCCTTAGTTCTGGTGAAACGACGACACCAGTTACTTTAACCTGTCCACTCACATTCGCAACTTCTGGAAGTACTGCTCGATCAAGTCCAGTTGCAATCCATCCTCTATTGATTGCCACACACACCGAGCTATTTGCAATTTTAAGTGGCGTAATAATGTGATAACCCGCACGTCCTTTATGAGTTTTGTTGTCTAGAAATATCGTATATTCGGACAAATACTCTCCTTCCACTTCTACTTCACGATATTGAAAATCTTTGAATTTTATCAAAAAAGCTGGTAGTTTGATGGCGGGCTGCTTTGCATACTCCTCTAATTGCTCATGACGTACAGTTTTCTCATCTGCGCGGGACAGTTGCCATTTTCCTAATTCAATAAAAATTAGTGTTGCTGCTATGGTTATAATAATCGCCCAAGGCTTTGGTTCAAAACGATATCCTAATACAATCATTCTTGGTTTGCTTGAAAGTTGGCTACTATAGGATGCTGTTTGAATTTAACTTAGATAATCTATCTCAGTCCTAGCGTATCAGTTTGAAATAAATCGACTATTACTTCAGCTTAACTATTTATTTCCTGTTTTTACACTTGCGATGAATTTAAGATTTTCATTTTTCACCACATGTGTAAAAACCGGAGTTTCTTATTATTAATAACTTCTTGCTACATTAGATATACGAAAATGAACAATCCTAACCACACGACGTCCACAAAATGCCAGTACCAAGCCACACCTTCAAACCCAAAATGATGTTCTGGTGTAAAATGACCTGCCACACTACGGAAATAGATGACAATCAACATAATTGTACCAATTGTCACGTGAAAGCCATGAAAACCTGTCAACATAAAAAAGGTTGAACCATATGCACCCGTTGTTAATTTTAAGTTTAAGTCATTATAGGCATGTATATACTCGTAAGCTTGACAGCCTATGAACAAAGTACCTAAAAATATGGTGGCCAGCAACCAATTCTTTAGACCACTACGTCTATTCTCTTTTAATGCCCAGTGGGCCAATGTACATGTAACACCCGATGTTAAAAGTAATAACGTATTAAATGCCGGCAGTCCCCAAGCCCCCATCGAAGTAAATTGCTCATGCACACCCGGTCCCGCCGTTGGCCACGTACCATCATACGAAGACCAAAATTCATTTCCTAGTACGGTACTTTCTTCTATCAGCCATGGAATGGACAAATTGCGCATGTAAAACAACGCTCCAAAGAAAGCACAAAAAAACATAACTTCAGTAAAAATAAACCAACTCATTCCCCATCGAAATGACAAATCAACCTGCTCACCATATTTGCCACCTTCGCTTTCCCTAGCAACTGTACCAAACCATCCAAACAACATGTAAATCAAAATCGCAAAACCTATTGCTAAAAGACCATAACCTAGCTCCATCTTATTCATGGTCAAGGCCGCGCCTGATCCCATAAACAAAATTGCCGTTGATCCAATAATTGGATACGACGATGGAGCTGGAACATAGTAGTGCCCTGATTCTTGACTCATTCTTATCTCCTCCTACTTATGATTTTAATTTCTAACTAACAACCAATCTAACTAGCAGCATCACGCCAATTACAAAGAGTATTGCCCCAATAATTCCACCTATGATTACATGCACTGGTTTTAAAATCGCGGCATCGTGTTCAAGATCACTTTTTTTTCGAATCCCCATAAAAGCGAACATTACTGCTTTTGCAATTTGCCAGATACTTACGCTTCCTCGCTCTTTGCTAATTTTGTTCAACTCTTTATTCCTTACTTCTTAATTGCACTTGTACCCACAGGTAATTCAAAAAAAGTATATGAAATAGTCACAGTTTGTATATCGATAGGCAGCCCTGGCTCAATAACAAATTGCACTGGCATTTGTCTAGTTTCATTCGGCTTAAGTACCTGTTTAGTAAAGCAAAAACACTCAAATTTTTTCAGATGCTTATCCAAGAAACGCGGACTATAACTCGGTATAGCTTGTCCACTAATTTCACGGTCTGAATTATTTGTAATTTCGTACATCACATCTACTGATTCACCTGGGTGGATGCGAGCACTGGTTTGCAATGGTTTGAAACTCCAAGGCAGTCCCCTTGTATTGGCATCAAACTCAACGACTACCCAACGTCCCTCATCTACCCAATTGTCTTTAACCAGTGCATCCGGTTTTAGTAGATTATTAATCCCGGTTACCTCGCAAAACTTTTCATAAAATGGCACGAGAGCAAAACCAAAAACGAACATTATCAATGTGAAAACTAATAGCTTTCTCATCATCAACACATTCGCACTCAAGCTATTTTTTACCATTGTTTTACTATGGCCGTTACATAAAGTGCTAGAACCGTGATCAATAGAAACATTGCTGTTCTAAATTTTTTACGTTTAACATCTGTTTCTTGTGACATACGTTTTTCTCTTACTGTTTTTACTTAACAATAGGTGGTTTCTCAAAACTATGATATGGAGCCGGACATGGCAAATGTGTCCACTCCAGTGTTGTAGCGCCATCCCATGGTTTTTGAGGTGCTTTTTCTCCACTCCGAATACAATTAATCATGATGTATAAGAAAAGAAGCTGTGTCAGTCCAAATCCGAATGCACCGATGCTAGAAATCATGTTGAAATCTGCAAACTGCAAATTATAATCTGGAATTCTACGTGGCATCCCTGCTAAGCCCAGGAAATGTTGCACAAAGAATGTCAAGTTAAAAAAGAACATTGACAACCAAAAATGCCATTTACCCAACGTTTCGTTATACATATGTCCAGTCCATTTCGGTATCCAATAGTATGCACCAGCAAATAACGCGAACAGTGAACCAGAAACCAGAACATAATGGAAATGTGCAATTACATAATAGGTATCTTGAACTTGTATATCAATTGGAACAATTGCACAGATCACACCGCTAAATCCACCAATCACAAACAGAAAAATAAAACCGATTGAGAATAACATTGGTGTTTCAAATGTCATTGAACCACGCCACATAGTAGCTGTCCAGTTAAAAACTTTAACCGCTGTTGGAACAGCAATCAGCATGGTCGCATACATGAAAAACAATTGACCAACTGTTGGCATCCCTGCTGTAAACATGTGATGCGCCCATACAACACAAGACAAAATCGCAATTGATGCGGTTGCATAGACCATTGATGAATAACCAAACAGCGGTTTACGTGAGAATGTTGGAATTACTTCAGACACAATGCCAAATGATGGCAAAATCATAATATAAACTTCCGGATGACCAAAGAACCAGAAAATATGCTGAAACATTACTGGATCACCACCACCGGCTGCATTAAAGAAGCTCGTGCCAAAATGGCGATCTGTCAGCAACATAGTTACTACACCAGCCAGTACAGGCATGACCAAAACCAACAAATACGCCGTAATCAACCATGTCCATACGAACATCGGCATTTTCATCAGCGTCATACCCGGCGCGCGCATATTCAAAATAGTCGTAATGATATTAATTGAGCCCATAATTGAGGAAGCACCTAAAATATGAACTGAAAAAATCATCAAATCTACACCAAGACCCCCTTGAGTAGAAAGTGGTGGATAGAAAGTCCAACCACCTGCTGCCGCACCGCCAGGCACAAAAAATGAGCTAATCAAAAGCGTAGCTGCTACTGGCAACAACCAAAAACTCCAGTTGTTCATTCGAGCAAAAGCCATATCTGGCGCACCGATCATCATTGGCACTTGCCAGTTAGCAAACCCAACAAAAGCCGGCATAATGGCACCAAAAACCATTATTAGACCATGCAATGTTGTAAATTGATTAAATAATTCAGGCTGTAATATCTGAATACCCGGCTGATATAACTCAGCACGAATTCCCATTGCCAATGTTCCACCCACCAAAAACATTGCAAAACTAAACCATAAGTACATCGTACCAATGTCTTTATGATTGGTCGTTGTAATCCAGCGCATTATCCCACTGGGATGATGGTCATCATGTCCGTGACCGTGTGCGTCACCGTGTACTGCTGCCATAATTATTATCTCCTTTTACTTATTTTCCACATGCATTGATGTTTTAACTGCGGATGTGCCTTGCTGAGCAGCAACCCATTTAGTATATTCACCTGCTTCCATCACCTCTACTACAATCGGCATATATCCATGATCTTTGCCACATAACTCTGCGCATTGACCACGATAAATTCCTGGCTTATCAGCTGTGAACCATGTATCACGAATAAAACCTGGAACTGCATCTTGCTTTATACCCAATGCCGGAACCCACCAAGCATGCAGCACATCATTTGCAGTTATGATAACACGCACTTTCTTTCCGACAGGCACGACCACACGGTTATCAACCTCTAACAAATAATTTTCACCTTTAGGTGCTTTATTCTCAATTTGAACTCGTGGCGTCGATAGTTTACTAAAGAAACTAATTCCCTCACCCTCGCCTTGCAGATAATCATAACCCCACATCCACTGATAACCAGTTGCCTTTATAGTCATATCAGGACTTGAAGTATCCTTCATCGCAATAACTGTTTTTGTTGCTGGATATGCCATTACAATCAATATAAGACAAGGTATTACCGTCCAGACCACTTCGACCGCGGTGCTATGATGGAAATTTGCCGCCTTATAGCCAAGAGACTTACGGTGCTTGAGTATTGAATAAAACATGACACCAAATACACCAACAAATATAACCAAACAAATCCATAACAGCGCAATATGCTGATCATAAATATCTTTCGCTATGACACTCTGCGGCTCGGGCAAATTGTATTTAGACCCTACTGCCATGCTTGAGTATAAAGCGAGAGCGGAGACCCCCGCCAGGGTTGCTACTGATTTACTTCTCATATTTTCCCCCACATGATTACTAATTTTACGGATTCCAAATACGACCAAGAACATTACAGAACCTAACTTTATATGTTCTACTAACTTACGAAAGCCATACACCAGAATCCTGTTTTGTTAAAACCACACCATGATTGACGACAATTACATTTCCTTGACCGAATTTCCTTATTATCCGCAACTTAGATTTTCTTAGTTGTAAATATCTTCTACACGCTAATTAATCAAGTGGAAATTTTAGCATGTCGCTGTTGCTCAAACAAGGAAAATTCATGATTCTTATAGCAATATTACCCTGCTTATAAAATGGTATTGTCATTTAATCATTCCCAACCGGAGCCTTAGAATCGGGAAACTCCTGTCTCTACTTTTCCAGAAACAGTTTTCTAATACATTAATAAAAGCACTCTATTTATCAGCTCAATTAAGCAACTACTCGCATTTCCACTCATCCAAAACTCACTGATAGTGACAATTCTCAGACAGAAGTGGCCTCACTTGATTGGACAGTTTTTTGCATTTCTTAAGGAAGCTCTGATTAAGTCATTTATTTCAGTTTTGGTAACAAAGCTATCGACAAAGTAGCTAATATTGGCATTATTGTGAGGTTAATAGCTGTAATTTTTAGCAGATTCCACACTATTCTGTC
>JAGNZK010000065.1 GCA_017984435.1 Nitrosomonas sp. | reverse complement strand
ATAAGAGAAAGGAACATTACTACTTGTCGCTAAAAGCTAATAATATATAGATAAAACTTGATTTATATATAATAGTTATATACATTCTATACATCATTCTCAATACAGGAGCTAATCATGCCGGTCACAACTTTCAATATCGACGAAAAAATGGGAAAAACACTTGAAGAGTTGCAGGCGCATTTTGGTGCTTCTTCCAAAGCTGAGGTATTACGAAAAGCGGTTGCACTTTTGAAGATTGCCAAGGAATCCGAGGCGGCGGATGGGTCGATTACTATTCGCAAAGATGACGAGGATCAGAAAATAATCATCAAGTAACATTTCGTCATGACGACCCGCGAACTCAATCAAGAGACCGCCCAGCTCGGTGAAATCAACGAGGAAGCCAAGGCGCGCATTCGTAGTATGGATACCAACACGCGTGTGCGCCTGTGGATGGCGTTAGTGATCAGTTCGTTATTTATCCTGCTGAATGCGGCAGTGATTTTTCTGATCTGGAATGCATTTAACGCGGATATAGCACTGCTTAGAGAGAAGCTTATTCAGAACGATCAACGTCTGATCACGGAAAATGTATTCATGTCGTTAATCGGTGCCACTGTCGTCCAAGTGGGGGTAACGCTGGTTGCCATTATCAGTTATCTGTTCCCTAAAAATACCGGGTAAAGCAGCACAATACAGCTCCAATGACTCCCTGATAATTATCAATAGCCGGTCAGTGGAGCTTTCCAGAAAGTAAATCATTCCTGCGGTACCATTCTGGGTCGCCGGTTGTTATCGATAGCCACGTACGTCAACACGGCTTCGGTCACTTTGATACAGATCTCTTCACCGCCTTCCCGCGCGCCACGCTGGGCATATACCGCCACACCAACAATGATCGAAGTGTGTCCTACCTTAATAATTTCAGCATACAAACTAACGAGATCACCCACCAGCACAGGTTGCTTGAATGCGAAGGAATTGACAGCCACCGTCGCAACCCGCCCGCACGCACGCCGGATAGCTGGGATGCTACCAGCCATATCGACTTGCGACATGATCCAACCGCCAAAGATATCGCCGGCATAGTTGGTATCCGATGGCATCGGCACCACACGTAGTATTGGTTGCCCTTCAGGTAAGGAAACATAAAGTACCGGATTATTGGGTATGTTGGTCATGGCTGATTTATCGCTCATTAGATTGTTATCAAAGAAGGATGATGCTTATCAAGAGAGATCTAAGAATACAATGATCCTGCATTTTGAACCAGATTTTCTTTGATACAAGTTTTCATTAGTTTTTCCTCAAAAAACACGCGAAAATAGCGCCATCAATTATTCTTCCTGCATAAAGCGCCTATGGAATCGCTATTTGATGCCGCCGACCGCTGCTTGTCAGTTTGTGAAATCGAAGAAAAACTGCGCTTGACCGAACAAACCGCCCAAGCGTGGCGCGATGGATTGCTATCGCTGCAACCCCAAAGCGAGCCAGAGCCCATCAGTGAACCAGGGCGTCCCGCCAAACCGGCTCTAATACCACCAAGCGATGTGCCTAAACGCCGTTTCGGCTCACGAACCGGGATCATTGCCTTGATTCATGCCATCACGCATATCGAGTTCAACGCCATCAATCTCGCTTGGGATGCGGTATACCGTTTTCGTCATTTGCCGCAGCAGTTTTACCATGACTGGGTACAAGTAGCCGCTGAGGAAGCCTATCACTTTCAATTATTACGCAAGCGTCTGAATGAATTGGGTAGCGACTACGGCGATCTGCCAGCACATAACGGTTTGTGGGACATAGCCACGCGCACGGCTTTTGATCCGCTGATCCGCATGGCATTGGTACCGCGTGTGTTGGAAGCCAGGGGGCTGGATGTGACGCCGGGAATTATCACGCGGTTGCGTCAGGCGGGCGACGACAACACAGCAGCGATACTGGAAATCATTCTGCGCGATGAAATCGGTCATGTGGCGATCGGATCGCGCTGGTTTAAATATTGTTGTGATCAACGTGGATTGGATTCCGAGCAAACCTTTCGTGCATTAATCAGCCATCACTTCATTGGGAAAATCAGCGGCCCTTTCCATTATGAAGCAAGACAGAAAGCAGGATTTACCGCAACCGAATTAGAAGCACTGGAACGCCTGGAAACACCCACGGTCACCTCGAAAAACCCAATACTTTAAGTCTATGGAATTTCCAGGATTAATTGCTCAACCCGATTTCACGAGTAATGCGCGCAAGATCAAGCAAGTTGGCGGCACCCGTTTTTTGCATAATCTTAGATTTGTAAATTTCTACCGTGCGGTGGCTGATACTCAGACAAGATGCAATCTCTTTATTCGAACATCCTTGAACTGCCAGTACCATTACCTCGCGCTCACGCTCCGTAAGTTTTGCCAAGCAAGATATGGTTTCTTGATTCCGTATCATATCACTGACTTTTTTCTCAGCCTCAGCGAATGCGGTTTGCACACAAGCCAAAAGTTTCTCGCGTATCACCGGTTTGGTTAGAAAATCCATTGCGCCAGCCTTAATCGCTCTGACACTCATAGGAATATCACCATGCCCGGTAAGAAAAATGACGGGTAATACGATTTTGCGCCGCGACAACTCCTCCTGAAGCTGCAACCCATCCACCTCCGGCATTTGTACATCGATAATGATACAACCGAAAAAATCCGTCTGAAAAGCACTCAGAAAAGCTTTTGCACTATCGAAAGATTGCACGTGAATACCGGCCTGTTCGAGCATCAGCGTGAGAGAATCCCGCACTGCGGCATCGTCGTCTATGATAAAAACCATGGGGTTATGTGTATTCATGGCGCAATCGGCAAAGTAAAATGAAATTTTGCACCTAACTCAGCGTCGGAGTCCACCCAGAGCTTGCCACCGTTGGTTTCAATCAGTGCTCGACTAATCGAAAGCCCCATCCCGATACCCGTTGGCTTGGTCGTAAAAAAAGGCTCAAATATGCGTCTCACCATGGCAGAATCAAGACCTGACCCATTATCCTGTATAGTCACTGTCACCCAATTAGCATCGGTTACGGCCAACACCATGGCAGTAATCGTCAAAGTAGGTAACTCGGTTGCATGCATGGCTTCAATCGCATTTCTAAATAGATTGACCAGAACTTTCTGTATCTGTGTGTAGTTGCACTGAACAGCAGGGAGATTCGGCTGCAAATCAAGCACTGGATAAAAATTCCCATGACCGTCGCTGCCAATGACGTTTAATGCGTCATTGATAATATCATTAAGATTTAACCGCTCGGTCATCGATTGACCTTTCTGTAGAAAAGCCAGCAATTCATGTAAGCTCCGGCCAGCCCTTTGCGCTTGTTCTACGCAACCTTCAAGTGCCCGTTTTAAATTATCAGAATTTAAAGCATCGTTGCTTAATGCGTGCAACGCCACTTCGCCATAAGCGGAAATTGCTGTGAGCGGCTGATTAAGCTCATGAGCAATTGCTGAAGCCGTAAGAACCGCCACTTGTTGTTTAAAAATATTTTCTGCCTCATGACGTTGCGCTTGCAGCTTTTTCTGCAACTTTTTCTGTTCGGTTACATCCCGTGTCACACCTACCAGCCTATTCGGTCGCCCATTGTCAAAATACACCCGCCCCCTCGCGGATATCCAACGCGTCATACCATTGGCCGAATTGACAACACGATATTCCGCTTTGAATTGGCCATCACCGACAGGATTCATTGCATAATCGATAGCGGATTGTCTCGCTCTGCGATCTTCCGGGTGTATCCTGGCTACGAATTCCTCATAACTAACAGTTTCACCCAGATGCTCGCCCCAGAGTTTGCGCATTTGATTATCCCAATAAACGATATTGCGTTTCAGGTCGTAATCAAAAATACCTAAACCCGCTGCCTGTTTCGCCAAACGCAAGCGTTCCTCGCTGGCTCGCAGTGCCTCCTCGGCCTCAAGACGTCGGTTGGCAACATTGAATGTAATCAGAAAAAGCCTCTGCTGCTCCTCAATAGGACTGAGACTGACATCTAACAACACTTCTTTACAATTCTGGTCTTGTGCGACAAATTCATTGCCAATACTCATGACATGCTTCACCGATTGGCTAAAAAAAAGCTCCTGGTAATACCGGTACTGCTTCCGGTATCTACGCACAATCAGTATTTCAACCGCTAACCCACAAAGCTGATCTTCAGTATAACTGAACAGTTTCTGCGCAACCGGGTTAACCAGCACTATATGGCCGGAGTCATCAATCAACATCATCGCATCTACTGCTGCATCAAACAACGTTCTGACACTTAAATCTTTCAGTACACCTATCAAGTTATACCCCTGCTCTCATAATCTCATAAGAGAATTTATAAAAGTTTACGATAGAAACCAGCAAATCTCCATAAGTATCTGACATATAAGATTTTAATACACGTGCCAGCGCGAATTTTGCCACTGATTCGTCAGTCCTGCAAAACACTTGGAATTCTTACACATAAGTGCTTACGCTTAGGTGCTCGCACGTATTTTACAACCTGCCACTCCCAAGTAACATTCCAAAAAACTAATAGATTAAGCTGAATTTTACTTAACACAGCTCATTAAAAGGAGATTAAGGAATGGCTTGGAAGAATATGCAAATTACCTGTTGGTTAGCCTTTTTCATCATTGGAAGTTTCCTATGGAGTAAACAACTATTCGCCGCCGAAGAGGAAGACGCGAAGAAAAAAACAACTGAGAAACCCTCTATTATCTTCAAAAACAACATCGCATCCAATGGAACCTCCTTCAGTGTAGAGGAAACGCCCGGACGTACTCGTTTTGACTTTGATAGCTTAACCACATTGATGGAACAGCATAAAACGCCACTTGCAGCCATGGCGCCGGATTGGCTTAATGTAGCGATCGAACATCGCACCCGTTATGATGTATACGATAATGGCTTCACCAAAAGTATTCCTGGATTCAATGACCAGATTCATCAACGCACTCGATTCCTAATGGAAATTAAGAATATCATTGATCCCCTCAAGTTCACGCTTGAACTGACAGATATCCGTGCCCCGCTAGCCAACTTCGGGCAAGATCATAACCCGAATATAGCCGATCATTTTGACTTTACCCAACTGCACCTTGGTCTGCACGACAAAAACTTCCTGGGTACGGGCTATGCGGCAAAATTCGAAGTAGGTCGCTTCATGATGGATTTGGGTGAATCCCGTCTGGTAGGCGGTCATCGTTGGGGGACCTTATCACCCGCATTCGACGGCTTGCACTTTATGCTCGGTAATACGGATCAAAAATGGAGTTTGCGCGTATTTGGTTCACGGCCGGTGCAACGGGAAACGACATCATTGAATTGGAACACTCCCGAATCTTATTTCTCAGGGGCGTATGTCACCAACCGCGATCTACGCTGGGCTAACTTCGACGGTTATTTTTTCCAGTTGAACGAAAACAATTCGCTTAGACAACGGAACTTATCAACTACCGGTTTCAGATTGTTCGCCAAGCCTACAAAAGGCAGCATGGACTATGAGATTGAATCCATGTACCAGTTTGGCGACACTCGGGATAAAAGCCTATTTGCCCATCGCCATCACGGCGAGATAGGGTATAGTTTCAATACGCCAATGCCGCTCAGGGCTGTTTACTTATTCGACTTCTCATCAGGAAGTCGCGATCCCGATAAGAATTTTGATATTTTGTATGCAAAGCGCCGCGTCGAATATGGTCCGACGGGGATGTTCGGACCCTTTTTTCCATCCAACCTTTTTTCCCCCGTCGGTTTTCGTGCAACCCTTGTACCAACACCTACCGTACGGTTGATGCTGGCTCACCGTGCCTACTGGTTAGCCGATAAAAATGGCGCGTATGTCGGTAGCGGCTTGCAAGACCCAACCGGCCGGGCCGGCAGCTTTTTGGGCAGTATGCTGGATGTCAGCTTAGGATGGGATCCGCAATGGAGTTACTTAAAACGTGTGAGCTTTGATATTGGCTATAGCCACATATTCAAAGGATCTTACTTTGATAAAGTTGCGCAAGGCCTTTCTGCTGACACCAACTATGGATATACGATGGCTACCTTTAAATTCTAGCTATTCTAAGTAAGAACACTTCTGAAACACACGCAGATTCTTTAGGAGACTGTGTGTGTTCTCTTATAAGCGCCGTTCAAAACGATAGAACGCCAGCATGCCCATCAGGTTCGGCATAAATTTTACCGGGTGATCATTGTTCATCACCCGGCGTTCGAGGATACGCGCGTTGCATTGCCGGCACAACGCCTCAAAATCGCCCAACGTACATAAATGAATATTGGGAGTGTCATACCAATGGTACGGCAGTGCTTCTGAGACAGGCATATGACCGGCAATCACCTGCATACGATTTTTCCAGTAACCAAAATTGGGAAATGAGACGATACCTTCTTTACCGACCCGCAGTATTTCCTGGATAATGCCTTCAGTGTGCCGCATGGCCTGTAAGGTTTGAGACAAAATGACATAATCGAACGAATCCGATTCAAAACTGGATAATCCCGCTTCCAAATCATTCTGAATCACATTAATGCCATTACGAAAACAACCGAGCAGTTTATCATCGTCAATCTCCACACCATAGCCAAAGACACGCCGCGTGTCGCGCAAATAGCGCAATAATGAGCCGTCGCCGCAGCCTAAATCCAGTATTTTTGCGCCAGGTTTAATCCACTCGGCGATGGCGGCGAAATCCGGACGTAATGCAATGGTTGAGGGCACTGTTGTATCACTCATGGTTAATTTATACGCTTAATCATTTAGATAAAAATATTGTCCATATAAGCTCGTACCAATTGATGGTAATAATCCGTTTCCATCAAAAATGAGTCATGACCGTGGCTGGAAGTGATTTCTGCATAACTCACGTTAATCTTGTTATCGAGTAATGCTTTGACAATCTCCCGCGAACGTTGCGGCGAGAAACGCCAGTCGGATGTAAACGATAACACCAGATAATCCGCCTTCGCAGCCCGGAAGGCCGCACTCAAATCCCCGTCATACGTATCGGCCGGGTTAAAATAATCCAATGCCTTGGTCATCAGCAAATAGCTGTTGGCATCAAATAAATCGGCAAATTTGTCACCCTGATAGCGTAGATAGGATTCAATTTCAAACTCTACATCAAAACCAAAGGAAAGCTCTCCGTTGCGCAGACTGCGCCCGAATTTCGCTGCCATCGAATCGTCGGAAAGATAAGTAATATGCCCCAACATGCGCGCCAGTCGTAAACCGCGCCTCGGCAAAGTGTCATACGCGTAATAATTCCCGCCATAAAACTCCTGATCCGTCATAATCGCCTGGCGGGCGACGTCATTAAATGCAATATTTTGTGCGGTCAATTTGGCAGCCGCAGCGATCACCAGTGCATGACGGACTTTTTCCGGATAGTCCAGCGTCCACTGCATTGCCTGCATACCACCCAAGCTACCGCCAACCACCGCTGCAAATTGCTCAATCCCCAGATGTTCCGCCAATTGTGCTTGGGTTTCCACCCAATCTTCTACGGTGACGACAGGAAAGCTGGCACCGTAGTGCTTGCCGGTTTTGGTATCGATACTGGCGGGACCGGTAGAGCCGTGACAGCCGCCCAGATTATTTACACCAATGACAAAAAAACGATTAGTGTCAATCGGTTTACCAGGACCCACCATGTTATCCCACCAGCCGAGGCTTTTCTCTGTCTCCGCATAAACACCAGCTACATGGTGATTACCTGACAGTGCATGACAAATTAATACTGCATTGGATCGTGCTGCATTCAACTGTCCGTATGTTTCATACACCAAGTGATAGCTATCGAGCATCAATCCACTCTTCAACTGCAATGGTTTGCCGATCTGCACATACTGAGGGGTTATCACCCCCACTGATTTTGAATCTTGCATTTATATAAAGGAAATTCCGAGAAAATAACCGAATATCCGGTTGACAATTATATCGCCAAAAAAACCGGCACACACTAGGGAAAACTCTGATTCAATCGGTTGATGAGTGCAAAACAAATCGAAAAGTACTGATGAACTCGTTGAGCCATAAACATAATCCATTGACTCAAAATTTCCCTAGTCATTCAATTTAGCCAACAACGCAGCCATTTTTTCCGGGTGGTCCGTTTTGATGATCTTGTTTACCAACGGAACAATATCAGGCAAATGGCTTTTTAATATCTGGTTCTTCACAGTCAATAGCTGGGCCGGATACATGGAAAATTGCTGCAAACCCAAACCCAGCAACAATCGCGTAAACTGCTTATCTCCAGCCATTTCCCCACAAACCGATACCGGTACTTTGGCACGATTGGCGCTCTGAATGATATGCGAAACCAACCATATAATGGCCGGATGAAATGGGTCATACAGGTGTGCCACCGCATCATCAATCCGGTCAACTGCCAAGGTATATTGAATCAAGTCATTGGTACCGATGGACAAGAAATCCAGTTTACGCATAAAAATATCCAGACTTAAAGCAGCAGCCGGAATCTCAATCATACCACCCACCTTAATATGCTCATCAAAATGAATTTTTTCATCGCGCAACGTCTTCTTTGCATATTCAATGAGATGCAGGGTCTGATCAATTTCCGCCACATTTGACAACATCGGTATCAAGATACGAACGTTACCGTACTTGGAGGCACGCAAAATAGCACGTAGTTGCGTATGAAACATCTTGGGTTCCGCCAGGCTCCAGCGAATCGCACGCAGACCCAGCGCCGGATTCGCCGCAACTTGTATAGCACCTCTGAGATTTTTGTCTGCACCCAGATCAAATGTACGAATGGTAACCGGCTGTTTATGCATCTTGACCGCAACGGTACGATAAGCTTCAAATTGCTCATCCTCACCCGGCAAATCATCACGGTTCATAAACAAAAATTCGCTGCGAAACAAACCGATACCAGTGGCACCACTTTCTTTGACTTGCGCAATATCTTCCGGCAGTTCAATGTTGGCATATAAATCGATCGGCATACCATCCAGTGTGACTGCCGCAACGCTTTTAATACGCTGTAACTTTCTTTTCTCCAGCTCCAGATGGCCTTGCCGTAAGCGATATTCATCCAGCACATACTTATCCGGATTAACGATGATGATGCCATGCGTACCATCGACAATCAGACAATCATCTTCCAGAATCAATTGATGCGCGTGGTGCAATGCCACAATCGAAGGAATATTCAGACTGCGCGCAACAATGGCGGTATGCGACGTCTGACTGCCCAGGTCGGTAAGAAAAGCGGTGAACTGGTGCTGCTTGTACTGCATTACATCGGCGGGACTTAAATCATGCGCAACCAGAATACTATCGCCGGTAAGTTTCAATGCAGTTGGCAGATAACCGGAATGCCCCAACATCGCTTTAAGGACACGTTCAACCACTTGCACCACATCGACCTTGCGTTCACGCAAATAAGCATCTTCGATCTCTTCAAACTGCGCCAGTAACTCTTGCATCTGCTGTGTCAGCGCCCATTCGGCATTACACAGCGTTTGCGCGATCATGCTATGCGTCGCCTCGGAAAGCATCGGGTCATCCAAAATCATCAGGTGCAAATCCAGAAATGCACTAAATTCAGCGCGCGCATGCCCATCGGTGACAGATTGCTGCAATGTCTCAAATTCTTTACGAACGACAGCAAAAGCACTATCCAGGCGTGCAATTTCTTTGTCCACCTGATTTTTTGGAATTAAATAATGCACTACCTCCAACGCGGCAGGCGCAGCCAAATGCGCATGCCCAATGGCAATACCTTCAGATACGCCGATACCCTGCAGGATAAAGCTCATTCGCCTTCACCAAAATAATCTTCAACCAATGCAACCAATGCCGTCATTGCTGCAATCTCGTCATCACCGGTTGTTTCGATCTGTATGCGCGAGCCTTTATTCGCTGCCAACGTCATAACCCCCATAATACTTTTCGCGTTCACGCGACGGTTATTACGCGTTACCCAAACTTCACATTTAAATTGACTGGCCAGTTTGGTCAATTTTGCAGACGCGCGCGCATGCAGTCCCAATTTATTGACAATCTCCACTTCTCTAATTTGCATGACAAGATTCCGCATTAATCATTAATATGTACCACCCCGCCTTGGCCGCCACTGAGTCCTTTCTCGATCACTACAGACAGCGGTTCATTGCGATAGGTCAGTGCACGCACCAGCATCGGTAAATTAACACCTGCAACACACTCCACTTTACCGTGTTGTACCAGTCGACTGGCAATGTTACACGGCGTTGCGCCAAAAATATCACTGAGTACCAGCACACCATCACCGCTATCCAACTGCTTGATTAATGCACTCGCGCTAGAGAACACGGTGTCGGGATCATCTTGTGGAAAAACACTCAAATGCATCAATTGCGGCGGCTTCATACCAACAACATGACTTGCACAGCGAATCAAATGATCCCCTAAGTCTTCATGTGTGAGAATTAAAATCCCGATCATCCTGCTTTCACCTATTCGCTAGTTTCAATAATCAATTTAAGAATTTTAGCATTGACATTGCTTAAATATCCCAGAGTTGTTAGGTATTGATATGAAAATTTTCAAGAATGCTTATTATCTATCTTTATTCAACCAGTAAACTGTCCAATAAGCGTTGTTCAATTTTTGAATTAATGATCTGCAAACCAGTCTGAACGCTAGAAGGTGTTCTACGAATACCTGTATCGATATAATCTAACATGCATCATTATTCGGGTCAGTAACAAACAGATGAAAAAAAGTGATCGAATCCTTGCCTTACGTAAAGCAGCCGATGCTATGGCGCATGGCGACTTTACGCTGGACATTCCTGACGGTGACGATGACATTGGTCTACTGGGTAAATCACTCAAAAAACTATCTTCCTGTTTGCAAAAACAATCTGATAAGAATCAATCTCTCTACAGGATTATGGTTGAGAGTAACTTTAATCTGCGTCTGATTGACGTGTTGAATCATATTTATGAGTCGTTTCAGGATCATTTACCTTATGACCGGATCAGTCTGGCTTTACTTGAAAGCAGTAAAAGCAAACTTAAATTGTATTGGATGCGCGCCAACTACAATCAACTTGAGCTAAACGCAGGATACTCTATTCCCATGGCGGATAACTGTTTGCAGCAAATCCTTGATACCCGTGAAATGCTGATCATTAACGATTTGAGCGCACATCTGGAAAAATACGCAAAGTCCATTCTTGCTAAAACCGCCTCTAAAGAAGGTATCCATTCTTGTTTGATATGCCCTTTGATTGCCACCGGAAAGCCGATTGGATTTATTTTCTTCTCGTGCCGTAGAAAAAATATTTACAAAAACCCACACAAGGATTTATCGCTGCAAATCGCCAGCCATTTGGCGCTCATCATTGAAAAAACTCAGCTGTACAAGGGAGTAAAGCTAAACAAACAACTCATCGCGCAGAAAAAATCATTAGAGCAACGCGTCACCCATGATGCATTAACCGGCCTATTCAACCGGCCCGCCATATTCGATATCCTGCATAAACAAATTTTGCGCGCCAAGCGGGGTGGTCTTGGCATTGCGATCATTATGATTGATATTGATCACTTCAAAACAATCAATGACACCTGCGGTCATCTCACAGGCGACACGGTGTTATGCGAAATCGCTGATCGATTGACCAAATCAGCGCGCTCTCATGAATACATTGGGCGCTATGGTGGCGAAGAGTTTTTAGCGATTGTCTCACCCTATGATCAGGCTGGTGCTTTAAAAGCTGCCGAAAGATTCCGCAATGCCATTGCGTGCCAAGAGATTAATGCTAATCAGACACTGATCCCTGTTACTATCAGCCTGGGTGTCGCCATCAGCACCGAGCAGGAAACATTGGATGAAAACCTACTTTTACAAAGAGCCGATGAAGCACTTTATTTAGCTAAGCATAAAGGCAGGAATCGAGTTGAACTGGCGAGCACTCATGATACGAAAGATTGCGTAGAGAGCAGAAAATCATCGGATCTAAACAACTAGAAAAATCTCAATAAAGTAGAAACTCCACGCTTTTACTTTATTGAATATCGCTTTTGACTAAATTCTTACGCAGAATTTGTCCGAGAATCAAATGACCGGAGAATAACAGGGTTTAATTTGGTAAACCTACTTGACCCTAGCAAGCCGTTAAAAAACGTTGATACAGCGATGCAAGGCAAAAACAGGCGAGAAAGTGCAATTGATGTTTAATAAATGAGCATTCTAAGCCTGTTCTTAAGGAAACTCTGAATAAGTCCCAAAAACTTGTAAAATACTCGGTAGATCTAACCACTGCAAGGAAGCGCATTGATGAAACAATTAGGCTTGTCGGTTCCATTATTTATCAAGAGACCAAAAGT
>JAGNZK010000021.1 GCA_017984435.1 Nitrosomonas sp. | reverse complement strand
GACGACAAAACACCCAATGAGTTCTACTTCGATAACCTGCCTGCAATGCAAAAAGCAGGGTAGGCATTTACGCAAGATTTCCACTTAAGAAATGCAAAAAACTGTCCAATCAAGTGAGGCCACTTCTTTTAAGCCTAATCACATTTTTTGGTAAAAAATTATGCACTTTGCTGGGTTGCTAAGAATTCTTTAACCTTATTTCCGTGAATTTTTCCTGAATAGAAATCTATAATAATTTGCAGATATTTTTTTTGGAGAGGAGTTTCAAGCTTAGGGATCAAATTTTTTGCTATATCTAGCGGCCACAAAGATTCAAAAGCATGTACGAAAGTTTCACCACTACTAATACTAACGAATGGAGAAATAATTTTTGTGGCTTCGTCGAGTTTATTATCAATTATGAATTTGAAAATGCGTAAGAAGTCCGCTATCAAATTATCATTATAATCTTTAGAAATTGTGTCTTTATATTTTTGATAATAATCATTGAAATCATCATCTTTAAGTAATGCTAAAATTTCCAGTAAATTTAAAACACATTTAGTATGTTGTGGGTTATCAGTTGAACTTCCAACCAACTTCTTGCTCACTTGAGCAGCTCCTTGGTAATCTCCAAGTTGTACTAAACAATGAGTTTTTGTATCTAATAAAAGAATATTATCTGGATCGATCTGAAGACCTTGAGAAATCCATTGCAGCGCCCACTGCCAATTTTTCATATTTAAATGATTAATTACTCTTTCAATAATATCCATCACCTGCAGTGTTAGTACTTGATCCTTAGACAATTCATCTACTTGATTTTGAACCTTATCTTGCTTACGCGTAACTTCTTTTAACTCTGTGTCGAATTGTACTTTTAGTGCAGTTAATTCTTGTAATTCTTTTCTATAGTCCTTGTTTACACTATTAATCCTTGTTGTCGCAAAGATTCCGAAAGCCCCTATTAAACCTAAAAGAAGGGTAATGGATAAATTGATTCTTTCATAATTAGCAGAATATGCCTCTTTCAACAGATCTTTTTCAATTCTGTAATTAATCTGGTCTCGGCGTAAAATTTCAATCTCATCTGTATTAATCTTTATAATTTTTTTCAAGTACTCATTTTCATTATCATATATTTGGTTATTGTTATTAGTTGCTTGCGTTGACTGAGCTATAGCAGCTTTCAACGTAAATAGAAAAATAAAAAGCAAAAGATAAATAATTTTTTTTAGCATAATTCTTTCATCCATTTATTTGTCGAGTTTCACTTGCAAAATCCATTTTAAAATAGATAAGTTTAACTATTTGTGAGTCCATTAATAGAAATAAAAACTGATATTTAAATAATATAGCATTAGTTAACCAATTATCTCTATGTTTAAACGGGTAAATATTTAATATATTTGTCGTTACATTCTTATTTCTTAAAAATGTTCTCAAAACTGAATAATCTATATTGGTTTATACGATATACAAGAAATAAATCTGAAAAAAGAAAATATTATCGGTATGTTATGAAGGAAAAAAAACGCCTGATTGAATCAGGCGTTGATATGGAGTATCTGCGACTTTATTGTAGAGCGCTTAGTAAAAGGCAAAATTCACACGCCGAAAGCAGGTTGGAACGTTATAAAAAAGACCACTTTGTAAGTAATTGATTATAAATGTTATTATATTTATTATTTTACATAATACAAATTGTTGCCACTCATGTTTTCTGACATAGCCGCATGAGCAGGGCTGGAAGTCATTGAACTACCACCGAAAATTAGTGCTGCCGCCGCGATAGTTGCAGCTTTGGAAATACAACTTTCTAATATTTTTCTTCGTTTTTCATCTTTCTCGGTGATGAGGTTACTTTTAGCGATAATTTCTAATCTATCAATCTCTAAATAATCCGCAAGCATCATACATACTGCATCGGGTAGACCCCTTTTTCCTGTTTTTGCCATTCTTATATAAGCTTCAGAGATATCAAGTATTTTCGCTAGTTCTATTTGTTTTCCTGCTTTTTTCTCAGCGAGTTCTAAGTATTCTTTTAATTCCATAATTTTCCCCTTGACAGAACATATTTGTTCTGTTTATAGTGTGAACATATTTGTTCGCATCTTACGATTCTAATTTCTACATGTCAACGGGGTTTTTATGAATTCATATCACTTAGCAATAATTCAAGCTACCGACAATAGCAAATTTCCAGAACTCGGCGATTGTTGGCGCAGCTACCACCCCGACGCAATCATGTCTGACAGCGATTATCAATATATAACCGACACACACGATTTAGTAGCAGACGAGGATCATGACTGAGCGATGACGCAAGGAAGAGCGAAGGCATGATCTATTTTTTTATCTATCTTCAAAGGAGCATCAAAAATGAAAATCCACGTACTTGGCGTTAAAGAAATGAAAGGAACAGCGAAGGAATCCGGCAACCAGTTCGATATGGGTGCCATTTTTGTAATTGTCCCTATTGAAAATGTTGCTAGCGCAAAATTCAGCGTGAAAGGTTATGGTTATGAACCTGGTGAAATGCCGCTTGATCCTTCCATCATCGATCAATTCTCAACCTTCAAATATCCCTGCACCTTGGATTTGGTTCTTGAACCATCTTTGTACAAAGGCAAAATTTCACAGATTGTGACCGGCACCACAACTCAGCCAGTTTTGAAATCTGCATCCAACGGCTAGTAACACTACGCCGTTCATTCCCATTTTGGGAATTTTTATTAATTTGTGATCAATTTACCTCTTAAATATTCGAGCATGGCTAATGAAATCTTTATCGATTGGCTCACCATTTCTCAGTTACATACAGAGTCGGAACCGTTCCCCATCTACACCGGCGGAATCAATGTCGACTACGATCCCCTTGGAAATGCTCGTTTTGAAAGAGTTCGCGCCGCGAATTTTTCAGGGTCTCATGAAACCAGCCTACGTATCAAAAGTGACGGTAGACATATATCACTTAGTGGAAACGTGGGCAGGTTTTCTCGCAAAGACAACCTGTTCAATTGTGGATGGCAGGAAACCCTTAGAAAATGTAATCGAATATTGCTGGCTAGAAGCCTACCAGCTTTCAATGCCGGAAAAGTTGGGCATGCAATTGGTGAGTCAGGGGCACCATCGGCGCGAGTATCTCGCATCGACCTTACCGCCAATTTTGCGACGGGTTCAGAATCACAGGCAAGGCACCTAATACGCTGGCTTGCTACCCGTTCAGTATCAAGAATGAAGAAAGGCCGGGCAGGGGATGAGTCAGTCTGGTGGGTAAATTCCCGGCACATGCTAAAAGCCTATATCAAGCACATCGAAATGCTAAAACATGGATGTGCAGAAGATGATCCAACTTATTTATGGTGTAAAGAACAAGGAGTGGTTCGAGTGGAAATTGAACTGAAACGTAGACTCTTAAACGATCTCGACATGATGGAAATTAACAAAATCAGTGATGAAAAACTTGTTAAGATTTTTCATGAACAAACTGAAATCTTCAACGCCGTTGATCGCAGTGACGAGCCGGACATTTTGGATGCAATACCGACAAAAAGCAGAGTACATGCGGCGGCATGGATGGCAGGACAGGATCTCAGACAATTGTTAAGCAATGGTACTTTTTATCGTCACGCGCGAATCTTGCGCGATTACGGTATCGATATTACCGAACCGCGAAATATCGAAACTTTCCCGGTCAAGGTTCGCATAGTAGAAATGAAACCTCTATCAATGCCGGAATGGTACAGCCTGGAAGATGACATTCCACACTTAAAAGCAGTAGGGGAGTGATTCCAGCCTATACGCTCACGTGTGGGCGTATGGGGTGCAATCCCGCACCATTTCAAAAGGAGTATTAACCATGTGGCAAAACGTTAAAAACATCTGCAAGAAAGTAAAAGACGTCGTGACGACTGTCGGTAACCGTGTAATCAACAAAACCAAACACTCTTTGACTGCAATCCTGCTTACCTTCGGTCTCACATTTGGTTTTCTTTCTCCAGCACATTCCGCAGTCCCCGAAGGCGTCACCACGGCCATCACATCCGCAGCAACGGACGTCGCAACCGTAGGCGCTGCCGTGATCTTGGTTCACATTGGCATCAAAGTTTGGAAGTGGATCAGAAACGCATTCTAACCTGATTCATAAGGGGGCTTTTGCCCCCTTCAACACTTCGGACATCTAAAGATGGGCTATAAATTCCATAGCATCTGCCACGACACCTTATACGATTTTCACGTTGCCTTCGCGCAAGAATGTTTCAAGTTGTCGGGTGGCGGCTTAACTACCACAATGATTAACTGCACTGCCGATCCTGGCGGTTATGTGATTATGCAGTCCTACAACGTCACCAACGGAACATCTGGTACACCTTGGAATTTCACGCCGCAAGCCGTCACCTGTGATCCATCCCTACTTAATCAAACCGCCCTCATGTGGGAACTGGCATTGATTCTGATCGCCGGTTTCACCATCCGCGCAATTATCAAGGCATTTCAATAATGGAACTTTGGCTCTACGACTTTTTCTATCTTCTCGCTTTCATGGGTGCACTATGGCTTATATTCACCGCTGTTTAATCAGTTTGCTATTCTGTGCAAGTTCATCCTATGCCGCCGAGCCAGGCGAAATCGACCTGGCTGGATGGATCAAGAATGAATCCGGTACCTATACCAAAGCATTCTCAGACAGCAATGGCACATCGCGCATTACGCTCAATTCACCGCCAACCGGATTAAGCACCACATCGACCGCAATGATTCAGACTTCCAAGGGTCTGCAATCCTTTGACATCACCAAAACCGCCGATGTTGATGTATCGAGAGTCGGTAAAGCCGTTCGTGCTCTGGCGGTTCTGGGTGGTCCCGTTGGCATGGCAATCACCGCCGCATCACTGGTTTGTGAATTGACTGACATTTGCAATGTCGATGGCGTTTTTAAGACATTCTCCAGCCCGACAGGAACAGCCGCCATCGAAACCCATGTTGGCTGGTGCATCAATAATGGTGGAGGTGCTCCCTGTTATCCAGACAAGAATTATCGTGCTGCTGTTCAAGCTGCCAATGCGTGTTTTGCTGCTAATCCATCTAATTGCGAGTTTGGCGACTCACAGCCACGTTATAACGCTGGAACGCTTGTCGGTCTTGATTATCGTCTAAGGTTTAAATCTGACGGATCTTATTCAGAGCTTTTTCAGGGCACAATGATAGGTACTTTTGTTCCACCTGTACCTACGTCAACACCGACAACTACCGCAGATTGGAATGCTAAAGAATCATTGCTCAACGATGCCCGCTTTGTACCTGAGTTAAACGATAAAGGAATACCGATTCCAACCACCGGCATTCCAACGCTAAACCCAAACCAAAAAGCACGCCTGGGCGTTGAATCAACACCTACCAAAGACGCACAAGGCAATGTTACCGGCAGACAAGAAACAGTCACAGAAATTGAAGCCATTGATGCCGGTACCACGGAAAAACCCGGCAAAGTCATCATCAAGGAAACGGTCACCAAGATCCAGTACGATAACAACAACACGCAGATCAGCTCCAATACCTCCACCAGCTACAGTTCACAGCCACAAACAGAGAACAAGCCGCAGACCTTCGAGATCAAGTTCGATGAAGTGCCACCGGCTGAACTGCCTACGCATAACGTCCAGGCTACATTCTCAAGTACCAGTTGGGGAGAGGGCACCTGTCCACCGGATATCGATGTCGCTTTATCCGGCGTAGGTCACACGTTCACCATTCCAACCCAACCGATTTGTGATACCGCCATCATGATCAATCCTTTCATCTTACTGCTGGCGTCAATCGCTGGCATCTACATCGTTTCAGGTGTACGCAGCACGGAGGCTAAATAATGTTTAATCTTCTGATCATACCCCTTGGTGCTTTCTTAAGTTCTTATGTTGGATTCTTAGCGGTTCGCGCACTTATGGGTTTGGGAATAGGGGTTATCAGCTATGGCGCCATCGCCATTGCGTTTGAATTGCTCTATGCCCAGGCACAAGGCTACTACGGCAACATCCCATCGTTTGCATTGCAGATCATCAACCTGGCCGGGTTTGGCCAAGCGCTTGGCATCATCATGGGTGCGATTACGTTCCGCATGACCTTTTTATTGTTGCCTAAACTGGGAGTGATACCGAAATGATCATCATACTGACCGCCACGCCTGGATGTGGCAAAACCAATCATGCGGTATGGAGCCACATCAAACCTGCTGTGGAAGCGGATCGCATTGTTTACGTGTGCGGCATTCCTGACTTGAAACTCATGCACATCAAATTATCGATAGCCAAGCTCAAAACCTGGGCAGAACGCACACCGGTCGATGAAACTGAGCCGGAAGGAAAACAGAAACTAAACAACATCGTAGAAGGCAGTCTGATTGTAGTGGATGAAGCTGCTTATCCTTGGCCGGCCATCGATCTAAGAGATCCACCGGAATATATCAAGTATCTCTCTCAACACAGAAAGCACGGCCTGGATTTCCTGGTGATTACCCAATCGCCAAAGTTCGTGCATCCGTTCGTATTGGAGAATGCAGATCGTCATATTCACTTAAGTCAGGAATGGTCAGGATCTAAAAGTTATGAATGGTCGGAATACTGCGCTAATCCGAAACTGAAAACCAATCGGCAGAATGCAGTCAAAAAACCGTATCACATCGAAAAGAAAGCCTTCGAACTTTACTATTCAGCCAGCCTTCATTTAGAAAAACCGAAGCGTGCCATACCCAAAATGGTCTATGCAGCACTTTTTCTATTGTTCGCGGTACCCGCTATGGCGATGTTCACGTATGGACGCATTACAGAGCGATTGGAGACGCCCATCGCATTAAATGATACCGCAGCATCAGCAACAGTAAAACAAGAGCCTATAGAGCCAGTTAAAGCGGTCAATATTTCGCAACCAATCATCACGACTGAAACCAAATCAAGTTTATCAATGGTATCGGATCAAGTGGACTGGTCACAGGTTGCGGCTTGTGTTGAGAACAAAACGAACTGTGTTTGTTATGGACATAAGGCGCAACGCTTGAATATTGTTCCGGAGAGTTGTGCGGCGGCGGTTAGGTTTGGATGGTTAAATAATAAAAATATTAATTGACAATTAAAATATTCTTAATAGTCAAAATTTACAAATTCACGCACATATACTATAATTGGCCATAAATATTTTTTTAAATACTACATATAGTGGTTTTGGATATTTCAAAAAAATATTTATTTGACTATTTTTATCTAAATATGGAGTTTTATATGTCAGGTAATTCACGTAAAACATCAAAAAGCTTAGGCTCACAAGCATCTAAAACATTAAGAGACCCAAACTCATCCGCAGTAGCAAAGAGTTTGGCAGGTTCTGCGTTATCACAAATTAATAGTGCGAAGCAAACTAGCTCTAAAATGGAGGATCGTGCAGCAATAGTTCTTAATAGTAAGAAATTTAGTGATGAAACAAAAAGTCTAGCGGGATCAGTTCTTTCTCAATCTGTAAAAGAACGTTAATGACTTAATAAATCTGCGAGAATAATTGCCCCTACCTGAGTGAAAGCTAAGTGAGGAAATGTAGTTACTACTTTACTGCTTAAGTAGGGCAACTTGGCTAACTTAAATTTTAACTAGCAGAAAATATCGAAAGGAGGCTCCGAGGCTTTGCCAAAGGCAAAATGTAGGAGTTCTCGATTTTTCGTAGCGGGTCAATGCATTGATGTCATTTTTATCTTGGTTAATGATCGCCTAATGCCATTCTGGTAAACAATATAATGGTTTTATTAAAAGAAATATTATCTGATTAAATATTTAGATTGGAGATTGTATGTTTATAGATGAACTTAATTCAGCACGAGGATTGGCTTCCCTTGCTAATCACAATACACTCAAAAAATTACAAAATGATTTAAGATTTACTGGTTTGGATGTGGTCGATTCTTTGATTAATTCTCAGTCAATTAGAGGCTTAGCTTCCCTTGCTATAAATAATTCATATGAAAAGTTACAAAACGATTTAGGATCTCATATTGGTTTAGCAGAAGCTGCGTTTACTCAAATGCATTCAACACGAGGATTAGCTTCTCTTGCTGAGAGCACTGCTCTAGAAAAATTGAAGAACGATTTAAGATCTTTAGGCGGTTTAGGCGTGGTCGATTCTTTAATTAATTCTCAGTCAATTAGAGGCTTAGGTTCCCTTGCTGTAAATAATTCATATGAAAAGTTACAAAACGATTTAGGATCTCATATCGGTTTAGCAGAAGCTGCGTTTACTCAAATGCATTCAACACGAGGATTAGCTTCTCTTGCTGAGAGCACTGCTTTAGAAAAATTAAAGAATGATTTAAGATCTGCGGGCGGTTTAGGTGTACTAGATTCTTTTAACAAGTCTTCTTTAAATCAGGGGATAAAATCATTTTTAAATGATTCTGTACTTAACGAATTAGTATTGGAATCCAATTTGCATTTAAGATCGGCGGCTTTAATTGCAAATTCTTTTGATATTAGTGAACTTTATTCAATAAGAAGCAAAGATAGGTTTCATAGTGTAAGTAATGATATTCTTGATGAAGAAGCTATCAAACAACAGCTTACTTCTATAACTGAATCACAAGATGCTGAAAAGATTGCAGATTTATTTAATCAGCTTCCTGAATGGTTAAGGTATATTTTTATTAGCTTGTCTTTTATTGCACTATATTTAGTTTTCCCATCTATTGTTGATACGTATATAAAGAACTTTGCTGAATGTCATCTACCTTTAATTTCCTGTCAACCCACAGAAAAAGAGATCGATCAACCACTTCGTAAAGAATTAAATTCTTTTAAATCTTTGCTTAGTGATAATTCAGAATTTATATATTTTAGATTCGTTTCTCAAAAATATCTTAATGTTTATGTGAAACCCAATCAGAAAAGCGAAATTGTAGATGAGCTTACTTTTGGACAAACTATTCTTCTTATTCAAAAAGATAGAAATTGGTCAAAGATTAATTTTAGGAATGAATTAGGTGAAATTGCCGAGGGCTGGGTTTTTAGTAGATATCTTAAGAAGTTTAATTAAGAAAACGTTCTCTGTAAAATAAGGCCAAATTTGCTTTCAAGTATCAGTTGGCGTCTATAGAAATCTGCCTTAACTTCAAGAAGATCAATATCATTGTTACGTCTTTCTAGCTCTTGTTTTAACACAGCAATTTCATTCTTTAAGCTTGAAATTTGCTGAGCATTCCAAAAAAAAGCTCTTATTTCATCCGGAGTAAAACCATTCCTCCATTCAGGTACAAATATCAAATTGCCCATGAAGCGGTAACCTTTCCATTGATCTCCAAGTAAAGCACTCGCATCACCATTGAGATATAGCCTTAAGAGCCTAATTGCAGATTCCGGTATTTCTTTGGTTCCTTTTTTCCACTTCTTTATAACTTTTGGATCTTCTCCCGTGATTTGCTCTATTTCTTCTATGTTGATGCCATAAATTAGATCGTTCATTTTTTTCTCAATCTAAAAGCAAGATCGTTATCTTTACAAATTTTTATTGATTGCAATTTAACTAACAGAACCAAGACAAGCAACCAACTCAGAAGTTGTTATTGCTTGTCGGATATGAGGGTATCTTGGATTTATGTTACAGAAAAAGGGATCTAAAGACTTAGACGAGTATTTTCACACCCATTGATTAGCTGATCGAGAAATTGAGAAAATTTATCATATTTTCTGCGAAATTTATTTCTGCGGTTTAATTTAACATAATACAAATTATTAGCAATTGCATTTTTTCTATTAAAGCATTAATAAACAAATTGTTACTACAGAATTACTATTTAGTATTGGCGTAATTTAGCCGTAATGATTAAAACGAGCCGCACTTGCGTGCTTTTTTTTAGGAAAAAATTAGATGAATGAGGATTTATTTGGTGAAATTTCAGTAACCTATGAAGACATAGATAAGTGGATGAATATTAATGCTCCACGAATTAGAGAAAATTATAAAGAAAGTTATATAAAAAACTGGAATGTCATTGAAAAAATCAAAAAAGCCAAAAAGGATGGTACGTTCCAATAGAACATGACATGTAAAATCATCAACTATTACTAGTAATATTTAATACGCATCTTCTTTTAATTACTGCAATTATAATTATAAAACATATAATTAACTAGTAACGAATTAGAGGGTGTAAATAATTTTGTGTAAATGGTCATTTAGCAGGAAACTGCTTATAAACTTTAGGAGTAAAAATGGCCACACCCAAACCCCTGCCGACCGGCCTAATTGATAGCCTGTTGGCTGATTATAAAAAACCGGAAGACTTAATTGGTGAGCATGGTCTTCTCAAGCAACTCACCAAAGCGTTGGTTGATACGAATACTTCACTTCGTTTCTTTCGCGAAAAAGACCGCCGCCTCCTTTAATATTTGCCGCTCAAGCATTAGTATCCGCCTGGCTCTCCCTGACTCATCGCCCAAGCATGTTTGCCCTGATTTCCAGGCTTCTAGCAGCTTCTGCTATCGTTAATCCCTGATCCAGTATCAAGCTAATTGCATCCAGTTTGAATTCCTTTGTATATTGTTTCCTTGATTCCATTTCTTCCTCCAATTAAGACTATTTTCTCTTAACTGGAGTGTCCGGATCTATTGGACCACATCACACCTCTATCAAACCGGGTAATCCCACCCTTTGGCAAGACCTTACTGTCAGGTCAAGTCTGAACTACTACAATTGAGCTTTGAAGAGATTAAAAAGGCAACTTGAATCCAGGGGGTAAACCTAAACCACTGGTAAGTTCTGCCATCTTTTCCTGAGTGGTGGATTCCACACGGCGCACAGCATCGTTAAAAGCAGCTGCGATGAGATCTTCCAGCATTTCCTTGTCGTCACCTATAAGACTGTCATCAATACTGATCCTTTTAACATCATGCCGACAGGTCATCACAATCTTAACCATACCCGCTCCTGACTGGCCTTCCACTTCGATAGCGGATAGATTCTCCTGCATTTTCTGCATATTTTCCTGCATCATTTGCGCTTGCTTCATCATGTTTCCCAGATTACCTCTCATTTTTGTTACCTCCTTTATTTTTGAATTGGTTTAATTGAAGAGACGATTAATTTTGCGTCAAATTGTTCAATGAGTTCTTGTACGATCGGATCTTTCTCAATCGCTGCAATGGCGTTTGCCTGCTTTTTTTCTTCAGTACGTTGTTGCAGTGCCACAGGCGTCAGTCCTGTGATACTGCCAACAGAAAAATTGAGCGTGATAGGCTTGTTAAAGTAAATATTCAGTGCTTCCCGGATCTTATCCTGATATTTTTTCTCCAACAGATGCTTATGTACATCGGGCACATACAATTCTATCTTTTCTGCTGAAAGTATTTTAGCTTCGCTGTGTTGCGCTAACATTTTGGCCATTCCTGTCAGCTTTAATTGCTGGATTAATTGCGGCCAATCAAGATTCGATGAATCATTATTCATAGTCTGCGTCGAATGCTGCGCAGCCTGCTTTGATTCTATTTGTTGTTTGTTATCCGTTTTTCCGCATGATTTACTGTCAATTGATGAAATTGGCTGCGGTTGATGATCTGCAGCATGATCATTCGGCATGAACGTCAGCATGCGCATCAGCGTCATGGTAAAACCAGCGTATTCATCGGGTGCCAGGCTTAGATCACTGCGTCCGTGCAATGAAATCTGATAAAACAACTGAATATCATCGGGATTAAAAGTCTTCGCTAATGCAAAAATACGCGTGTATTCGGGTAAATCCTCATTGATCGCCTGTGGAACAGTTTGTGCCAATGCGATACGATGCAATAAAGTCGCGATATCTTGTAAAGCGGTATCAAACGAAAGACACTGTGCTTCCATTTCATCCGCTAATGACAATAGCATTACACCATTTTTCAGCGCCAATGCTTCCAGCAGATTGAAAAGATAGCTCTGATCAATGATACCCAGCATATTCCGTACAACTGCTTCCTCAATTTTCCCCTCGCCGAAGGCAATGGCTTGATCCAGCAAGCTTAAGGCATCGCGCATGCTGCCTTGCGCGGCACGGGCAATTAATTGCATGGATAGCGTATCACACGGAATTTTTTCTTGTGCCAATATCTTTTTAAGATGATCGGCAATTTGTGTTTGCGGAATTTGTTTTAGATTGAATTGCAGACAGCGGGATAAAACCGTGATCGGTATTTTCTGCGGATCTGTTGTTGCCAACACGAATTTGACATGCGCCGGAGGTTCTTCCAATGTTTTCAACATGGCATTGAAAGCCGATTTGGAAAGCATGTGAACTTCATCAATGATGTAAATTTTGTAGCGGGCACTGGTGGGTGCGTAAAGCGTATTCTCCAACAGCTCACGCATGTTATCGACTTGCGTGTTTGAGGCCGCATCCAATTCAGTGAGATCGATAAAACTCCCCGCATCAATCTGTAGACATGCCGAGCAAGTACCACATGGCGTTGCAGTTACCCCTGTTTCACAGTTGAGTGACTTAGCCAGGATACGGGCAATGGTTGTTTTGCCCACACCACGCGTACCGGTTAGCAAATAGGCATGATGCAGTCTGTTTTGTTCAAGTGCATTAGTCAATGCCCTGACCACATGTTCCTGTCCAGTTAATTCTGAGAAATTTCTTGGGCGCCACTTACGCGCAAGGGCTTGTGTTTGAGACACGTTTTTTGATTGGATTGAAGAGCGAATTAGATTCTATTAGGCCAGTGAGTAGTCCGGAAAAACAGATCCCAATATTGTTGGGGTGGCGAGCCCGACCCCCGGCACTCGCAATAAATAGCTGTGGCTGCTTCCTTCCGGACCTGACCAGATTCACCATCTTGCAATGCGGGGAGGCCCGCCATAAAAATTTATAAATCTATTTTGTATTAATGTAATATCTATCACCCCATAACCAGTCTGTCAGTTCAATTGCTGGCCAGAAAATAGATACCATACTTAACAACTTAAACCCGGATTTCTTACTTTATAAGGTAAAGCCATAAAGAGTGCCGGAAGTATACCAGTAGATAGCTAATTACTCCAATGTGAATATATCAAATAATTTTGATGTTGAATGCACTCACTTCGGAGCAAATAAGAACATCAGAATTTATCAGGAAAACTCTTAAATTAATACGTTCAAAACCGCTTTAACTTCCTAAGATCCTTATGTTATTTATTCCTCTGGATATTTCAGACCGATTTTTTCCCTTATCTGGTCCATTGTTTCCATCAGCGCTAGAGACTCGTCAAGAGGAATCACAGTGCTTTCCATTCTTTTCTCTCGGATACATTGACCTACTTCAGTTGCTTCAAATTGATATCCCGCCCTGCCCCAAGTGATCCGAGGCAATTTTTTCGGGCGCCAAAGCAGCGCCAGCCGGGCACGCCAGAACATGGGCATCCAAACCATTCCTTCGGTGCCGATAATCAAAGCGTTATTCGGAATGCGTGTACGAACGGCACTTGAGAGCAAAGCAAGTTGTTGGCCATGCGTATATTTTAAAATTATACCCGCCTGTTCGTCGACACCGGTTGTGCCTAAAAATGCAAGCGCCTGAATGTGAGATGGCTGTAAACCAAATAAGTGTGATGCCAGTGCAATCGGATAAATACCGACATCCAGGATCGATCCACCGCCAAGCGCTGGATTAAGCAGTCTACGCTCGGGTTCCCAGGGTGCCCTGAACCCAAAATCGGCTTTGAGCATTCGAACCTCTCCGATCAATCCATCATTGACCCATCGCATGGCTTGCATATAGACTGGATTAAATCTCGACCACATGGCTTCCATGAGAAAAAGTTTTTTCTCATGGGCACAGGCAATCATCTGACGAGCCTCTACCGCATTGAGTGCAAATGGTTTTTCACACAGCACATGTTTACCGTTTTCAAGGCATAACAATGTATGCGCTTTGTGAAAATTATGCGTTGTTCCAATATAGATAACATCGATATCCGGGTCTTTAGCCAGTTCTTCGTATGAACCATACGCGCGGGGAATACTATGTTTTGTAGCGAAGGCTGTCGCCCGCTGAGCCGATCTCGCAGCCACAGCAACTACCTTCGCGCCGGGAGTTTTTTTGAGATCACCGGCAAAGTGATCGGCAATTCGCCCAGCACTCAATATACCCCATCGGACCAATGCGGTCATAAAGGCTCCTTTGATTAATTCAATAAAATATCTTCTTGCATTCAATATTCAGCGATATTCGCAATGTATTTAGCAACGCATCCAGTTTCCAGTACACTCATCTTAGCGACCTAAGAGATATCTGAGGTAAACTGACGACAAAAAGGATTCTCAAAATTCAGTAATCATCCATATGCCTGTTGGAACAATTTGCATTTAAAAAAGAGAATAACCCGCCATGCTGAACTATACAAAAAAAGTCGAAATTAATCTGGGGTATGCGTGCAATGCTAAATGTCCTTTCTGTTACTACTATGACTCTGTCGTAACGAAGTCAAATGAAAATACGCTGACAACCGAAGAGGCGAAGAAGCAACTCATACAAGCCAAGAAGCTTGGTATAGAAGAGATTGAGTTTACCGGCGGAGAAGTTACGTTGCGCAATGATTTACCTGAATTGATCTCATATGCCAAAAAAACGCTTGGCTTTTCGATTATTTGTATCATTACAAATGGTATCCGGTTGTCCAAGCGTGATTATATTGCCAGCCTCGTCGATGCGGGTATCGATGATATCCTGTTCAGCATCCATGGTCATGATGCCCATACGCATGACGACCTGACAAAAGTACCGCGAAGCTTTCAGCATATTATGGAAGCGATAGATCACGCCAACGAATTTGGGTTACGTGTGCGCACAAACACCGTTGTCTGTAAGTCGAATTATAGGCATCTCACTCAAGTTCTGCAGCTGCTCATTCACAAGAATGTCGATAATATTAACTTTGTGATGTTCAATCCTGTACTCCAGGCAAAGAACATTGATATCGTCAAAGATGTATATGTTAACTATGCGGATGCGGGCAGAGAAATCATGAATGCCATCAAATCGTGCGAAGCTGAATTGCCGCATTTCAACGTAAGATATATGCCTTTTTGTTTTCTTCCGGGGTATGAAAAATATGTAACAAACCTGGATCAGATGACCTTCGATCCGGACGAATGGGATAATTTCGCCAGTTTCAGAATCAGAAAAGGCGGGTTAATATCCTGGCTCTGTATGTTGCTCGGTATTCTGCGCATACCCTACCTCGCTTTTGCTATCAGACATGGATTGAGAGCTGTGTGTGCCGCGGGAATAAGTCGCTTCTATGTCATAAAGGATCGAATTAAGACAAAGTCTTGTAAACAATGTGCGTATGAAAACGTATGCGATTACATTTATAAACACTATCACGATGTTTATGGTGAAAAAGAGGTGATTCCTATACCCGGCAGTAAGATACGTAATCCGGCATGGATTATGAATGCCGCGAGAATTCGTAAACCGGGTGAGCTGCCCAAAAAACGTGAGCTGACGATTGGTAGCAATAATTCATTGCCATGGGCTAGCAATGAAATAAAACGTGAAATCATGGGTGAGTTATAACTACTGAGCAGATTCAATAGGATAACGACAGCACGCAATACAAACAAGCAGTAAGAATAGTCAATTATTCAGCATGCATAAGCGATGAATCTCAAGGAATTATTGTATCGCATTGTGCGCCGCGCATCGCTTGCCGGCATGTGGTTCAGGATGCGCACGGGTTATTTACCATTCAAAAAAACCGACCATCCGGAGCACACGACATTCTGCGGTAGTAAACAATCTTGTCTTCCCTATCTGCCATGGTCTTATGAAGGTCTTGGAATTAATGGACGGCTGTGTGTTGCATCACATGCAGCGATTCCGACCGGATACGAACATGATCTCTCCTGGCATAAAGAGCCCGATACCGGACGCTTCTGGCCGCTTAAATTCTTTGCACGCATCTCTTTTCTCCCAGGTAATCCAACGGGAGATATACAACTTGTTTGGGGGCGATCTCGATTACAAAATTTGGTTACTCTCGGGTTGATCAGCAATCTGACCAATGATTCCGGCGCTCAGCATCGCATTACCCGGAAAATGGAAAGAATCATGCTGTCATGGATCAATGAAAATCCATGGCTTCGAGGCATTCATTATATTTCCACCATGGAATGTGCACTCAGACTCATTAGCATATGCCATGCGTTTGATATGGTCAGAAATCATGGCGTCAGCCAGCAAGCTTGGCAGGGACTCGTGTATCTTGTACACAGTCATGCCTATTTTATCCAACGCAGACTTTGTCTTTATGCTTATGCTGGCAATCATACCATCGGAGAATGTGCAGGACTTGTCTACGCAGGTGTGCTCTTTCCTGAATTACCGGATTCGAAAGAATGGTTACAAACCGGATTGCAGCATATGGAACGGGAAGCCAGTATTCAGATTCTTCAAGATGGAGGAAATCGCGAGCAATCGTTTCGCTATTTGGCAATGATTGTCGATCTATGCGGGCTTGTTACGGCATTGTTAAAACATTATGGCAAGTCTGTACCCAATGCTATTGAGCAGGCATGGATTCGTGGCAGTATTTATTTGCAAGCATTTGCCATTGCACCTGATGACCTACCTACCGTGGGTGATAGTGATGATGGCTATGCGTTATCCCCTTATCTCCGATTGTCATGGCAGAATAATAGTCATGCACGTAGATTGCCGATGCAGCGTCTGCAAGTCTTTGAGGTCTCCGGATACTCAAGGGTTTTTGGTGGTATTGCTCATGGCAATATGCATTTCCATCATGGAAAACTTGGCATAGCGTCCGGGTTTGGTCATGGACATGCCGATGCTTTATCTATTTGCTGGGATTGGGATGGCAAAACACTACTCGTTGATCCAGGAACCCATCTATACGATAGAGATCCGCATTTTAGATATTATTTCCGCGGCACAGCAGCGCATAACACAGTTGTCGTCGATGGTTCTGATCAAGCACTGCAAGATTATCAAACCGCATTTGGCTGGATACGCCCCTACAATGCAGAATTAGTATGGCATCACGAAGATTTTGATGGACGGACTGTGCTTTTAGCGAATCATAATGGCTATGCAAGTATCGGAATCATACACTGGAGAGCACTGATATATGATCCTAAGTTCGGGTGGATAGTCTGGGATCGTTTAGATGGCACAGGCGAACATACTCTCGAGATGCATTGGCATATTGATGCACAGATCGAGATGATTCACCAAGGACTGATCATTAACCCTGCAAGTACACGGTGGTCTATCCGGATAGTAGGCGGAACACCTGAGATATATCATGGCAATGAGGACCTGCCGCTGGGATGGATCTCCAGAAAATATGGAGTACGGGAACCGATAAATACCTTAAAAGTGAGTGCGCAGGCTCGCTTACCTCATGAGTTCCTGACGATAATTAAGCCGCAGCCTGTAGATCGGGCAGAGTTTTCCCTGGATGATGAATTGATGTGTGCACTTCGAGATAGATGCAGAACCTACGACATCAGGCAAGATTAGTACGGGTGTTGATTATGAGGGGGGTTAGTAATTATGCCAATTCTCGAAATGCTCCTGCAGCATTCGAACAATACGCTGACCAGCGCCCCGCTCACCATAAACTGACGGAAATTGCTGATTACGGCAACGTCTCTGCGAACATACCTTGTCATGAATGATTGCCGGGGAGAAACCCGTTAGGACGTTAGCGCCAGCCGCGATTGTTTCGGGTCTCTCGGTATTGTCTCGCACTGTCACACAAGGTACACCGAAAATATACGCTTCCTCTTGAATACAACCACTATCGGTAATAATCAAATCGGCAAATTTTTCATAGGAAAGTGATACGAATGGATCAACCGGATCAGTCACAGTTATTCGTGACAAAATATCCGGATTGAGATTGTAATCTTTCATAGCTGCCCGTGTCCGTGGGTGCATCGGAAAAATCATGGCGTCAAATTCGTTAGCCAAGGTGTTGAGTGTTGTAAAAACATCTATCATTCTTGCACGGCTATCAGTAAATTCTTTGCGATGCAGGGTGATATAGGCGTAGGTATCCGGGCGTGGTTTCACCAGTTCGGCAGAGAAATCCTGAATGAGATCAATAGTGGTGTTACCAACATTAAAAATCCGTCCTCGCAAATCCGGAATCTTCTTTAAATACTCGGTTTGATGCTGCGTGTAAGTAAAGAGATAGTGCGCGGCACTATCGACCATGATTCGGTTACGTTCTTCGTACATGCAGTTATCAAAGGCGCGCAATCCTGCTTCAATATGCGCCAATCCGACATCAGAGTACACCGCGGCAACTGCGCCGACGAGAGAAGCAGCCGTATCACCGTTAACCAGGATCAGGTCGATCTGGCAGAAACGAATGAGCTCACACGTCCAATCAATTGCCGCACCAATACTATAAGGCCGGGGAAAAATAAAATCCGGTGCATACCCCATCCTGGCGAATATCGCCTCGCGCAGCAATGGATCTTGATGTTGATTGGTATGCAAAACGACAAAATCTATGCTGGCCTCGCGCAGCGCTCGCACGATCGCATAATTCTTCATGACCTCGGGTCGAGTACCGATGACAATCCCTACTTTCACCGCTCAAGGATAGCTTTGGTAAATGACTCGGCGACAAGGCGATTTCCTTGTTCATTGAAGTGAACGGAATCAACATAACAATCACGATCCAGTCCACTGATCGGTACCCAAATTGTGTTTTTATTTTCAGCCGAAATTTTCTTCACTACGGTATTGTATTGATTGCGTCGCTCAATGGTATCTTTGCAGAAGAAAACATGACCATCCGGATAAATAGGCGGAATTTCACCGCAAAAAACAGCCTTGTATTTCTTGATTAATAATGTTCGGATAATTTGCCGGTAGTATTCTTCAAAAAGATCCAGTGGCGTTTCATTTCCCACATCATTAGTCCCGATGAGCACACATGCTTGATAAGTATCACTAATGACTTCAATCTCATTGCTGAGCAAGAACCACAATTCACGAGCCGTATAGCCATTAACGCTACGATTGATAGTACGCCATTGATAGGGAGTATGTGTGGTTAATATTTGGGCAAGATACAAAGGATAACAACCGTAAGTCCGAGCACCAAAGGTTTGGCTGTCTCCTATGCAGAGCAGATTCTGGTAATGCATACACGCCTTCTTTAATTATCTGTTACTTATCAAATACTAGGCAGGATTCAGTTTCGTTGCATGAATCTAGAAGAATGCACTAGGATGGTGAAAGAATGATTTCAAAACCCTATCACCCTTTGTGGAAAATAAATTTCTTAATTCTGGAGAAATTGGGTGTAAGTTATAATAAGTTATTTTCATCGAGATCTCTTTTTGTTATATCGTTTTTTACAATCGCAACTCTTAGTTTAACGCTCATGATCTTGAAAAACATAATCGTAGGATGATTCTTTCACTCGAGATTAGACAAAACGGCATTCTACTTGATTTCCAAGTACTTCGATACGCTCGTTTTTTCTAATGTTCTGTCTCTATACGCATTGATCGTCCAAGCACATATCATTCTTTCTTGCGCCTGACCTGATTCATGGAATTCATTGGCACAATGCTTTAGGGATGCCGGAATATTAAAAATATCACCTTGATCCTCTTTAATAAAGATTTCATCAATATTTAACAAATACTTCAAAGAAGTTTAATAAATTCTCTTTATTCTGTTATGCCATCACTAACCATTTTAAAAGGTATGTATGGTGAAGAATAAAACTCCCATTAAAGTAAGAAGTGTTTGGATCTCAGATGTTCATCTCGGATTTCGCGGTTGCCAGGCAGAAGCACTTCTGCATTTTTTGCATTCTGTTGAGACCGATTATCTTTTCCTGGTTGGCGACATTGTCGATTTCTGGAGTATCAAAAAGAACCCATATTGGCCACAGAAACATACCAATGTAATCCGATCTATTCTGGGCAAAGCCAAGCATGGCACCAAAGTCATTTACATACCGGGAAATCATGACGAAGCCATGCGGGATTGTATTGGCCATGTATTCGGCAATGTTGAGATCCATCAGGATTATGTGCATACCACCGCAGAAGGTAAGAAACTACTGGTATTACATGGTGATGAGTTTGATGTCATCGTCAAAAATAGCCGATGGCTCGCAAAACTGGGAAATGCCGCTTACGACACACTTTTGGATCTGAATCATTATATCAACGGCTTGCGCAAAATATTCGGTTTCTCGTATTGGTCATTGGCCGCATATTTAAAATTGAAGGTAAAAAATGCAGTCAGTTATATCAGCAGTTTTGAAGATGCACTCGCCCATTTAGCAAAGGATCGCGGCGTTGATGGTGTCGTCTGCGGACATATTCATCATGCTGAACTGAGAGAAATCAATGCAATACTGTACTGTAATGATGGTGATTGGGTAGAGAGCTGCTCTACTTTGCTTGAACATACCGATGGCTCACTGGAATTGGTTTTCTGGGCTGAACGGTTTGAACAAGACAAAAACCACTTGCAGGATGAATTGCTTGCTAGCAAAAAAGCGGCTTGAGTAATGCACATTGCGGACTTAAATCACCCATTGTCATTAAGCGCTTCTTAGCATCATTCGACTGTCATAGTCGTTTATTAGAATTTTCTAGTTTGCTGGGTATTCGTTAACTAAGGAATCGTATTGCAATGAAAATATTTTATGGTATTCAAGGAACGGGGAACGGTCATATTACGCGCGGACGGATTATGGCAAAGGAATTACAGGCTGCCAATATTGAAGTGACTTATCAGTTTACCGGCAGGCCACAGGATAAATTCTTTGATATGCAGGTTTTTAATGGCCATCAATGGCGTGAAGGCCTGACTTTCAGCACGAAGAACGGCAAAATTAATCACTTAAAAACAGTATTGCAGTCTAAACCGCTCAATTTCCTGAGAGACATCAAACAATTGGATTTGAGTGACTATGATCTGGTTATCTGTGATTTTGAGCCGGTAACTGCGTGGGCCGCGCGCCAGCAAAACAAAAAAACCATCGGTATCAGCCATCAGTATGCCTTTCAACACAAAATACCGCGCGCCGGCAATGATCGGATTTCTGAAACCGTCATGAAAAACTTTGCGCCAGTTGATATCGGCATTGGTTTGCACTGGCATCATTTTGATCAACCCATTTTGCCACCGGTGATTGAAACACCCATCGTTCCGCAACAAACCAACAAAAATAAGATTGTCGTCTATCTGCCATTCGAGGATCAGCATCGTGTCATCGCGTTTTTAGCGCCATTTAAGGACTTTGAGTTTTTTAACTATGCTCCCGAGGTTGTTCCTTCCACACATCCGCATATTCATTGCAAACCGTTATCCCTGCAAGGTTTCCAGAGAGATTTGTCGGATTGCGCAGGCATTATTTGCAATGCTGGCTTTGAACTGGCCAGCGAATCATTACAGTTAGGCAAGAAAATCCTGGTGAAACCGGTTCATGCGCAGATGGAACAAGTCTCTAATGCGGTGGCGCTGCAAACATTGGGCTACGGGCAGATGATGCACAAAATAGATTCAGCGATGATTGAACAGTGGCTATATGAAACCAAAGCCATGCGCGTCATCTATCCCAATACCGCCAAACATCTGGTGCAATGGATTGAAGACGGCATGCCGCCGATTACTCAATCGTGGTGCGATCAAATCTGGTCGGAAGTAAAGATAGCGCCAATTTAATAAAACCACCATTAATCAAATCCTAATACATATTATTTCGTTAATTCATCATCAGTATGGAAGTAACACCCTCCATGAACGACACACGCATATTTCAACCGGATCAGTTGATCATTAAAATACCGTCACCGCAAAAAATCCTAATTATTTACAATCCGATATCCAGCGCAGGCAACACCGAAGCACTCGCCTGCAAACTGGAAATGGAACTGACTTTTCATGGAAAAAGTGTTGTAGTGCGCACATCCGAGAAAAAGATGAAGAGTTATACGCGCATCTCAGACGACATCACTGCGAGTGATCTCGTCGTCGTCGTCGGTGGCGACGGAACGATCAGAAAGTTGTTAGATACTATCAATAAAACAGATACACCCATTTATGCCGTCCCTGGTGGCAACGAATCGTTATTTGCTCGCTCCTATGAAATGAGTATCCATGCAGATGATTTACTACAAGCGATAGCCTCAGGAACATGTCTGCAACAATTTTATGGGTTGATCAAAGGGAAAGGGATTCAAGGGGAAAAGCCTTTTTTTCATATGGCTTCGATGGGTCTGGATTCATTAACCGTGAAAAATATTGGCAAAAGAAAAGGCCCCCTCAATGATTCGATCTATGTTTGGCATGGACTGAGAGCTTTGTGCTCATTACATCACCCGACTGTATCTGTCAGCGTGGATGGAGAGCAAGTGATTGATCATGAATGCGGATATATCATTGTGGCCAATAATTCAGCCTATGCGCGGAATTTACAACTTGTCCCGGCCGCTAATCCCTCAAGAAATGAGCTCGTGCTTGGCTTTTTACCGGGAGCACGACATCAGCATGAATTGGTCAAAGCCATGAAAATTTTGCAACGCAAACCCGCAAATCTGCCTATGCGGTACTTCTCAGGAAAAAATATTGCGTGTACCTTGCATCAACAATCTTACCCATTGCAAGTCGATGGCGACTATTTTCGCAATCGCGACATCGAGGCTGAAAGCACCGTTGAGTTTAGCATTAGCCCAAGACCAATCCGGGTATTGATTCCACCTTACCTGAACAATAACGCGCTACAGGCTGCAAATAATGGATCGGAAATCCATGCTGCTAATTCAGTCAGTGGCTGACGACAATTGCCCATCGTCGCAAGTTCATCGCGCTTATTAGCATAATCCAGTTTTTTAATATCTATTTCGATAAAGACAATCTTTTCGCTACTTCACCAAAGTCAATCCATCATCGAACTCCATGGGAATCGGCATATCTCATTGTTTTTCCGTTCAGCAAAATTCAGTTTAAATACGGTCTTGCTATTCAGCTTCTGGTATCGTATATAGAATGCCTTACCTTATGCCATGAAAGGAATCTATCACTATGACTCAAGATGCAATCTCGTGTGAGCTTCATGATTTTGTCGAAGTTGCTTGTATGTATGGTTATCAACTAAGACTCATCTTAAAAAATAATCAGATCGTCGAAGGCAAAGCCATTGATATCGTTAATTCTCCCGAAAAACGTGAATGTTTGGTTATTGATAGTGATCCAAGACAGCAAATTGAATTGATCCAGCTTGCCAAAATGCAGGTACTGACACCCAACGCCAAATTTAGCGAGGTTATTTTTCAGTGAAATATTATAAAAAGCTGTTCGCATCACGCGCTCTGACTAACATAATGAACTCATTTTGATCAAGTCGCTAACCCTAATAATGACGAAAACCGCTCTACACCTGCACAAAGATGTCATCTATCGCAACTCAGCTTATCCACTGGCATAAACAACATGGCCGTCATCATCTCCCTTGGCAAAGGAATCGAGATCCCTATGCGATCTGGCTATCTGAAATCATGTTGCAGCAGACGCAAGTCAATACAGTCATTCCTTATTATCTGCGCTTCATGCGGGAATTCCCAACAATTCATAGCCTGGCACAGACTTCGCTTGATGCTGTATTGGCACTCTGGAGTGGTCTCGGTTATTATTCACGTGCCCGCAACTTACACCGGGCTGCACGCATCCTTGTGCAGGACTATCAAGGGAAATTTCCAGACACTCAGGCTTTGATTCAACAACTACCGGGAATTGGGCGTTCGACAGCCGCTGCCATAGCGGTTTTTGCTTTTGGCAAACACGAGGCTATACTGGATGGTAATGTTAAGCGAATTTTCACACGTTATTTTGGCATTACAGGTTACCCCGGAGAAAGTAAGATACAAAATCTGTTATGGGAAAAAGCTACAGAATCATTACCCGTTAATTATCATGAAGGCCGAATTGAAACTTACACGCAAGCATTGATGGATTTGGGCGCTACTGTTTGTACGCGCCATAACCCGCTTTGTGAGATTTGTCCGCTACAACAATGTTGTGTTGCTTTCAAAGAAAATCGTGTGGATCAATTACCAACCAAAAAACCTCGCAAGCCTTTACCGCAAAAAGAAACTGTTTTTTTACTGCTCGTACAACATCAAAAATTACTTTTGGAAAAAAGACCCGCCTCAGGTATCTGGGGAGAATTATGGTGTTTGCCCGAAATTGAAACCAGAACAGATACCGCTCTTTATTGCCAGCGCCATTGGGGCATTAAAGTCCAATCCTCCATTGAATTACCAGTACTCGATCATCAATTCACACATTTCAAGTTACGCATTTATCCACGGCTACTACAGGTGATTTCAAGCACTCTCATACAGCAAAACAAATTTATCTGGATCAAACCATCTGACGCGCTTGAGCAAGCGATTCCGACACCTGTCAGGAAACTATTAAAACAAAATTTTTTATCTGATAGCTGTACCCTTACTACCTAAATTCAAATAAAAACAATGAAAAATTTATCGGAATGGCGAAAACATCACCGCAAGCAATTGATTGCAGCGCGCGAGGCTATATCGGATGAGATTCATCAGCAATGGAGCCAGGCAATTTCTGATTTTCTCAAACAAGGTTTTCCTCTACTTCAGAAAATGACGATTGGAATTTATTGGCCATTCCGCGGCGAATACGATCCACGGCTAATTGCGCAGTACTTTAGGCAACAGGGAGCAACCATCGCATTACCGGAAATCATTGGTAAAAATGAACCGCTTTGTTTTCGTGAGTGGTTGCCTGATACACCGATGAAGAATGGCGCTTATGATATCCCTGTTCCTGTAGATGCAAAAACTGTCAGGGTTGATGCGGTGATTATTCCAATGGTCGGTTTTGATCAACAGGGTTATCGTTTGGGCTATGGCAGCGGGTATTTTGATCGTACTTTGGCTACTTATCAACCACAACCATTAACCATCGGAATAGCTTTTGAGATACAGCGATTAGCAAATATTTACCCACAACCACATGATATTGCAATGCATTATATTGTGACAGAAGCGGGCATTTTTCGAATGGGAAATGATGTACTCAATCCGTCTCAGAATGCTGGTGAATAAACACTTGAAAGAGCGTTAATACTAGCTTCCCGCTCCCCAACGAGGCATCAATGCATGTTGGATACCCAGATGATCCAGAATACGGGCAACAACAAAATCCACCATATCTTGTATCGTCTGTGGGTGATGATAAAAACCCGGATTCGCCGGAAGAATGACTGCGCCACCACGCGCCAGTTTGAGCATATTTTCAAGATGAATGACAGAAAACGGTGCCTCTCTTGGCACAATAATAAGCGGACGGTTTTCCTTTAATGCCACATCCGCCGCGCGTTCGATTAAATTCTGGCTCATGCCCGCAGCAACCGCCGCTAAGGTTCCCATCGTACAAGGACAAATCACCATGGCATCAGCAGGATTAGAACCGGAAGCTACCGGCGCAAACCATTCTTCGCGTCCAAATACGCGTAGTTGTCCTGCGGGCAAACAATATAATTGATTAAAAAATACTTCGGCTTCCTTGGCGCGAGAAGGTAAAGCCAGATTCATTTCCTGCTGCGCAACAATCTGTGCAACTTGTGAATAAAGCAAGTAAACCTGTTTACCCTCAGCTAATAACATTTCCAGTAAACGAATACCATAAGGCATCCCGGATGCCCCGGTAAGTGCTAAAGTAATCGTTTGAGGATTTTTCATTTAATCGGAATTAACCTGAGAGAGCGCTCTCCATGGGGGTCGCAGCAGGAAATTTAACCAATAGCCCCGTCGTGCTCTAGTGTTCATTCTTATTTACAGATTCACTACCCATTGCCTGTTCATGCCGTTCAATGAAATCCTTCATGCTATCAATACCGCGTAATTGCAAGACATAGTTGCGTACCGCCGCCTCCACCAGAACTGCTAGGTTCCGACCAGCAGCCACAGGAATAATAACTTTACGAATATCAACATTCATAATATTCTCGTTAAGGTTACTGAGAGGCAATCGTTCCAAGACAGTATCTGTTCCACTGTTTTGTAAATGAACAATCAATTTCATATTTTTATGACGCCGCACCGCTGTTTCGCCAAAAATTGTGCGGATATTCAGCATGCCTAAACCTCGTACCTCCAAGTAATCCCTTAACATCGGCGGGCAGCGGCCTTCTAAGGTCTCAGGGGCAATACGCCGTAACTCCACGACATCATCGGCAACCAGACCATGACCTCGGCTGATTAATTCCAAGGCCAGCTCACTTTTACCTACACCACTTTCACCCGTTATCATGACGCCCATACCCAAAACATCCAGAAGCACGCCATGCAAACTACAGGAAGGTGCCAGCACTCTTCCCAGGTAAGTGCGTATCAACCAAATAATTTCCAAACTGGGATAGGGTGAGCGCCACAGAGGGATATTGGATGTACTGGCCATATTGTAGATGGTTTGAGGAACTGCCGCGCCATCCGCAACAATAATACATGCCAGATTACTTTGCGTAAGCTGATGTAGCTTCTTTTCCAGTGAAGCAGCTTCCAGCTTGTTTAAATAATGAATTTCATCGCTACTCAGCACCTGAATCCAGTCTGGATGAATAAAATTCAAGTGGCCGATCATACCCTGGTCAGATTGCGCAATCGCTGCATCGCTGAGTTCTATTGCGCCGCCACTCTGACCGGCAATCCAGGCCAATTCAAGCTTTTCCCGCTTATCTTCAAATAGCTGTGCAATACTAATTTGTGACATTCGGTTCCCAGTCAGCAATGAGTTTATGAATCTCAGCGGCATCCTTACTTTGCAGGATATTCTCACGAAACTGTTTATCACTAAACATTTGCGCCAGTTCACTTAAAATCTGCAGATGCTTATCGGTAGCTTTCTCCGGCACTAACAAGATACAAGCAATATTGACTGGCTGACCATCCGGTGCATCAAATGGAATAGCCTCCTTCATAGTTACCAAAGCCGCAACCGCTTCGCGTAGTCCTTTGATGCGGCCATGCGGAATTGCAACACCCTGCCCCAAACCTGTCGAACCCAGTTTCTCACGTGCAAACAAGCTATCAAAAACCTGACTGCGTCCGATCTGACTGGTATTTTCAAATAATAATCCGGCTTGCTCAAAAACACGTTTCTTACTAGCAACATCTAAATCAACAATAACATTGGACAGTGGTAATAATTGTGAAATTAAATTCATGGAAAAAAGATGAGTTCAGTCAAATGCTAACACGGAATCCCAAGAAATATCATGAGATTATCGCTTGGAAATAGAGGTCTGCGTAATGATTCCTTATTGCTCAAAATCCTGGTCTTTCAATGCACCATGGTTGCGACGTTCAAGGTTTTTTTCTTTGTGTTTGAGTATTTGCCGGTCCAATTTGTCGACCAGGCTATCGATGGATGCATACATATCTTCACTGTCGGTCTCGACAAAAATGTCTTTGCCGCGCACATGAACATTCGCCTCCGCCTTTTGCTTAAGTTTCTCTACCGATAGAATGACACTGACATCAATGACATGATCAAAATGACGCGTGATTTTACCAATCTTTGAAATGACATATTCACGCATAGCATCGGTAATTTCCACATGGTTGCCGGTAAGTTTAAGATTCATATCCTTCCTTTATTCTAATTAAAATGATTTGCGAAGATTTGCTGCAGGAATCTGTAACGATTCCCGATACTTCGCAATGGTTCGACGAGCAACAACAATACCTTGCTGTTCAAGAATGTTTGCGATTTTGTTATCGCTAAGTGGTTTCTTTGCGTTTTCTTCTTGCACCAATTGTTTGATTAATGCACGGATCGCTGTGGACGAGCAAGCTCCCCCTGAATCTGTGGACACATGGCTGCCAAAAAAATACTTCAATTCAAAAATCCCGCGAGGTGTATGCATAAATTTTTGTGTCGTTACACGGGATACTGTAGATTCATGTAAATTCAAAGTTTCTGCAATCTCCCGCAATACCAGCGGACGCATAGCAACTTCTCCGTGTTCAAAAAATTGCTGCTGCCGCGCCACGATGGCACTTGCTACGCTTAGAATGGTGCTTGAGCGCTGCTGAACATTTTTAATCAACCACTTGGCCTCATTCAATTGGCTTGCTAATCCACCTGTTGCATTATGATGTGCTTGTTTCAATATGTTAGCATACAGATGATTAATACTCAGCCTCGGAAGTGCGTCCATATTAAGATTTGCAACCCAGATCCCATTATTTCTTGTCACGGTGATATCAGGCACAACATAGCGGTCGCTTTGAGAACTGAATTCAGCACCGGGTTTAGGATTCAGATGGATAATCAATTTCTGGATAGCGCGCAGGCTCTGATCATCGCATGCCAATAATTTCTTGATTTGACCAAAATCATGCGATGCCAAAATGTTCAAATGCTCTTGTACTACGCTTAGCGCTTGATCACGATGTGCGACATTATCGGGCAGTGCTTGCAGTTGCAGCACTAGACATTCCTGAAGGCTACGTGCGCCCACACCTGGTGGATCAAAGTGTTGCAAATAGACAAGTGCATGCTGCAGGTCATGCAGATGGACGCCCAGCTCTGCAGGCAACATCTCCATTAACTCATCCAGCGATTGAGGCAGATAACCATCATCATCCAGGCTATCAACCAATAAGCCGATAATCCTTCTCTCATACTCAGAAACTTGATGCAGGCAGGCAATCTGCAGATTCAGATATTCACGCAGGCTTAATGGCTTGGCAGGGATTTGCGGGGCTTCATAATCATCGTCTTCATAGGTATTATAAGAAAAAATATTTTCTTGAAACCATTCAGAATCATGCGAATGGCTTTCTTCTGATACTGTTCCAGATGCTACCGTTTCTGATGGCGTACTCTCTAAATTTGTCGCATCGGACTCTGCATGTGCGAATGGATATTCTGCTACAGGTATATTCCAATCCTCGCGCAATTCCAGCAGTGGATTCTCCTGCACAATGCGCTCAATCTCTTGATTGAGCTCAATCGTTGATAACTGCAGCAATCGAATAGATTGTTGCAGTTGAGGCGTAAGTTTAAGCTGTTGTGACAGCTTTAATTGAAGTGTCGGTTTCATGATTTTGTAAAGCAACCATTGCAAAATAACTTAATTCATTACGTCACAGTCGGAAGTGCTCTCCCAAATAAACTTCCTTAACTTGTTCATTATGAATGATCTCCTCAGGTTTACCTTTAGCTAGCACATGACCTTCACTAATGATATAAGCGCGATCACAAATTCCTAATGTTTCCCGGACATTGTGATCGGTAATCAGTACACCAATTTTTCGTTCTCTAAGAAAAGAGATAACTTTCTGTATATCCACCACGGCAATTGGATCAACACCGGCAAAAGGTTCATCCAACAGGATAAAACGCGGCTGCGACGCTAATGCACGAGCTATCTCAACGCGGCGACGTTCACCCCCAGACAAACTGATGGCTGAATTATTACGTAAATGACTGATATGCAAATCGTGTAATAAGCCATCTAAATACCGCTGTTTTGTATCCTCATCCAAATTTTGCAACTCTAAGACAGCAAGAATATTTTCCTCGACAGTCAAACGCCGGAAAATCGATGCTTCTTGAGGTAAGTAACTCAATCCGAGCTCCGCTCTCTGATGAATCGGTAACCGGCTTAAGTCGCGATCATCCAGATATATTCCTCCTCCATCCAGAGGCACCAAACCAACGATCATATAGAAACAGGTCGTTTTTCCGGCACCGTTAGGGCCCAGCAAACCAACCACTTCACCACTGCTCAGTGAGAAAGAAACATCCTGTACCACAGTGCGTGATTTATAGCGTTTTTTTAAATTATTAGCTTTTAACTCGCTCATTTGCTGAAATTACATTTGTCTCTGATCTAGTATACATCGGTAGAAATCCAAATTTCATGGTAGCGCTTCGCACTCGCTTCATTTAAAGTTTGAATTTTTATAGGTACTCAGAATTTTTTAATTATTCAGATTTATTTTTAGGTTGAATCGTTATCCGCACCCGTTTATTAGGACCTGTTTCGATCCCACGCTCCGTACTACCAATCACTTTAAAGAATTCACTGGTCATATCATAGGAAATATAATCGCCCTGCACTTCATCAGAACCACGTTTTAATCGCGCTTGCCGAAATAGCTCAATTTTATCCGTTTTACTATCGTACTCGGCCCGCTCACTCCATCCTTCAACATATTCATCCAAACCATCGCGTTTCTGACGAAAACTAACCAGATTTCCGGTTGCTGTTGCATAACGGAATCCGTTAAGATCTTCTTTCATAACCACTTTATCTGCACTAATCCGCATTGTTCCCTGAGTTAGCACCACATTCCCGGTAAATATACTGACTCGGCTCGCTTCTTTACGATTCACATCCTCAACGGTAGCGCGATCAGCTTCCAGGTAAACAGGTTTATTCCGATCAGCCCGTTCAGCCAGCACAGGCTGAACAAGAAATAAACCAGATAAACCTACAATTAGAATTAATCTCATTATTTTCTTTGATTATTTATCGTTAATTACTTTCACTCGTGTCCAGAGCTGTATTACGCCAGTATGATTATTTAATTCCATACCGATGGCATTGATCATGGTATTCAATTTTGAAATAGCTACCGCTTGATCTGTCTTTACTAAGTTCTCATCTGGCATAAGATGTAGAGAATGCGTCGTCAAAGTGATCTTGCCTCTGTCATCCTCAGCACCTCTGAATACAGTTACATTTTCAGTCAGATAAATATTCTTACCTTTGTTTCTTATTTCTGCACGATCTGCTTGCAAACGAAGAGGTGGTTTTTCCGCCCCAATGCTTATAAAGCTGATTTGCTCCATCTGAGTAACTTCTTCATTAAGATAATGAAATAATTTCTCAGCAGCAAATTTTCGCTGAATTGTCCGCTCATAATCCATTCGAATACCGGATAGATTTTCAACAATATAATCCGGGGTGCGGTACAAATCATCATCTTTACTTCGCTCAGGCGGACGAGTTACTTGATCTAACCAGAATGTCAATAAAATCAGAAGAATGAAAAGAATCAAAGGAAAGCTGATATGCAGACGACTGATCATTTAAAAATACGACCTATTTTTATTATTCCAGAATATTTAATACCAATCTGATCGCATTGATTTAAATATTCACCTCAATGAATTATACCAGAACTCAAATCCCCATTTAATGAATAGATCCTTGTGCCATTTTTCTAAGCCTAAAAACTAGAGTACAAGCAATCGAGTTTTAGATATGATCTGCAAGACCCCCTAACCTTACAGAATCTATAAAAACATGGGAATATAATGATGTTTTATGGAAAGTTAAAGGAGAAATATAGAAAAGGAACCCTTCTTCTTGTTGAAAAACTGAATAAGCTAAGCTCGCAACTAAAACATAAGAAGAGCTTTATAGATTGCCTTACGTTCGAATTCATTTTTTTATTGTAAAATAACGCGTCCTATTGCATAAGAAATTTGCGGCACTCGCATTCTTATTTTAGATACATTGAAAATAAAATCAGGCAAACTATAAGCAGTAACTGATTTTGCTTATCATTTGATGCGGTATCCAAAATAAAATAGCAAAATAAAAATATTTCTTACATTGAATGAAAGAAATGGTTTACATTGAATACAATCTTGAAGTAGACAAATCTATTTAGCATTTCCGAATACTGGATGTTTATACTCCAATCCAATGATTCTTATGATACTATATAAAAACTTTGCATATCAGATAGTTATAGAAAGTAAATATGTTCTTCCTCTTCAACAAAAACCGAACTAACCTCACGAATTAGCAGAGCTTACAAAAGTCCTGAAGTCTTAGTCTAATAATCATAATCAGTCCAATGACTTTTGGTAGATGTCGCTTATTTACGAATGAATCCTTACTTGTGACTCAAACATGAAATATTCAAAATGGTTATTATCTGCCATAGTCGGCAGCACACTTTTTCTTGTTGCCCACTCGGTTACTCTGCATGCAAGCACGCTAAAAAAATTTGTTAAAGATAACAGGATTGAATTCGGGGGCTGGGTTCATGGCGGTGCAACCTTTAACCCCAGCCAAGCTAACGGATTTAACGGTCCGGTTGCGTTTGCTGATCAAGCGAACCGCTTCCAGTTAAATCAATTTAATTTGTTTTTACAACGCACGGTTGTATCCGAAACAAAAAAATGGGATTTTGGTGGACGCTTCGATTTTTTATTTGGAACAGATGCTATTTACACCCAAGCATTCGGGGTTCCAACTTTTGATGCCAATTCTGGCGAAGCACTAAATAGAAATAACTGGGATCTCAATATATGCTGTTCTTCTTCGCGCACCTATGGTATTGCCCTTCCGCAAGCTTATCTGGAAGCGCATGTGCCGATTGGTAAAAATGGTCTCAATCTCAAATTAGGACATTTTTATTCTCCAACCGGTTTTGAAACAGTCCCGGCACCTGATAACTTTTTTTATACGCGCGCATATTCTTTTAATGCCGGTGAACCTTTTACACACACCGGCTTACAGGCAAACTACGACATTAATAATAATTGGACAGTTTCTGCCAGTGCCGTTACTGGTAGCGCTACCGGCGGTTGGGATGGCGGCTGGAATAGACAATTAGGTAATTGGGGTAGCGTGAGCGGCATCACTTGGACTAGCGATGACCGTGCAACTTCACTCAATGTTACCGGCACTTACAGTGAAGCTTCAGCGCGAAGCAACGAAGCATGGGGAATGTATAATATTGTGTTTCAACACAGAATCAACCCCAAAACCTTGTTGGTATTGCACCATGTACATGGTTTCGCTGATGGTGTTTTATTGAACAATCTGAAGTATACGAATGTAGTAAAAGATGCTAAATGGACGGGCTTAGTGATGCATCTATACTATGATTTAACAGAAAATCTGTCAGTTGGCGCTCGAGGAGAGTGGTTTCGTGATAGAGACGGTTTTCGTAACCCGTCTCCTTTCCGAATTGCAGCAGCCACCAATCTTGTGAATGGTGTACCGGTCAGTTACGCAGGCAACCTCAGCAATGTAACCATTATGCCAGCAGATTATTATTCTGCCACTATCGGCATGAACTGGAAAGCAGCCAAGACATTGAAGCTTAAATGGGATGCAATTAAGAAGCTTAGTATCCGTCCAAACATTCGTTACGACAGAGTTGATGCCTATCAGGCACCTGCTTATCGGCCATTTGCCGGCAACAAAGACCAGATTCTGTTTTCCCTTGATTTCGTGTTGCCCTTCTAATCATTCCATTTCAGAAAATGAAATGCATCGTTCTAAGAAACTGTAATCACCTTTTTCAGTCGGTGGTTGCTCAGTTTCTCAAAGTTTTCTGTTGCCGGAATACTCTGATTCTTCAGTCGTAAAATCGCTATCTGGATCGACCTCAGCTTTATTTATCTGATTATTTTGTTGCTCCAGTGCTATCCGTCGATGAAGGTCTGCATATATCAGGCTCTCCCTTAAAGTTTTTTCGTGGGCGCGAATATTAGCCGAAGTGTGTGATGATAGATCCAGACCTTGTCTACCATAGTAATAAGAACGCGCTTCGTATGCTTCAAGCATTTTTTTATTTTCTTGCAACCTTATTTTTGCTTCCTTAGCTGAGTTCTCGTAATAACTTACTAAAGCCTCGTGATCATTACTAGCAATTCCTGCCGGTGCGATTACAGACGAACCCATTTGTGCGCACGAGGCCAACATAGTAAGCGCAAGCAACAGTATTGAGAATTTGAGTGCTTTCATGATAAATACCCTCCAGACATAAAACGAATGGCATCATCTTAATTCGATCAACACAATGTGTATATTAGGAAAACCATTGTTTTTCATTAATGGAAACCATTAACCATTACGCATCTAATATTAAATTAAAAGCTATTTTCTCAGTGTTCAGTTACTTGTAAAACCGAAAGGAAAGAACCCAAAAGTACCAAAAATACATAAAAAATGATGGCGTCTGAGTTATCTAGACAACTCAAAATGAATATACTACACAGATTAATAATTGCCATAAACTCTTACAGTAAACTGGCGCACGATAATGGGAATATTTCGTTAAAGCGTCTATAATTCTGTCCGCATATATCTCTTCTGTCGGATATGAAGTACCCAACAAATCCAATACTGATATAGCACTCGCTTTCTTCTTGCGGAATAACTCCAAAAATGCAATGCATCTTGAAACTACCAGGCTGTTTGTTATTTGTTTTAGCAAGCAGTGTATTAATTTTTACAGTACATTCAGATAATCTGTATGCTAATAATCTTAGAAAATTATTTAGCGATAGCAAATTAGAATTGGGTGGTTGGATTCATGGCGGAGCAACTCTTAATCCCAGCCAGAATAATGGATTTAATGGCCCGGTTATCTTTGCTGATCAGGCTAACCGATTTCAACTCAATCAATTTAACTTATACATGCGGCGTCCGGTTGTTTCAGAAGGCAGAGTATGGGATTTTGGCGGGCGCTTTGATTTTATGTTTGGAACAGACGCCATATTTACTCAAGCTTTTGGCGTTCCAACTTTTGATGTGAACTCGGGAGAGCCGCTGCAAAGAAATAACTGGGATCTCAATCTATGTTGTGCTTCCACACGGACCTATGGTATTGCTCTTCCACAAGCATACCTGGAAACCTATGTACCCCTTGGTAACGGACTCAATATCAAGTTAGGTCATTTCTATACCCCGACAGGTTTTGAAACTGTTCCTGCACCGGACAATTTTTTTTATACCCGTGCTTATACCTTGAATGTCGGCGAACCTTTTACGCATACAGGGATGCTGGCAAACTATACAGTTAACAAAAACTGGTTAATCTTGGGAGGACCGCTTACCGGCAGCGCTAATGGTGGCTGGGATGGCGGATGGGATAAACAACTAGGGAACTGGAGTGGACTTGCTGGTTTTACTTGGACTAGCGATAATCGCGCCACCTCGTTTCACTTCTCCGGTACTTATGGTGAAATTTCAACGCGGAGCAGCGAATCTTGGGGATTTTATAATATTGTGCTGCAACACAAGATTACCCCCAAAACTCTTTTAGTATTGCACCATGTTTATGGTCATGCAGGTGGGGTCTTACTGAACAATCCGAAATATACCAATGTAACAAAAGACGCCGAATGGCTTAGTGCTATCGCACATTTGTATTATGATTTAACGGACAATTTATCTTTGGGTGTCCGAGGTGAATGGTACCGCGATGCAGATGGCTTTCGTAATCCATCACCTTTCCGGATAGCTGCTGCTACCAATATTGTTAATGGCTCAGCAGTCAGTTATGCAGGTGATCTTAACAGTGTCACGATCACACCGGCAGATTATTATTCAGCGACTGTGGGGTTAAACTGGAAGGCAGCCAAGACGTTGAAACTTAAATGGGATTTATTGAAAAAGCTGAATATTCGCCCAAATATCCGTTACGACAGAGTTGATGCCTATCGAGCAGCAGCTTATCGACCATTTGGCGGTAACAAAGACCAAATCTTGTTCTCACTTGATTTCTTACTGCCCTTCTGATGATTCTATTTTAAATAGATGTACGAAGAAAATTAAAACAGCCATCAATTTCGGTTGATGGCTGTTTGGTTTTTCTCAGAGTCCTCTGCTATCAGAATATTCGGGGTTTGCTGCCGTAAAATCACGATTAAGACCGACCTCTGTTTTATTTGTTTGATCATTTCGTTGCGCTACTGCCATTCTTCTGTGCAGATCAACATTGGCCAAATTCTCTTTCAAAGTTTTTTCATATTCGCGAATATTGGCAGAAGCATGTGATCTGACATCTTGCCCTTGTCTACCATAATAATAAGGATGATCTTCATATTCTTCCAATATTCTTCTGTTCTCCTGCAATCTTACTTTTGCTTCCTCAACCAAATTTCCGTAATGCTTTACCAATGCTTCATGGTCATTGTCAGCAACGACAGGTGAAGCTAACAGACTCAGAGCAAACAAAGGTATCAGTGCTGAAAATTTCATTGCTTTCATGATCAATCTCCATATATAAACGACATGGCATCATCTTAATTTTATCAACACTATGTGTATATTGGGGAAACCATGGTTTTTTACTAATGGAAACCATTAAGAGAGGATAATTTCTTGTAGAAAGAATTAGAAATTATTTATCTTCGATCAGCGTGCAGAGAATAGTAAATTTCTTGATAAGCCGTTGCGCTAGCTTGCCAGCTAAAGTCTTTTGCCATGCCATTTTTCTGTAAGCGCTGCCAAGTTTTTTTATTGTGATAAGCAAGTGTTGCACGCTGGATCGTGCTTAGCAGGTTGTCAGCAGTCATTGGGTGTAATAAAAAACCACTAGCGTTTCCAGTCGCAAGTGTTGCTGGTGTGTAATCCACCACGGTGTCGAGTAAGCCGCCAGTAGCATGTACTACGGGTGGCGTACCATAACGCTGACTATACATTTGATTCAGACCGCACGGTTCAAAACGTGATGGCATCAGGAAACAATCTGCACCAGCTTCAATCAAGTGAGACAAAGTTTCATTAAAACCGATACGAACAGCAATTGTATCAGGGTAGGTTTGGGCCAGCGTCGAAAGCTGGTGTTCGAGTTCCGCATGGTCGCTACCTAGCACAACCAGTTGCGCGGGTATTTTTATCAGCTGTGGTATAATTTGTATCAATAAATCAATACCTTTCTGGTGACTTAAGCGGCTAACCACACCGAATAGCGGAATATCGGCATCAACTGCTAACCCCATTTGTTGTTGCAAAGCACTTTTATTAGCAGCTTTATCAGATAACTTTTTACTACTGTAGTTTTTTACCAGATGGCGGTCCGTAGCAGGATCCCATTCGTTGATGGCTATGCCATTGATAATACCGGTGAGATGTTGGCTTCGTGCAGCCAGTAATCCCTGCAAGCCAAAACCCAGCGGTTCTGTTTGAATTTCCTGTGCATAATTGGGACTGACTGTCGTGATATGGTCCGCGTAATAAAGTCCTGCTTTGAGAAAGGATAGATTGCTGTAATATTCCACACCATTCATGTCAAAACTACTTGCAGGCAACCCTAACTGCACTACACTGCCGGGCGGGAAAATGCCTTGGAATGCGAGATTGTGGATCGTCATTACAGTCGCTGCTTTCTTTCCCTCATAAAAATGCAGATAAGCCGGGGTGAGACCACTTTGCCAGTCATTACAATGTGCGATGTGCGGACGCCAGGCAATCGGGCTGGCGTCACTGGCCAGAATGGCGCCAATTTTCGAGAGCAGACCAAAACGTAATGCATTATCCGGCCAGTCACGCCCAAGCATGTCCCTATAAGGACCGCCTTCGCGGCGGAATAATCCTGGGCAATCAACCACAAAAACTGGAATATTTTCAGATTTGCTTAGCGATAATCTTGCTGAAAGCAGTGTGGTAGGTGGAAATTGTGGCAATTCATTGAACTCGGCTACTTTGGATTTATATTTAACGCCTGCCAGAACTTGCGGATAACCGGGCAGTAGCAATCTTACATCGGTCTGCAGCATACGTAACGCAGCAGGTAATGCAGCGCTGACATCACCCAAGCCGCCGGTTTTGCACAGTGGATAAACTTCAGAGGTAATAAACAGAACGCGGAATTGCTGGGATGACGGCATGAATAATGTTATTACTGATTCGCTTTGAAATAATTGATCAACCCATTCGTGGAGGCATCATGGCAAGTCGCTGCAGCATCCTGTTCCAATTCCGTCAGGATCTTTCCGGCTAACTGTTTACCCAGCTCCACGCCCCATTGATCAAAAGGGTTAATATTCCAGATAACGCTTTGCACAAAAACTTTATGTTCATACAGTGCAATGATTGAACCCAGTGTTTTTGGATCGAGTTTTTTGAACAAAATGGACGTTGTCGGACGATTCCCGGGGAAAATTTTATGCAGTAGTAGTTGTTTTACGGATTCATCGCTCATACCTTGCGCTTTTAATTCGGTGCGTACTTCTTGTTCGTTCTTACCGGCCATTAATGCTTCAGTCTGAGCAAAGAAATTAGCCAGTAACATGCGATGATGGTGGCCAACCGGATGATGGCTTTGACAAGGCGCCAGAAAATCGGCTGAAACGGTTTGTGTTCCTTGATGCAATAACTGGTAAAAAGCATGCTGTCCATTGGTTCCCGGTTCGCCCCAAACGACTGTTCCGGTTGCATAGTCGACCACTTCGCCGTCACGGGTGACCCGTTTGCCGTTACTCTCCATTTCCAGTTGCTGTAAATAAGCGGGAAAATATTGCATGGATTGATCATAGGGCAGAACCGTATGTGATGAAGTGCCGAAAAAATTGATTTGCCAGATCCCGATCAAACCCAGCATAACCGGCAAGTTTTTTTTCAATGGTGTCGCGGCGAAATGCTGATCCATTTCCCGTGCGCCTGCGAGCAGTGAATAAAAATTATCCATGCCAATGGTCAATGCAATCGGAAGACCAATCGCCGACCATAACGAATAGCGCCCGCCCACCCAATCCCAGAACTCAAACATGTTGCCGGGATCGATACCGAATTTTTCCACCGCGGCACGATTGGTGGATACAGCGACAAAATGCTGTGCAATATGCTCTTCACTGCCACCGTGTGTCAGAAACCATTTCCGTGCAGAATGTGCATTGGTAAGTGTTTCCTGGGTAGTAAAGGTTTTTGAGGCGATTACAAACAATGTCGTGGTCGGATCGAGATGCCGCAATGTTTCAGCCAGTTGTGCGCCATCAATATTTGAAATAAAGTGCGGTGTAATGCCATTTAACCAGTAAGGCTTAAGCGCTTCGGTCACCATCACCGGTCCCAAATCGGAACCACCGATACCGATATTGACAATATCGGTAAAAATTTTCCCCGTATATCCTCTGCGTGCACCGCTTTGGATACCCATCGAGAAGTGCTCCATTTGGTTCAATACGCGTTTAACTTCCGGCATCACATCCACGCCATCCATCTGAATAGGATGTTCACCGCGTAACGCAATATGCAATGCTGCCCGGCGCTCGGTTGAGTTGATTTTCTCTCCCGAGAACATGCGGGCAATCCAGCTTTCCAATTGTTGTTGGTGCGCCAGTTCCAGCAGCCGATCAACTGTTTCACGACTGAGCGGCTGCTTGGCATAATCCATCAGAATATCATTAAAAAGTAGCGAGAATTCTTCAAAGCGCAGTGGATCTTTTTGAAATAATTCACGCAGATGTTGCTGCGCCATAACGGGTTGATGTGCTTGCAAAGCAAGCCAAGCGGGAGATTGAATAAGAGAAGACATATTATTTGTTTTAATCACTGTTATGAATTGTACGGATCCGCTTAGACCACGTGCTGGTTTCCAAATCGAACACTCACACTGGATTAATTGCTCATGGCTTGATCTGTTTTCGTGAATTGATCTCCAGCGTGATAACCAATTCTTGCGTTATTATCGGCCATTCCAATAGTAGCGTCACTGCTTGCATAATTTTCTCAAACCCGCTCTCAGATTGTGATACTGAGAAATGTGGATGTGCCTGGAACGTCACAGGAGAAGAAGTCCTTAACACAATATTGCCACCCAACGTATCGTCATCCAGTGTAATTTCGATTAAATCTGTCAATTTAAGTAAATGACCGAAGCCACCGGGAATCTCTCCTTGGTAAATATAGCGCCCGCCCATTCCATCACAGCTCGGCATAGCAAGGTTGATCTCGGTACTGAATGCCTGTTTCATTTTAGCGGTAAAACGATATGCGACTTGTAGCTGATTGTTGTTAAGCATGATGTGCTTATGAATAGGGTATGGGGCATTTTCAGATTGAAAATGGTTATTCTCAAGCGCTGAAGCTAAAGATCGATAGGCAATAAACACTGCATCCAAACGATCCACAAAAAGACTCCGAGGATGATCATCAGCAAGGATATCTGTTGCGCTTATTTCATGTTTATAACTGATTCTGTCATGCACGGAAGCGATACCACTACCTGCATGATCGGATGAGCGCTGTTCTCCCGGTTGAATTTTCTGATAATAGTGCTCAACCTGACAACGTAAGGTATCACCGAAATTATGTTTCAACTGGTAAGCATCCAGTTCACAAATAGCGGCAAAGCTATCCAGTTTCATGATTGCCTGGAGAACGCCATTCTGCAGATACGCTTCCGCCACGCCATCCAGATCGGTATCTTCGGTGAAATAGGCCGGACGATGCGCGCAGGTATCCAACAAGGCTTCCAATTCAATCAAACCGTTGTAGACAGCACGCCGCAAATGGGGAAGATATAAGCCGCCGAACAAACCATGCCAATAAGCATCATTGGCTTGAGACTCATAGAGTTTTTGCTGCATCAACGCTGTATGCTGTTTCTCCGGTAATGCATCCAGCCTTGCAGAGAGTCCTAACATACGTTTATGCATCCAGTTGGATTCCGGATAGCGAGAAAAGAAATTCTTCCAGATACCGCCGCGTACAAATGCTTTCTTATGTTCATACCAACCACTGTTCTTCGCCTGTTGCACGAGGTCTGCATAGGTGTTTGCAGACTGGGCGGGTAATGTCCATTCATTCATTTCAATGTAGGATACCGTGGGTAAATAAACAATCCCCCGCGTTTTTTCACCAGCATGATATTCGCTGTAATGTTGGGTACAAATTTTTGTTGAAGTGAGTACACCTTGAATGAATTGCTCAAGCCAGCCTTTTTCATATACCCACTGGTAAGTTTCCGGCCAAATACCGAATTTCTCAATATCATCAAAATAAATCGCTGCAACTTTGCTAGCTGAGGGATGATCATCTGCTAATGATTCGAGATAAGCGATTGTTTCCTCAACAGGGGAAAATGGTATTTTATAACGTAGAGATTCCGAAATCGGAAACAAATCCAGTTTATGCGAATCTTCTTCAGTGGTGAAATAACCATTTAATTCAGCTGGTGTTTTGCCGGCACAGAGAAAATGGTAATCATCCACAATCACATAACGGATGCCGCACGCTGCAAGTGCCGGAACCACCGTGGACTCCCACACACGTTCGGTTAACCATGCGCCTTGCGGACGTTGTCCCAACTGGATTGCCAATTTGCTGGAGAAAGCCTCAATCTGCCCGATACGGTCACGGTTTGGAATAACCGCCAGAACCGGCTCGGTATCACCCGCACCAAATAGCTCTACTTGTTTTCGCAACACCATTTCGTGAAGTAATGCCATATCTTCAGGAAAATGTTGCATTAGATAATCAAGCAACCAACCGGAGAAATGGACAGCAAAACGAAAATCCGGATAGCGATAGAGCACTTGCAAGAATGGTCGATAACAACGCAGATGTGCATCCATCAGCACGCTGGGAAAGTTGCCGACGGGTTGGTGCGCGTGGACACCAAAGAGTAGCGATACAGGTTGTGACATTCAATTATTCCGATAATTGTTTTAAAAACCTGGACAACCGAGAATCCAATTTCAATGCTGTTTAGTATAGCTTGAAATCAATCAGGTATTCATGAAGATCGCCGCATGGTACTGTTTGCTTCAATTTCTTTACTGCCTTTGCTAATAGACTCGAGTACTGTCGAAGGTATCGGCAGTTTAAGTAAACGATACAGATTCATCAGGTTTTGCCTGAACAGTTGATCAAAACTGGCTACCGAATGTGCTGGATTATAATCACCAAACCACCAGAACCAGTCGGAACTTTCACAAGATGCCAATTGCCGACTGGCCTCGGCTTTTTCTTCATCGTTTAACCGGTCGCTTTGCATCACCAGATCAAAGCTATGCTTGGCGGCACAAAGCATATCCCAAGCGCAATTTTTTTCCCTGTCGCCAATCCACGTAGAGAATGTTCCATATACCCAGCTACCGGCAGCTAAGGCAGGTAATATCGTCATATTATCCATATTTTCAGCATCGGCGATATAGTCACGATATGTTGTAGTGCGAATAAACGGATGACTATCGAGTAAATTGTAAAGATCTTCAAGAAAATAATAACCATTATAGGGATACGATTCCCAGGCATTCTCTCCATCCAGAATGACGCTGACAATCGGATTCTCTTCGGCCGGTGTATTATGGTAGATGTGCTCCAGCGACTGGATAAAATTTTCTGCCGCATCACGCCCAAACCATTTGGCATATTCAAAACCGATCAAATCGGATAACTGATCATCACGAAAAAAACACATGACTTGCTCCGCTTCTCCAGCCACTCGGTAGGGGCGATATAAATAGTGGTTACGATCCGGTAATGGCGCATCAGGATAAGAGGCACGCAGACTATTCACCAGAACGCCTTCGCCACTAGCACTCCATTGACAATCTTGCTCTGCCAGGATTTTCAATAATGCTGCCGACACAGCACCTTCAGCCGGCCAGATACCGGAAGGTTTTTCATTGAAACGCTGCGTGTGGCTGGTTGTTGCCGAGGATAAGTGAAATGCGACACGGCTGCGCCCACCCGGATAAAAGGAATGCTCCGGCAAAGTAACATCGGGTTGACTATCTCGGGCAGAGGGAAAATCAATCAACAGCGGTGCAAGCGGATGATAGTGCGGTGTCGTGGATAGCTCAATTTGGCCTGACTCAGCAAGCTTGCGGTAGCGTGGAATCAGTTTTTGGATCAGTTCCCCAATTAAATTAAATAATTGTAAGCGATCAGCACAGGTAAATCCTTTACTTTGCGCCATCAACTTCATTACGAATTCGTTGTTGCGGCGCACACTTTCGCCCATCCAAGCCAAGTGATACCATACCAGCAAATCTGCCATGTATTGACTGGAAAGATAAGTGAATTCATTCTCGCTGCGTTTGTTAAAGATTTGATAAAGTTCGTGCAGGCGTTTATAGGCCGGATAAGGCTTCAACATCGTTTCATGATTGCTAAGAAAGCAACTGTCAAACACGTACAAGCGATCCTGTAGCGTAATGTGCTCGAGCTCAGGCGTGGCTAACAAGCGCAGCAAAGGGTTACGTATCTGCCCTGTAGAAAATTGCTCGGTAAAATCTTCTAATTGATCCAACAGTACCGGCACAAAATTAATCACCGCTTTGGTTTTTGGATGCATCTCTAAGTGATAAGCCATGTCGGTATAATCCTTGATGGCATGCAAATATACCCACGGCAATACGAATTCTTTGGTGACATAGTCGCGGTAATCCGGTTGATGCATGTGCCACAACAAAACAAGATTTAACTGCTTCATTTAAAAATGATGATACTCATAAATTTCCAATAGTTAACGCATATGATGAACACGTTGCCCCAACATTTCCGGTGTAATCAGTGTAATGCCTTTTGCGGTCACATAGAATCGCTTGCGATCTGCCTCTGAATCATATCCTACTTCCAATCCTTCAGGAATGATGCATTGTTTTTCCACCACAACACGCCGCAAACGCGCATGCCTGCCAACCACAACATTCGGTAGTATGACCGAATCTTGCACATTACTATAGCTGTTGACTTTAACATTGGAAAACAGCAAGGAACCGCGCACCGTCGCACCACTGATAATACAGCCCCCTGATACGGATGAATCCAGCGCCTGGCCACGGCGATCTACGTCATCAAAAACAAATTTTGCCGGAGGTAATTGTTCCTGATGCGTCCAAATCGGCCAATCTTCATCGTAGAGATTAAGCTGAGGTGTTATGGTGATCAGGTCTAAATTGGCTTCCCAATAAGCATCCACTGTTCCTACATCGCGCCAGTAAGGTATTCCTGATGCCATATTCACGCAGCTGTTTAGAAATCGATGTGCAAATACGCGATAACGGGGCACCAGATAGGGAATCAGGTCTTTACCAAAATCATGTGACGAATCATTGATTTGATGGTCGCGAATGAGCTGTTCATATAGAAACGCTGCATTGAAAACATAAATTCCCATACTTACCAGAGCTGTTTCCGGTTGGCCGGGAATCGATACTGGGTTTTCCGGTTTTTCAGCAAAACTGGTTACTTGCCATTTATCATTCACGCCCATGACGCCAAAGGCACTGGCTTCCTGCAGCGGAATTTCGAGACAAGCCACTGTCATATCGGCACCCTTCTCCATATGTTCAGCCAATAACTTGCTGTAATCCATTTTGTAAATATGATCTCCCCCCAGGATTAATACATATTTAGCATCATGGCGTCGCAAGATATCGAGATTCTGGAATACGGCGTCGGCTGTGCCTTGATACCATGTTTCCTCGATTGTGCGCTGCTGCGCAGGAAGCAATTCGACAAACTCTTTGAAGCGTCCATCAAGGAAGCTCCAGCCATGTTGAATATGACGAATCAGGCTCTGTGCCTTGTATTGCGTAACCACGCCAATGCGGCGGACTCCTGAATTAACGCAGTTGGAAAGTGGGAAATCAATGATACGAAATTTACCTCCAAAGGGGACTGCTGGTTTAGCGCGCCAATCGGTCAGTTGATGCAGCCGGCTACCACGCCCGCCCGCCAGTATCAGTGCGATTGTATTGAGCGTGATATTGCTGTGAAAACGCGTACTGGTTTGGTACCCTGCTTGGGATTCACCGGCATGCAGCCGTTCGATATTGTCCATAGCTATAAACCTCCCCTCTTCATGTGGATATGTTATCGCATTATGGCACTTTCTCACATATCGCTTCTATTTTAATTGTCAATGATCAAGGATAGACACGCTATAATTCAGGTTATACCAGCTAACTCATCTGATAGGTAATATGTGATCGCCATCCAAAAGACTAATTCATTGCAACATGCACTGCTGAATGCTCGGCTACATGATCCGTTCTCGTATTTGGGATTACATAGAGCGCGCGGTCAGATTTTGATACGAGTATTCCGCCCTTTTGATGCGAATGTGTGGGTCAGAACCACCGTTGGTTTTGAGCCGATGAAATGTATCCATTCTGACGGAATTTTCGAATGGCACGGGGAATCGTCACACGACATGCCATATCGATTGCGGATTGAAGAGAAAGGTGCACCGCATATGGTCTATGAAACATATGATCCTTATGCTTTTTCGCTGCAAATTTCAGATCATGATGTGTATCTGTTCAATGAAGGCAAACTGCGGCAAGCCTATCGCATGCTGGGAGCTCAGTGCGTTAGGAATGCCGGCGTGGATGGCATGCGATTTTCGGTATGGGCACCCAACGCCGGACGAGTCAGCGTTGTGGGTGACTTCAATCGCTGGGATGGACGTATCCATCCTATGGCGATACACCATGCTAGTGGTGTCTGGGAACTATTCATTCCCGAATTACCACCCAATTCACTTTACAAATTTGAGATCTGCAATCGCAATAGCGGTGAAATTTTTATAAAAACAGATCCTTATGCCAATCGCTATGAGCTCAGACCCAATACTGCGGCATTGACACCGGGCGATAATACCTATCGTTGGCACGATACACAGTGGATGATGAATCGCGCTAACTGGGATTGGTTACATGCACCACTCAATATTTTTGAAATCCATATCGGATCATGGAAACGGCATCCAGATGGGCGTTTTTACACTTACCGGGAGCTCGCTGATCATCTGCTGCCATATATTCTGGAAATGGGTTATACGCATATTGAATTGATGCCCATCTCGGAGCATCCGCTGGACGAATCCTGGGGCTATCAGACCACCGGCTATTTTGCAGTTACCAGTCGCTACGGTTCTCCTGATGACTTCCGGCTTTTTATCGATAGCTGCCACCAGGCGGGAATTGGCGTGATCCTGGATTGGGTGCCCGCGCATTTTCCGCAAGACACTTTTGCTTTGGCGCGCTTCGACGGTACAGCCTTATATGAACATGAAGATCCCCGTCTGGGATTTCATCAGGATTGGGGCACGTATATCTTCAATTATGGACGTAACGAAGTGAAATCGTTTCTGTTGTCCAGCGCCCATTATTGGTTATCCGAATTTCACCTGGATGGATTGCGCGTCGATGCAGTGGCTTCCATGCTATATCTGGATTACTCACGCAAAGAAGACGAATGGTTGCCGAATAAATACGGCGGCAGGGAAAATCTGGAAGCGATCGAATTCCTGCGCGAGCTGAATATTATGGTACACGCCGAATTTCCCGGTGCACTGACACTGGCCGAGGAATCCACTGCTTGGCCGGGCGTATCGCGCCCAACGTATATCGGTGGTCTGGGATTTTCGATGAAATGGAATATGGGTTGGATGCACGACACCTTGACGTATATGCGGCAAGATCCTATCCATCGACGTTATCACCAGGATCAACTTACGTTCAGTCAGCTCTATGCGTATAGCGAAAACTTTGTCTTACCATTTTCACATGACGAAGTAGTGCATGGCAAAGGTTCTCTATTTAACAAAATGCCCGGTGATGCCTGGCAGAAATTCGCCAATGTGCGTTTGTTGTTGGTATATCAGATGACGTGGCCAGGCAAAAAGCTCAATTTCATGGGTAATGAATTTGCCCAACAACAAGAATGGCGCATCAACCATGAACTGGATTGGCATTTGCTTGGACAAAAACAACACTCCGGTATAGAGGCTGCACACCGTGATTTGAATCATTATTACAAACACATTCCAGCCTTGCATCAACTCGATTTTGTATCCGAAGGATTTCACTGGATCGACTGCCAGGATGCTGATCATTCGGTAATCAGCTACATGCGGTACACCAAAGATGGTTCTTTTGTGCTGGTGATCCTCAACTTCACCCCGGTTCCGCGCACCGGTTATCGCATCGGTGTTCCGACTACAGGGATTTATCGGGAGATATTCAACAGTGATTCAGCCTACTATGGCGGAAGTAATATAGGCAATGCGGGGAATATTACCAGTATGCAGATACCCTGGATGGGTTTTCCTGATTCTATTGCGATTACCCTACCACCACTAGCAGGAATTATTTTTTCTCTACAAGACCCATACGAAAATACCGCAGAAAGAAAGAAAGAATTCTAAACAGAGATAGATATTATTCTATTCAAAAACTTTGCCGAACACGGCGCTAGAATTCTGAATTAGATCTGTATGTTTTCGACACAACCAGTTATCGTAAGGTAAAACGGGATTCGTGTTATTTGCCTAACCACGACAAATCCTCCTCTGGGTGAGCGCCTATCATTTCGCTTGTCTTTGTTCGCATTCTCTTTGTGCTGCCCTATTTTACTGGTTTCTCTGCTGATAAAAAAACCGGTACA
>JAGNZK010000064.1 GCA_017984435.1 Nitrosomonas sp. | reverse complement strand
TCTCCAATGTGGCCGTTCCCACGATTACATCGGCGACTTATGACGCTTCCACCGGTGCATTGGTAGTCACCGGCTCAAACTTCCTGAGTACAAGCGGTGCTACCAACGATATCGTCGCCAACAAGTTTACTTTCACCGGTGAAGGTGGGGCAACTTATACATTGACCGATACTTCAAATGTCGAAATCACTTCCGGCACCGCATTTACGCTTACATTGAGTGCGACGGATAAAGCCGCTGTGAATCTGCTCCTGAATGAGGACGGCACGGCATCGAGCGATGCAACCACCTACAATGTCGCCGCGGCAGAGGATTGGGCGGCTGGTGCGGACGCTGCGGTCGTCGTCGCTGATCTGGCAGGCAACGGCATTACAGTCACCATTCCACCTGTTTCATCCGGCGGTGGCGGCAACCCTGCACCGACTCCCACGATTATTGATGGCGCCACTACCAGCACAACAACGCAATCGGATGGCACAGTGATCACCACTGTTTTGCCGATCAGTACTGATCGGCAAGATGATCCGAACAGCTTATTCCCTCAATATGCAGATGTCCCTGTCATTCGCAATTCAAATGGCGATACCTTGTTGACTGTCAGCCTGCCTGTCGGTGTCGGTTTGAATATTGCCGGCAAATCACAATTGCTGAATATACAAGAGGCTACCGATGATCTAACTCAGCGCATTGAGCAAGAAACCGGCTCAGACAGTGCTTTAACTCAGGAAATTATCAATCGCGCCAAGGATTTTCTCTCGACATTGGCCACCGATGAGCACGTCACTGTGCAGACCATCACGCCATCGATCAATAATAACCAATCACCCGATGTACCCATTATTGTTACCGGATCGAATATCAATAACGACGATAAGCAAATTTTGATCATCGATGCCAGAAACCTCCCATCCGGCGCTATCATTCAACTGGACAACGTTGCATTCGCACTCATTATCGGCGCTGTTCGGGTTGTCGGCGGCAACGGTGAGAACTTTGTTGTCGGCGATAATCAAAATCAATATATCGTGCTGGGTGCCGACGACGATATTTTGTTTGGTAGCGGCGGTAATGATACGGTCGGCAGCTTGGCCGGTAATGATCAGATTTCCGGCGACGTGGGTAATGATATTGTTTTCGGTGGCGCCGGCAATGACTTGTTGAGTGGCGGCACCGGCAATGATCAACTCAATGGTGGCTTGGGCTTTGACAGCGCATCTCAGGATGGGCAATTATCGGACTATCAGGTTGAAACGCATGGTAGCGTAATCACGCTCACGCAAAGCAACGGTGAAGTCGATACATTGACCGATGTCGAGTCAATCCGTTTTGCCACCGGCCCCAGTTTGTCCATCGCATACTCCGCCATTGAAGCGGTTGCACACCATTTGGTCAAAACCTGGCTGGGACGTGATTTGACCGTTATTGAGGGTGATGCCGTACAAAACTGGCAAACAGCCACTACGGACGACATTTTAACTGCTTTTCACGACCTGCCTGAAGCAGCCGATCTACAAGACAAAACCAACAGCGAATTACTGGCAGGCTTGGCAACCGACTTAACTATTGTTCAGTTGGATACAGCTCTTGAGATCATTGCTGGCGATAGTAACGATGAAGGGTATTTATCGTTAGGGTTAGGGTTGAAAGTAGACGGCGGCAAAGGTCATGATGTATTGCATATGCTGGGCGGTCGTGAAGATGTTCATCTGGCGTCAGTCAATGATCGTCTGGAATTAACCCGCCTCAATGATGGCGCCATGCTGAGCCTCAGGAATACCGAAATGATTGCTTTTGACAGCGGTGAAACCGTGGTAATTGCACACAATCAGACCGAAGATATCCTAGCACGCCTGGTACATAGTTTCTTTGATCGGGATGCTACCCCGGAAGAATGGCAATCAGGGCGGGAAGCGCTGGATGTTCAGGTCAGTCATCGCGCTATTTTGGATTGGTTTAAGCAGCATGCCGGTTTGGATGATCTGTCCAACACGGATTATGTGCAAACGATTTATACCCAGACATTAGGGCGTGCTGCGACGAGTGATGAACTCGACCAACAATTATTCCGCTTGGATAGTAATCAGGTGGATCGTGAATGGCTAGCGGTTGAGATCGCTCAGAGTACCGAAGCTGCCGTTCATTTGGTAGGCAGCGTCATGTTGCAAGAGGGATGGGTATAGCCCAATTTCTGCTGATTGAAGAATCGAGATGGAGAATGGCTTAAACATTGATGCTAGAATTTGCCGTTCTCTTAACAAAAAAACTATAACAGTAAAGGAATCACCGCGTGCCGCATTATCCATTCACATCCTTTTTACTCACTCTCCGGTTTCTTTTTTGCACTGTTTTTCTACTTGCTCCCTCAATCTCATATGCCATATTCATTGAAGCAAAAGAATTAGAGCAGCAACTGTCAAAACCTGTTTCTCTCGCGCTTAACAAACCTGAGATAGCAGATCTACAGCAATTTTATGCGACCCGGAATTATCAATCCGTATGGATAAAAACAGAAGTCGACTCATCTTTACTTGAGGCAGCACTTACCTTCATTGCCAGCGCGGACAATGAAGGCTTGCATAGCCAGGATTATCACCTGCAACAATTACAGCAATTGCAGCAGCAAGCCGAACAATCTTTACCGGCAGCCATTGAACTGGAGCTACGCACAACGCATGCGGTAATGCGGCTGGCCAAAGATTTATCGCGCGGGCGGCTGTCGGCCACCGCCGCTGATCCCGATTGGCATATCCGGCAGCCCACTTTTGATGCGGTAACGTTCTTGCAGGAGGCAATCAAAACCGGTCGGCTGCAACAATCACTCAATGATTTATTTTCCCAAAAGCCTAGCTACCAATTACTCAAACAGACGTTGATTCGCTACCAAGCGATCAATCATCATCCGGAGTGGACTCATATTCCCAACACTTCCACCATCCGTCCGGGGGATATGCATACCATCATTCCATTGATTCGCCAACGAATTACTCAAGCGTATGCGGCTGATGGCATGGCCGAATACCATATCACTGCAAAGGAAAGCCAGCATTACGATGATGAGCTGGTCACCGCAGTCAAGGCATTCCAGGTCCAGCATGGCTTGAACCCCGACGGCGCTATCGGAAAAAATACCATACGCGCTTTCAATATCCCGCTTGCCTGGAAAATACGCCAATTGCGCATCAACATGGAGCGTCTGCGCTGGCTTCCAAGAGATTTAGGCAAACGCTACATTATGGTCAACACAGCCGGCTTCCGGCTCACCGCCGCTGAACAAGGCGAACACGCGCTCAATATGCGAATTATCGTTGGACTTGATTATCGTTCGACCCCAAGTTTTAACGGCGCACTCTCGCACATGGTTTTGAATCCCTATTGGAATGTGCCTGCCAGTATCGCACGCAAGGATTTATTGCCGAAACAACAGAAGAACCCGGATTTTTTCACCTCCGGTGGCTTCAAGGTTTACTCAAGCCATAGCCGTGACGCCGAAGCACTTGATCCGGATACGATAGACTGGCATGCCATTAAAAAGGGATTTCCTTACGTACTGCGCCAAGATCCGGGAACACACAACGCATTAGGCAAGATAAAATTCATGTTCGCCAATGGGTTTGACATTTATCTGCACGATACACCGTCCAAGTCATTGTTCCAGAAAGATATCCGCACATTCAGTTCGGGATGTATCCGCTTGGAAAAACCGCTGGAATTGGCTGCTTTCTTACTGGGCGGGCAAGCTGTACCCGATAAATTTCTCGCTGGTATGGAAAGTAACAAGACAATGGCGGTGCATTTACCTAAACAACTGCCCATTTACTTAGTGTATATTACGACCTGGGTTGATGAGCAGGACCAGGTACATTTTTCACCCGATATTTACGGCCGGGATTTGCGCGCATTGCAATATGCCGGCTGGTAGCGTTATTCACAAAAACAATAACAAAATTTTCCGGAGAAAAAAATACGATGCTGATACAAAAACTTCTGAATCAAAATTATTTATCAGAAACAGAACCGGTGCATAGCCGCCGCCATTTTTTAAAAACAGGATTGAGCGCTTGCGCTCTACTCGCGCTGCCGATGGCAGCAACCTCCGCTCACGCAGCCATCAAAAAACGCCCCTTTGAGAAGAAACTGAGTTTTCTTAACTTACATACCGGTGAACGCACCCGCGCAACCTACTGGGCCAATGGCCGTTATATCCCCGAAGGTATGCGCGCGATCAATCACGTATTACGTGACCACCGTACCGGTGATCGCTATACCATAGACCCCGATCTATTCGATATCTTGCATCTGCTGCAACACAAACTGGGCACCAAACAGGAATTCCACGTCATTTCCGCTTACCGTTCCCCTGCATCGAACGAAATGCTGGCCGCACGCAGCGATGGCGTCGCCAAAACCAGCTTGCACACTTCCGGACAAGCCATCGATATTCGCTTACCGGGACGACGGTTATCCGATCTGCGCAAAGCGGCTTTGTCATTGCAAGCCGGTGGGGTCGGTTATTATCCGTCTTCTAATTTTGTGCATGTGGATACGGGACGGGTACGTTTTTGGGGCGGTTAAATTTAACCTGTAGTGGTCAACTAAGGGGTAGATATACCTAGAGGTGTTAGTGCCAGGAAAAAATATCACAAATGAAAATGGTAACAAAATAGCATGAAACTAAACACGAGTTTTAAGTTACGGTTTGATAAAACTCTTATACTGATAAAAGCACTCACTGGATAGAATGTAAAAACCAGATCATCAGTAATCATAGTGAAGATAACAGCACGCTAATTATTCAGCTGATATAAGCTTCTAACCAAAACTCTATACTACATATTCCCATTAAAAATGGGGGGATTGTCGTTGTGGCTACTACAGTTAAATGAAAAGCTCTCACCAATCCTTGAGGGTGTAAGAATTTTTGTGTAAACGGTCATTTGGCAGGAAACTGCCATTATTTTTCGAGGAGAAGAAATGACTGTAAGCAACGAATTGATCGACAGCCTGCTGGCCGATTACAAAAAACCCGAGGATTTGATTGTGAGCATGGTTTGCTCAAGCAGCTCACCAGGAGACTGGTCGAGCGTGCATTGGAAGGCGAGATGGCTGAACACCTTGGTCACGTCCGCAACGAGCCGGTTGCCAACCCTGCCGGGAACACCCGTAACGGCAAGAGCAAGAAGACGCTCAAGGGCGAGTTTGGCGAATTATCGATTGAAATCCCCCGCGACCGCCACGGCAACTTTGAGCCCCAGATCATCCCCAAGCATCGAACCCGCTGGACGGGTTTCGACGACAAGATTCTGTCACTGTATGCCCGCGGCATGACGGTGCGGGAGATTCAGGGCCATTTGGAAGAGATGTACGGAGCCGAGGTCTCTCCCACGCTGATCTCGTCCGTCACCGATGCGGTCATTGACGATGCCAAGGCATGGCAATCCCGACCGCTGGATGCGCTGTACCCCATCGTTTATCTGGACTGCATCCACGTTAAAGCCAGGGATGCCGGTACGGTCCGGGTGAAGGCCGTCTATCTGGCCCTGGGTATTAACCTGTCTGGCGAAAAGGAATTGCTCGGTATCTGGATCGCCCAGACCGAGGGTGCCAAGTTCTGGCTGCAGGTAGTGACCGAACTCAAGAATCGCGGTGTGCAGGATATCTTTATCGCCTGTGTAGATGGGCTGAAGGGCTTTCCTGAAGCCATCGAAGCAGTTTACCCCAAGACGGTTGTTCAGCTTTGCATCGTATATCTGGTGCGCTATAGCCTGAACTACGTCAGCTGGAAGCTACGTAAAACGGTAGCTGCTGATCTGCGCCTGATTTACGCTGCCGCCACTGTCGAGGAGGGTGAAACCCGGCTGGCTGAATTCGAGGCAAAATGGGGAGCGGACTATCCATCCATCGCGCAATCCTGGCGGCGTAGCTGGGCGCGCATTATCCCGTTCTTCGACCACCCGCCAGAAATCAGAAGGATCATCTACACCACCAATGCCATTGAGTCGGTAAACATGTCACTGCACAAGGTTACCAAGAACCGGGGATCATTCCCCAGTGATGAAGCAGTACTGAAATTGTTCTATCTGGCGCTGATGAACATCAGCCAGAAATGGACCATGCCTCTGCAAAACTGGAAAGCCGCTCTCAACAGGTTTACCATCATGTTCAAGGAGCGCATGACATCCGTTAAACCATACACCGTTTACACAAAATTCGGGATACCCCCTCAAATTCGAGCGACCGTCAGATCAGATCTGAATTACTACAAATTACCGGGGCAAGGTCATGTCTTCATTTTATGAAACTTCGGGCTCCTTGAGAATCAGCATACCTCATCTACAATAGTCTTTATTTTTATTTCTAGTGCGAATTGAACGACCCATTCTATAACTTTTACCTTACCGATTTTCAATCTCAGATCTACTATATATCTCTTAGTAGCTCATCAGTGACCTTTTGTACCAAGCCGACCGAACCATTCCAAGATGTGACTTCCGGGTAGACTTGAGTGGTCGTAGCCAGATATAGCTTTCCCGGCACTAAGACCATAGGTGGTTTACGTTGTTGATAACCTGTAGTGTAAAGTGGCTCTACGAAAGGTGCACGAAACACAAACCGATCAATCACATCTTCATCCTGGAATTCTGGAAAAAGCTTCTTCAATCCAATCATATATGCTTCCAGAATCTCAGCATCACTTTGGTGAAAACGCGGATCCGTACGGTGTACATAATTCATCAAATAAATCAAATGTACACCAGCAGTATCTGTTTTCTCAAGCAAAGTGGTGCTTTCTACAATACCCTGGAACGGAATTTCTTCATCAATCGCAGCTACCCAATAATGCTTTGTAAATCCACGGCGCAACGTAAACACAGCATTTATCACACCTTGCATATCAATTTTAGAATTTACTTTCTCAGCAATACTAGCTAATCGACTATCTGTCATTGCTTTGTATAAAGAGAAAATGGGAGTTGTGACGACAATACGATCAAACATCTGTGGTGTGTCCTTTGACACACCGATCATGAGCTGTCCATCTTCCGTAATATCCAGTTTCTCCATAGGCGCTTGTAACCTGATTGTGCCACCATATGCTTTGATTGACTCGGCCAAAGTTTCTATGATGCGTCGGTAACCACCTCGAATATATCCTTTACATTCACGCTTTCCGCCACCCTTTTCACGGTTGAAACGTGTCCAGAACCAAAGAGCAGGAACTTCATGATAACGATCACCAAATTTGGCTTGCAGCATTGGCTTCCAAAATGTTTCAAAGGCACGATGCCCAGAGAGCCGACTCAACCATTCAACACAGGTCACATCGTCCAGTCCTTTTGATGAGCAGATACTTCCCCACAAACCGGTGAGTCCAACACGTATCCTATCAACTAAAGATAAGGGACTGAATCGCAATAGTTCGAGTGGTGTATTCAGACCATACAATTGCCCGCCACGCATAAACCCAAAACTGGTTTCTTTCCAATAAATCTGGTCCTCTAGGCCAAGCTCACGCAACAAACCAAGTAGGTGTCGATCGCTTGGCAACATACAATGATAAAACCTTTCAAGAGAAACATTCCGGTACTGAAAGAAAGTGCCTAAACCACCAAGTTGATCAGAAGCCTCGAAAACGGTTACACGTGCACCTGCCTTAGCAAGCCAGTAAGCCGTCGCCAATCCCCCTATTCCACCACCCACCACTGCAATGTTATATGCAGCAGCCCCAGTTCTGGATACGTTAGCGACAACATTGGCATCTTTAGAGCTTCTTGGCATTAGAAACTCCTTTATGTCCTATACGCCAGGAAATCGGTAATAAACCACGCGTCAAGGTAATTACATAGCGCCACATCGTGCGCAAAATGCGCATCTTACTAGCGCCTTCTTTAAGATCATAGCGGAGTATGAGTGGCACTTCTGAAACACGGGCACGCAACATTCGTAAATTCAATAACAACTCGAACATGCAGGAAAAACCATTTTCGCGTATGAAATTATCGCCAAAAGTATCAATTAAGTTACGTAATGTATCCGCTCGATAGGCACGAAATCCGCAAGTATAATCACGTACACCTGGATAACGAACCAACATACGCATTCCTGCGCTCGCAAAATGACTCAGGAATATGCGAAATGGCGGAACACCGATTTCTTGGGCACCAGGTTGAAATCGAGACGCAATCACTACGTCAAAATCAGTTCCAAGCCGTTCCACCATACTCTTCATTAACTCCGGGTCTTGGGAGTTGTCTGCATCCAAAGTGATCACAACATCACTGCTTTGTGCCGCAGCCTTAAGACCAGTACGCATTGCCGCACCAAGCCCCATATTTCTGGGATGCTGTATCAATTCCGCTGGCATTCGTGTCGTCGCATCCCGTACAATCTGTGCAGTTCTATCATGAGAACCGTCATCGACCACAAGAATTCGATAATCGGCCCATCCATCAAGGGCGCGTTGAATACGATTCAGCAGTACAGGAAGATCCTTTTCTTCATTGTATGCGGGTAACATTACTGTAATTTTTTTATCCAGCATTTTCTCTCCTAACTACATACTAGTGTCATTATCAACCGTTCGGCTCAATTTCCATCAAATTTTCCCGAGTAGCTACAATTGCGGCGTGCTCACCAACTGATCGCACATTGAATAAACGTGTCAAACTATCCAGACATCGCTCAACCACAGCAATCTTCTGCTCTCCTGTCATTCCCATGGAGGGAAAGAATCGCAGCCGGGGTACGTCTTCACCACCCAAGAAATCAAGCGGATGCAGCAATATCGATGGCTCAACACCAAATAGTCGGCATGTCCACAATGCCGTATTGAAGTAGATTTGTGCCAGCATCGTGGAAAATCCCGCTAGATACATTACATAACTCAAATGGATCGGAACGCGGAAACCTGGAAAAGTCGTTACGGGCATTTCCAGTAGAGAAACTCCATCGAAACACCACCGATATGGCTTGAGTGGTCGAAGTCCATCCTTCCAGCTACCAAATAGACGATTAAGACGCTCGCGTTGCTCAGAGTCAAATTGTCCGGTAGCAAAATAATAGGCACGTGCAATTGGACCAATAAAACTTGGCAATGAGCTAGCATCGTAGGCATAGCCTCGCCGGGCTAACACGCGCAACAAAGTCGATGATTGACTGTAGCCTGGCCCGCGGAAGCCTGTCGGCTTTTGACCAGTCGCGACTTGGATATGTCGTTCAGCCTCCGCTAATTCCTGCTCGAGATCTTGCTCAGAAAACAGATGCAGCCAGGGTTCATGCCGCATAGAATGATTCCCTATTTCGTGCCCGGCACTTGCAATCTGCGCCAATGCCTCATGATTGTATTCGAGTGCCGCATCCTGACCAACCACAAATACCGTAATTCGCAGATTGCGACACGCAAGTACATGAAGTATTCTCGGAACTACGACATTGAGATATGAAGGGTAGGATTCCCAGTTCGGATCCTCGTGAGTCTTCAGGTAGGCCCATTCATTATCTAAATCCAAAGATAGGCTTGCCACTGGCTTGCTGTCTTGAATAGATTGTATTTGAGTCATCATACACCTTTCTCACTAACAGCCAAGAATCGCGCAATGGCCGATGCTATTTTTTCCCCAGCATCGCCTTTACCAAACGGATTCTCTGCTGCACTCACTACATCAAACCATAATTCGTCTATGAAAGCTGCTTCGAGCATCTCTTCAAGACGTTCTCCTGAGTGACCTACAAGCCGCCCAACACCACAATCGATCACTTCTGGCCGCTCCGTCGTATCGCGTAGGACTAATAATGGTTTACCCAATGAAGGTGCTTCCTCTTGAATCCCCCCAGAATCAGAGGCCACTAGCCATGCTCGTGAAAGCAAATGTAGAAAATCAGCATATTCGAGTGGTTCAATACAGTGAATTCGCTCTGCACCGGTAAATTCTGCCTCGACCACTGCACGAACCGATGGATTAGGATGCACGGGGAAAATAAGCTCGACATCTTGATGCCGCTCTACAAAACGCCGAAGTGCTTTCAGATGCGAGGACATAACCTGCCCAAAATTCTCTCGACGATGTGTCGTAAGTACAATCAAGCGCTTATCTGCAATACTATTTAGCAATTTAGAGAGTGACGGAGAAACTATTGAGCGTGCGAGAATATGCTGGAGTGCGTCAACAACCGGATTTCCAGTGAGTGCAATGCACTTTTTCTGTACACCTTCAGCAAGCAAGATCTCAACATTATTCGAGGTAGCGGCAAAATGGAGATCCGCTAGTTGGGTAATGAGACGGCGATTCATTTCTTCAGGAAATGGGCTATGGCGGTCACCTGTGCGTAGTCCTGCTTCAATGTGGGCTACGGGTATGCGCGCATAAAAAGCTGCCAGTGCGCCGGCAATCGCCGTTGTCGTATCACCCTGAACCAAGACTAAATCAGGCCGCTCTGCCAGGAGTAATGGCTCTACTGCTTCCATCACCCGCGCTAATACTGCATTCGGTGTTTGGCCAGGTGTCATAACTGCCAGATCATAGTCAATGCTTATGTCAAATTCGCGTATAAAGGGTCGCAGCAAATCCGTATGTTGAGAAGACGAAACAGTAATGCTTCGAAAAATGTCGCGACGCCGTTCTATAGCCCAAATAACTGGAGCCAGCTTGATTATTTCTGGCCGAGTTCCAAAGAGCGTGAGTATTTTCTTTGTATTGGATCCTGATTTTATAGCCACTTCCAATTAGCCTCCTCTAATAAAAAACCTTTTATTATGCCTTTTTTGGCCGAATATTGACTCCACCGGATCTTAGCCAACATACAGCACCAATAACCATATAAGGTAAATTTATGCAACATGTGTAAACAACCGAAGCTGCAAAGGGGATCTCTGTTTCATTGAGTGCAAGAGAAAGACCCAATGTAAAAGCTAATTGTGTCGTACCCAGTTGCGCTGGAGAAGATGGCAAAGTAAGTCCCACAACCATAAGTACCCATACTGCAATCACCATAGAAAGTGTCGCCGTATAACCAACCGAAGCAGCACATAACCAGATTGCACCAACAATACAGCTCCATTGCAAAACAGATAATAAGAAAACCTTAATCACGATAGGTAGGCTACCTAGCACTGAGAAACCCACAAGACCTCGTTTAAGTTGGTTTTTAATCATTTCTGACAACTTCTCTGGCAAGAAACGAATAACCAATAATCTTAAATGGCGCCGAGCTTTCGAGGGTACCAATAATGATACAATTGTTATCAGACCTGCAACAACCATGAATATTGCGATAAATCCAGCCGCGGCAACATACTCTGGCAACTGCGGATCCATAATTAAAAGAACTCCGAACAGTGCCACTACCACCATAAAATCAAAAATCCGCTCAACCCCTACCGACGCGAGAATGGCGCTCGATGCAACACGCGATCTGCGCCCAACCAGTGCAGCTCTGAGTACCTCCCCAGAATGAACGATAATCAAGTTAGCCGCAGTACCTATATAGACTGCAGAGTGCAACAAGGGTAATTCCACGCGCGCAACAGGTCCCAAAATTACAGACCAGCGCCAAGCCTTAATCAACATGAATAACACTCCAGCTATCACAGCCATTATAGCCGGCAAAAGCCCGACAGTCGTGAGACTCTGCAACATAGAATGAATGTCAATGCCACGCAATGAGAGCCAAAGGAAGATTAATCCTATAACGATGCCAAGCACTGTCCATCTAAATTGAGTCTTTATTGACATAGGTTTTTTAGTATTATCATTTGTTAATAACATCGGTCATATTAGCAATAAATTTAGATTATTTCTTTATACTATTTGGCATAGTTATACTATTCATCATAACCTTCTAATGGTTTATTTATTCTACAATCTATTGACAACTCAATATCACCATTTAATAAATAGAATAAAATTCCTGATATCGAATTAAATCACTTCGAGTTTGAGTTGACTCCGAGAAGTTGAGCGTTTAAAAAGTGACTTTGCCCTGTAAAAACATATTTCTTAACTAAGGTTACACTATACAAGTTAAGGGGACGAAGAAATGAAAGCAGAAAAGGTCAAGAGAGTATCATATACACTGGAATCCAAATTGGAAGCGGTGCGATTGGTTCAAGGTGGTGAATCATGCGCGGCGATAGCCAAAGTGTTGGGGATGCCTAGTCAGACATAGAGAACTGGGTTGGGCAAGCGGCAAAAGGCGAATTGGTGGGTGTAGGAGCCAAGCCGATGAGTGAGGAACAAATGGAATTGACGCGACTGAGGACAGAGCTTGCAAGAGTGAAGATGGAACACGACATTCTAAGAAAACACTGATCTATTCGATCACATCGAATAGACATGCAGAGGTTTGATAAAATAGATCCCATATTGATAAATATGGAATAGAGCGATGCAATCAAGCTTTTCTGACCTGGAATATGCGGCAAAGAAG
>JAGNZK010000063.1 GCA_017984435.1 Nitrosomonas sp. | reverse complement strand
TGCAGATGTTTATTTCGCTCACCCCTACCGTTCATGGGAGCGTGGCTTGAACGAGAACAGCAACGGCTTACTGCGCCAGTATTTCCCCAAAGAAATGGAATTGATCGAGGTTACCCAAGAACAAGTGCGATGGGCGGTGGATAGACTCAACCATCGATCACGCAAAGTACTTGGATTCAGAACTCCGTTTGAGATATTCTTCGGGAAGACGGTGCGCTACACCAAATCACCGCTAGGTGTTGCACTTCGAAATTGAATCCGCCATATATGAAGGGTTTTTTTAAAATCATTGGTACGCAGATTTTCTAATGTACTCAATGATTTTTAGTTGAAGGTTATTTTTCAACATTATGATTATACATCAATAGAATCATAATTCTGGTGCCGGGAGGGGGAATCGAACCCCCATGAAGTCGCCTTCGCGGGATTTTGAGTCCCGTGCGTCTACCAATTCCGCCATCCCGGCTGGCTAGGATTATCTGTTTATTTTTTGAATAAACAGAAGGCGCAATTATCACTGAAAAGCTGGAGTACAGCAAGGTGCATGGGCGGAAACATATTGCATCAGTATAATAGCCGGTATGAAAACTCAGGATTTTGATTTTTATTTGCCCACAGAACTGATTGCACAATATCCCGCTGAACAACGCACCAGCAGCCGCTTGCTCTATCTGAATAGCATCAACAATCAGTTACAGGATACGCTATTCTCCGGTTTGCCGAATTATTTGCGTGCTGGGGATGTGATGGTTTTCAACGATACTCAGGTAATCAAAGCACGTCTGTTTGGCAAGAAAACCAGTGGCGGGAAGGTGGAGGTGATGGTAGAGCGGGTGCTGGATGATTGCCATGTTTTCGCGGTCATTCGTGCCAGCCATGCCCCCAAGCCGGGATCAAAGCTGTTATTGGCCGATGCGATACCGGTGGTAGTGATTGCACGCGAACAAGAATTTTATACCTTGTATTTTGAACACGAAAAGACAGTTACTGAGTTACTGCAGTGTCATGGTCAATTACCATTACCTCCTTATATTACTCGATCAGCTACTCCAACGGATGAAGCACGCTATCAAACTGTTTATGCTAGAAACTCGGGAGCCGTCGCAGCGCCGACCGCCGGTTTACATTTTGATATCAATATGATGAATCAATTACATGCGATGGGTGTCATCATTGCCTATGTAACTTTGCATGTTGGTGCAGGCACATTTCAGCCGGTGCGCGTTGAAAATATCGTCGATCACAGCATGCATAGCGAAACGTACCATATTCCACAAGCTACTGTTGATGCTGTTCAGTTGGCTAAGACAGCAGGAGGACGTATCCTCGCTGTGGGCACAACATCATTACGTGCGCTGGAAGCCTGCGCATTGCTGCATCAGGGTCAATTAGTTGCGGGATATGGGGATACTCAAATTTTTATTACACCGGGATACCAATTCCAGGTCGTTGAGCGACTGTTAACTAACTTTCATCTGCCGTGTTCGACATTGCTAATGCTGGTTTCAGCTTTCGCCGGTATGGAAAATATTCAGCGCGCTTATCAGCATGCTGTGACAGAATGCTATCGTTTTTTTAGTTATGGGGATGCCATGTTGATCGAAAGGAAGCCATGAAGTTTCAATTACATTCCACCGATCATACAGCGCGTCGCGGCACGTTAACTTTAGCGCACGGCACAGTCGAAACACCGGTTTTCATGCCGGTGGGAACCTATGGTGCGGTTAAAAGCATGTCTCCCGCTGCGCTGCAAGCAACCAATGCACAGATTATCCTGGGCAATACATTTCATCTGTGGCTGCGGCCTGGATTGGAAGTTATCCAGGCACATGGTGGATTGCATGATTTCATGAGCTGGGATGGTCCCATGTTAACCGATTCGGGCGGCTTTCAAGTATATAGTCTGGGAGCATTGCGCAAAATCACTGAGCAGGGCGTGCAATTCAAGTCGCCGGTGAATGGTGACAACTGTTTTTTGTCTCCGGAAGAATCGATGCGGATTCAGCGGACACTCAATTCCGATATTGTCATGATATTTGATGAATGCACGCCTTATCCGGCGGATGAAACGACTGCCCGACTATCCATGGAACTCAGTCTACGCTGGGCGGAGCGTTCCAAACAAGCGCATGGTGATAATCCCAATGCGTTGTTTGGTATCGTGCAAGGCGGCATGTATGAACATCTGCGCGATCAATCATTTGCCGGTTTACACAACATCGGTTTTGATGGTTATGCCATTGGCGGATTGTCGGTAGGAGAACCCAAAGCAGACATGCAGCGTATCCTTAAACATACCGCACCGCTCCTGCCCGCTGATAAACCGCGTTATTTGATGGGTGTAGGCACACCGGCGGATATCGTCAATGCGGTGGCACAGGGGGTTGATATGTTTGATTGCGTGTTGCCGACACGCAATGCCCGCAATGGGTGGCTGTACACTCGTCATGGCATTATCAAGTTGCGTAATAGTCAGTATCGTCTGGATACATCGCCACCCGATGAACATTGCGGCTGCTATACCTGTCAACATTTCAGTCGCGCCTATTTACATCATTTGCAGCGCATCAACGAAATGCTCGGTGCGCATTTAAACACTGTTCACAATCTGTTCTATTATCAACAATTGATGGCAGAAATTCGCACTGCCATTGAAAATAAACAATTTGGAGAATATGCACAAGAATTTCTGGCATAAGCGGTCATCATGCTAATATGTGCCTTTTTAATAAAAGTTTCTGGAGAATTTTATGCTGATTAGTGACGCATTTGCTCAAGCTGCCGCACCGGCGCAATCTGATGCCAGTAGTTTAATAAGCTTATTACCGATGATCGGTATACTCGTCATTTTTTATTTTCTGTTGATTCGCCCACAATCAAAACGTGCCAAAGAACATAAACAAATGGTGGAAGCACTGCAAAGAGGTGATGAAGTCATCACCAACGGCGGCATATTGGGCTTAGTCGTTAATGTCAGCGACGATTATGTCATTGTTGAAATTGCACCCAGTGTCGAAGTCACGTTACTCAAGTCTTCGGTACAAACCTTATTGCCCAAAGGAACGTTGAGAAGTATTGAGCCTAAGGGTGGCAAAACACAAAAAATCAAAGCAGCAAAAACAACCGTTGCGTCTGAAAACAATAAAGCTGAAGACACTAACGAAACTTCAGACAATCAGGTTCATGAAGCTGAAAAGAAATAATCGTTCATAACAAAAAGAAGAATCATCAGCCAAGCCCTTAATCATTTGTTCTTAAACATTTTATCTATATTATTTAACAGTTAACTGATACCCATGAACCGCTACGCACTTTGGAAATATCTGATTATCGCGGTTTCGCTTATACTCGGACTGCTTTACACCCTACCTAATTTTTACGGCGAATCACCCGCGGTACAGATTTCCCCATTACGGATTTCCGCGAGTGCTGATACTACGCTGCCACAACGAGTTGAAGACGCGTTAAAACAAGCCAATATCATTGCTAGTGGCATTCTGTTTGAAGAAAACAGTGTCAAAGTACGCTTTGCTGATACTGACACGCAGATCAAGGCAAAAGATCTGCTCGAATCAGCACTCGGGAATGAGTACATCACTGCATTAAATCTGCTACCGAACTCCCCTCAGTGGTTAACCAATCTCGGTGCTTTACCGATGTATTTGGGACTTGATTTGCGCGGTGGTGTGCATTTTATGCTGGAAGTCGATATGGATGGCGCGATCGAGAAGTCATTTGATCGCTACAGCAATGATATTCGCAGCACATTGCGTGAACATAAAATTTCATATACAGGACTTGAGAAGCAGGGAAAGAAATTGATCCTGAAATTTCGCGACAATGAATCACGCACAAAAGCAGAAACTGAATTGAAATCGAACTATCCCGATCTTGGTTTCAGCGAAGAGCAGGTCGATAGCAGGTATCACCTCATCGCGGTGATCAAACCCGAAGCGCGTACCCGGATGCAAGATTCAGCCGTGATGCAGAATATCACCACATTACGCAATCGTATTAACGAATTAGGTGTTGCCGAACCCATCATTCAGAAAGCCGGCGCGGATCGTGTCATCGTACAATTGCCCGGTGTACAGGATACCGCCAAAGCAAAAGACATTCTGGGACGGACGGCCACGCTGGAAATACGCATGGTTGATGACGAACGCGATCTCGATGCAGCCTTACGTGGGCAAGTCCCGTTTGGCACTGAGCTTTATCAGGAGCGTGGCGGCAGCCCACTGTTAGTTAGAAAACAAGTATTGCTGACCGGTGAGCACATCACCGATGCTCAGCCCGGTTTTGATAAAGACAATCAAGCCGCTGTGCATATCAATCTGGATAGCAGTGGATCACGTATTTTCAAACAACTTACACGTGATAATGTCGGTAAAAGAATGGCGATTCTTCTGATCGAAAAGAATCAGGCCGAAGTCATTACCGCGCCTGTCATTCGTGAAGAAATAGGCGGTGGGCGTGTTCAAATCAGTGGGCGTATGACCAGCATGGAAGCGCGGGATGTCTCATTGTTGCTACGTGCAGGCGCACTTGCGGCACCGATGGATATTATCGAAGAACGCACGGTAGGTCCAAGCCTGGGGGCGGAAAATATTGCCAGAGGTTTTAATTCCACACTCTACGGTTTCCTGGCTGTCGCCTTTTTCATCATCATCTATTACACGGCGTTTGGCTTCATTTCGGTGATTGCGCTTGCGATGAATTTGTTACTACTCGTAGGCTTATTATCTATCATACAAGCCACGCTGACCTTACCTGGAATGGCTGCATTAGCATTGACTGTGGGTATGGCAATCGATGCGAATGTGTTGATTAATGAACGTATCCGGGATGAATTACGTGCTGGTGCTTCACCGCAACTCGCAATTCATGCTGGATTTGAGCGCGCACTCGGTACCATTGTGGATTCCAATATCACTACCTTAATCGCCGGCATTGCGCTATTTGCTTTTGGCTCTGGTCCCGTGAAAGGGTTTGCAGTTGTTCTTTGCCTAGGCATTTTAACTTCTGTGTACACGGCAACTTTCGTAGTTAGAGGTATGGTAAATATGATATATGGAAGTCGTCGCAGGCTTGAGCGTGTCCCTATTGGACAAGTGTGGATACCAAAACAAGATTCGGCTATTGGTAAAACGATATCTCGCATTGAAAATAAAACGAATGAGGATACCGTCAATACCACGGTAAAAATTAGCGAACAAAATAGGCAGAGTATAAAATCTGCAGCTGGTGGGGAAATAGAGGCAATAATCGAAACTGATGATAAGCCTGATAACGATATTAAAACCAAATCCGGTAAAAAAGCTATTACTAAAACAAGAAATAAGCCGAAATCGGCTGATACCAAGCTATCCAAATAACAGCAATCGGTTAACAAGGACATAACTATGGAGTTTTTTAGATTTAATCGTGACATCCCGTTCATGAGTTGGAGACGGACAGGGGCTGTTATTTCTATCACAACATTTATTCTTTCTGTTTTCTTTATTGCCACAAAAGGATTAAATCTGAATGTGGACTTCACGGGTGGAACGGTTCTGGAAGTTAGCTACAATCAGACAGCTGATCTCGAGAAAATAAGACGTGTATTAGCTAATCTCGAAATGTCTGATGCCAGTGTACAAAACTTCGGTACTTCGCGGGATGTTCTAATACGTTTACCCATTAAACCTGAAACTTCCAGTGCACAGTTATCTGAGATCGTCTTAAGCGCGCTTAGACAAGCTGATGCTTCAGTAACAATGAAACGCGTGGAATTCGTCGGTCCACAAGTAGGTCAAGAGTTAGTAGAGAATGGAGCATTGGCTCTATTGTTTGTCTCGTTTGGTATCGTTGCTTATCTTGCTCTGCGGTTCGAATGGAAATTTGGCATAGCAGGCATTATTGCTAACCTGCATGATGTGGTTATTATCGTCGGTTGCTTTGCATTTTTTCAGTGGGAATTTTCACTGACCGTATTAGCCGCTATATTGGCCATATTGGGTTACTCTGTTAATGAGTCCGTCATTATTTTTGATCGAATCCGGGAAAATTTCCGCAAGATGAGAGGAGCATCTGTGACACAGGTAATCGATAATGCGATCACGAGAACCATGTCGCGCACAGTCATTACGCATGGTTGTACTCAAATGGTTGTGATCGCCATGCTCTTATTTGGCGGTGAGGTGCTTCATTATTTTGCATTAGCATTAACAATTGGCATTTTGTTTGGAATTTACTCATCCATTATGGTTGGCAGTTCAATCATTATGTTACTGGGAGTTAAACGAGAAGATCTTGTCAAGTTAGAGAAAAAACCGCTGGAAAATGATGGGGCTGTCGTGTAAAGACCTTTGGATTACCAATGGCTTAAAAATTACTCTATCGAATGAACATCATCATATAGCTGTCATTTGCAGCCAGAGAGAATCAACGAGAAAAACTTGCAAGGGCGGCTCTGGATTTTGTGTGAGCGGTGTTTAACTTGCAATTCCCCGTGGTTTTGTCGTGGTGATAAGTGCAGGGTGCGCGGAGCAAATTTATTTACAAATCCTTGATTCCTCTGCGTCTCAGCAGATATTTCTCAAACTCAATAAGCAGAAATAACATTAAACTGACTGCGATAATGCGTCCCCAAGCAGCTATATCCAGCGCGGTTGTGCCAAAAAGTTGTTGCATCACAGGCAGGTAAGTCAATGCAAGCTGGAGCATCAGTAATAAGCCGACTGCAATGAGAATATAACGATTGCCCAGCAATCCCTCGCGCGACATGACAGAGGCCAGCAGGTAACGGCAATTGAACAAATAAACGATTTGTCCCATGACCAGTACATTGACGACCACCGTCCGGCTCAATTCGATACTGGTGCCTTGCTTGATTTCCCAGAAATATAATGCAAAACCACCTCCCATCATCAATAGCGCAACAAAAACAATACGCCACACCAGAAAACCGGACAAAATTGAGGTATCCGGGTTATGGGGAGGGTGTGACATTACATCCATTTCAGGGCGTTCAAACGCAAGCGCAATTGCTAATGTCACCGTGGTTACCATATTGATCCATAAAATCTGTACTGGAGTGATTGGTAGAGCCATGCCCAGAATAATCGCAAGCATCAAAATACCTGCGCCACCACTGCTGGTTGGGATAATAAAAACCACTGTTTTGCGGATATTGTCGTAGACTGTGCGGCCTTCTTCCACAGCATGCGTAATCGAAGCAAAATTATCGTCCATCAATACCATTTCGGCGGCTTCTTTCGCCACTTCGGTACCATTTTTCCCCATGGCTACGCCGATATCCGCGCGTTTTAATGCCGGTGCGTCGTTCACGCCATCACCCGTCATGGCAACAATTTCACCATTGTCCTGCAAAGCAGTCACCAATCGAAGCTTATGCTCAGGGCTTGCACGCGCAAAAATATCGACTTCCGTAACGACCCTGCGCAATTGTTCATCATTCAGATTATCCAGTTCAATACCGGTAACAGCACGTTGACCATCGCCAATGCCCAATTTTTCACCAATCGTACATGCAGTAGCCCGGTGGTCACCGGTAATCATTTTGACGCAAATACCTGCCGCATGGCATTGCCGCACTGCGGCAATGGCTTCTTCGCGCGGCGGATCAATAATTCCAACCAATCCAAGCAGCGTAAATCCCGTTTCGATATCTGAAAATTCCAGTGTGTGTTGTTTGGTTTGCACCACTCGGCTGGCCATGGCCAGGACGCGTTGCCCGGTTGCACTTGCCTCGCGGATTCTCGCATGCCAGAAATCAAGCTGAATTGGGAGATCTTCCCCTAAGTTGCGCTGATGGCTGCACATGGTTAGCACTTCTTCCGGTGCACCCTTGACATAAATCAGGCTGTGCCCGGTGTGATCGTGATGCAACGTTGCCATAAAACGATGTTCCGATTCGAACGGAATGGCATCCGTGCGAGGCAGTATTTCGTGCTCAAAAGACGGATCCAATGTGGCTTTCATGGCCAAGGTAATCAACGCACCTTCTGTCGGATCACCGTGAATAACCGATGTGCCATCACACTGATGCAATATTGCATCATTACACAACAATCCTGCCCGAAACATAACCAGCATATCGGCATAATCAGTAATCGGGATTTCCTTTCCATTCAGACTAAAACTACCTCTTGGTGCATAACCCACACCACTGACTGCTAATTGCACATCAGCAGTGATCACATGCTGTACGGTCATTTCATTACGCGTCAGCGTTCCGGTTTTGTCGGTACAAATGACCGTCACGGCACCCAATGTTTCTACAGCAGGTAGTCTGCGCACAATGGCACTACGCCGTGCCATATTCTGCACACCGAGCGCCAGCGTGATTGTCATGATGGCAGGCAATCCTTCCGGAATGGCTGCGATGGCCATGCTGATTGCAGCCATAAGAATTTCATTGATGGGATAGTCATGCAGCAACGATCCATACGCAAAAATACCGGCTGCCAGCAATAAAATAACGAATGTCAGCCAACGACCAAAGATCGCCATTTGCCGCAACAACGGTGAAGTCAGCTTATCGACTTGCGCGATCATGTGGCTGATGCGTCCTATCTCGGTATGCTGCCCGGTGGCAACCACCACGCCCGATCCCTGGCCATAAACCACCAGTGTGCCCGAGTACGCCATACAAAACCGATCGCCGATTGCCGTCATGGCTTCGACTGCATGGATGGATTTTTCCACGGCTGCGGATTCTCCGGTTAACGCTGCTTCTTCAATACGCAGATTTTTGCAATTGAGCAGCCGCAAGTCGGCAGGTACCTTGTCACCGGACTGCAGCATCACGATATCACCCGGTACTAATTGTTCAGCTGGAATCTGTATGCGCTGATTCTCGCGCAAAACAACGGCACTGAGTGACAGCATGCGCCGGATGGCGTTGAGTGCTTTTTCAGCCTTGCCTTCCTGCACAAAGCCGATGATGGCATTGATCACCACTACACCGAGAATCACGCCGCTATCTATCCAGTGACCCAGAAAAGCTGTCATCACCGATGCCGCCAACAGGATATAAATCAGCACATTATGAAATTGCAGTAAAAATCGAATGACAATACTTTTTGATTTTTGGGGTTGCAACCGGTTGGCGCCATACTGCTCAAGTCGCAATTGCGCTTCCGTTTGCGATAAACCGGTATGCGCGGTCTCAAACGTTTCCACCACTTGTTGCGATGGATAACTATGCCATGCCGGTGTTTGATCGGATAACCCAGCTTGCTTATCTGACATAAAATCTCCCTCGATGAGGCTACACAGATTATGTTGTATCTGTTCAGTAGAATGAAGTCAATCTGAATAATTTGTATTTAATTATTCAGTGCAGCTACAATGAATGCCATTCTTTTTTACTCAACACAGCAAATGGAGTTTATATGAAATACTTTATCACTCTGATGACATTAGTGACCATTCTGTTTGCGGTAGCGGCACAAGCTTCCGGTCGGGTACCGTTTGGACATCAGATTATTCCTGTACAAAATTATAGCCGTGCTACGGAACAAATCGCGATATCCGGTCTTATTGGCGATGGCGGCGCGCAAGCATTGGCAGCGCATGGCTTCAAGACGATTATTGACTTGCGTACTGCAACTGAGGGCACTGCGGATGAGAAAGCATTAATCGATCTCAATGGCATGAGTTATATCAATATACCGATGACCGTTGCCGGTATCAGTGAAGAGCAGCTGGCCGCTTTTACGAAAGCGATGGAAACAGCTCAGGCGCCTATCCTTATTCATTGTGGATCAGGTAATCGTGCCGGCGCCATGTGGGCCAGTTATCAAATCAGAAAGGGGGTCGATCCCGAAGTGGCGCTTGCAGCAGGTCGTAAAGCGGGTATGCGTCCGCCAATGGAAGAGAAAGTTAGAGCTGCTTTTATCGATTAAGCAGTGATTGCCGCCACTGTTTTTTTGCGGGAATAGCTCAAGCAATTAAAAACAATCGAACAGTTATTCCGTTGGCACGCCCATAATGACTACTGCAAGGCCTTGTTGTCGTTTTGGATCGGCTACGTGGTGAAAACATCCAATCAGCATACCGACCGATGCACCGCTCGCAAAAGACAGTGATGGGTCGGTGCATTCTTCCCATCAAAGTTGCAGGTATCACGACAAAATCGTCGCCACACTTAACAGATCAGAGTCCGGCTGAAATACCTGAGACTGCTAATACATGGATGCATGGTCAAATTCATATCAACACCCCCGGGTATAACTCGAGTTGGCAACAAAATAAAGCACTTCGCCACAAGCAGTGGGGTATAAGTGCATCCTTTGATCGCCGGTTTTTAGCCAGATTTGTTTCAATGTGACAGGGATTGAATTCGCAGAGATTAAATAACAAAGGACTAAAATGACACCTCGTATTGAAGCATTCTTTGATTCCGCTACCTGGACCATAAGTTATATTGTTTTTGATGAATTCAAAGGAAGTTGCGCCATTATTGATCCCGTTCTGGATTACGAGCCCAAGTCCAGTAGAACAAATACCTACTCAGCCGACAAACTGATTGAATTTATTCGGCAGCAACAGCTATCAGTGCAGTGGATACTTGAAACACATGCGCATGCAGATCATTTGTCATCTGCTGATTATCTTAAAAATCAATTGGGTGGCAAAACTGCAATTGGTAATAATATTTCGGTTGTTCAGGAAAATTTCAAGAAAGTCTTTAACTTGGGCGAGGAATTTGTTCCGGATGGGCGGGATTTCGATCACCTATTTGTTAATGACGAGTGGTTTCAGGTTGGCAAATTAACGGCTAAAGCCATTTCCGTATCAGGCCACACACCTGCTGACATTGCCTATCAATTCGGCGATGTCATCTTTGTAGGGGATACACTTTTCATGCCGGATATTGGCACTGCTCGGGCTGATTTTCCGGGGGGGAACGCGCATCAGCTATTCCGGTCAATCAAAAAATTGTTGACTTTCCCAGCGGAAACAAAGTTGTTGATGTGTCATGATTATCCACCTGCTCATCGTGCCGCAGCATGGGAGAGCACTGTTGCGCAACAACGCGCTCATAATATCCACGTACATCATGGCATGCGTGAAGATGAATTTGTAACAATGCGCAATCAACGAGATGCGACGTTAGAAATGCCCACCTTGTTACTACCTTCGATACAGGTAAACATTAGAGCCGGGAAGTTACCGCCTGTCGAAAGAAATGGCGTTGCGTATTTGAAAATACCGGTTAATTTGATCTGATTTGTTTCGATACATTTGTCAAATCAAAAAGCTAGTACTCCAACATGACCAGATTTTATGCCTGTGCCGTAATAAAATTGCCATGGCGCTGCTCAAACTTCACGACAATAAAACGAGTTCCAACCGAAATTCCTGTGCTTTCATTGTGCTGATGTGTCACCTCAGCCACTGCTTGAAAGTTAGGCGCATCAATTTTTATGATGTCTTGTAAATCAATCGGTTGCTGGGTAAAGAACCGCACTCCCATTGGTGACAGATCTTGAAACAAGGCCTGGTGAGGTTTACTCGGCCAAAATAAATAAAACATAAACTCACCTCCGATATTGATTCGCATCATTGTGCGGCGCGATGACTCATGATTTTCATACTGCAAAGCAAACAATGGACTTGCACATTCCAGGCAGTTTTCATTTTGATACACATTCGTTTGCGGCATATACGGCGTCTTGCAGAAAGAACAATAATGGGTGATCGCTGCCCGGTAAGGTTCTACAGCTAACTGAGATGTGTTTTCAGCATCTAGAAACCTAATTAGATCAGTATTGGCTTGAGCAGGCTGCTCAGCAGCATGAGAAAAATTGCTGGCAATAAATAGCACATCATATTGCCTACGTGCTCCGGGATCAGAAAGAATTCGATAGGCTTCATCCAATAATGCAATGTCTTGGGATGGGTTCTTTTTTAACGTGTGATAACTTGCCGTAATAGCAGCAATTGGAGCATCAGGTTGGATTTGGAGTATTCGATAATGGTTACGTTGATTCAGCTTGGTAGCTCGTTCATTTTTCTGTTTCCCTGCCGCGACATTCGTATTTGAGCTGAATGCACCTTGACTGAGTGTTTTAATGTGGTAGCGTTTCAGTAATTCACGATCATAAACAGCTCGCTTCAGCGGGTCTTGCAGCGTGTTATAGGCTGTTTCCAGTAAACAGGCATTCCAATTCGAACTGCTCAGGACAGGATTAGTCTTAAGTTTCTGTATCAACATCCGGTAACTCTCTCTGATTACCGCCATCGAAGCATCAGGCTGAACATAAAGAATTCGATAGAAATTACGCCGCTCGATCATAATTGCCGGAAGTTTAATAATACCTTATTGCTAATTGATAAGCCCATCGATTGAGGTGGATTTTCATTATATCTCTCAATAGCTTGATAAGCCTAACATAAGACTTGACCTGGTCAAGTAAAACCGGACACCCCAGTTAAGCTGCTTTTATCGATTTTGCTGCTTCTGCTTCATATTGGTTTGGGCTTTTGTAATCCAGGTATGAATGCAGTCTCTGGCTGTTATAAAATA
>JAGNZK010000062.1 GCA_017984435.1 Nitrosomonas sp. | reverse complement strand
CGAATCACTTGCCGTCGCCGTTCATGCAGCGCTTCATCCTTTAAGGTTCTTGCATCTATTTTCTCCATTCTTCTATGGGCATGCAATATCACTCAAAGTTCAAACTATTTATTGGCCGGGTCTATAATATGCCGCTCACTACTGGTAAACTCATTGTTTCCATGATCAATCCTGAAGTTTTCATCAAAACCAATATCGACTTATCTTTAACAACTCATTCTAATGGTTTCCATTAGAAAATTTAACTAATGGAAAATCCGGACTCATCAAATATCAGGAAAATTACCCAAACAGAAAAGCATTGAACCTAGAAACCTAAATTGGTCGCTCCGAATGGATTGGCAAACACAGAATTCAGCAGCACCGAATAAGTCAACCGTGCTACTGCAAAAGCTTTTACCGACTTTCTTAATTCAATTCGATTGTTATTTTGGCGATACGCGCTGCGCGTATTTTGGAATGGATTGTGGCGGGTAATTCTTTGGAATCCGGAAAGTTCCGGCTTAGTTCAGTGGCAATTGCGCCCGCATTTACACTTTTTGCGGCGGCAAATGCTTTTTGCAATCGTTCCGCCTGAGGATAAGGCTTCGTTGCATATCCTGGCCGTCCATGAAAATCACAGGCACAGGCTTGCAGAAATTCTTCAAATCTTTGTGGTTTACGATAAGTATCGACGGCTTGCAACATATCCGCAATGGTGGATGGCTTGAGTTCTCCAGCCCGATGCACATCACCGTGATAGCGGGCAACCAGTAAAGCAAGATCACGACAATCCTTGGGAACTCTGATGCGTTCGCATAAATCCTGCGTCAAATGAATGCTGCGCGCTTCATGACCGATATGACGCGGCCACTCCTCAGGTGGCGTTGTGCCTTTACCTAAATCATGCGTGAGTGTGGCAAAACGCGCAGGCAACGAATAATTCTTTGCCGCAGCGTAATCAATCGCCAGCATAATATGTACGCCGGTATCAATTTCGGGATGTGCATGTGCCGGTTGCGGAACACCAAACAGCACATCGACTTCAGGCATGATACGCGCTAACGCGCCACATTCACGCAGAATATAGAACATCCTTGACGGATTATTCTCCATTAATCCTCTGGCAAGCTCTTGCCAAACACGCTCCGGCACCAATGCATCGACTTCGCCGTTATGCACCATTTCACGCATCAGTACCAGCGTTTCCGGTGCCATACGAAAACCGAAACGTGCCGCAAAGCGTGCCGCTCGCAGGATACGCACAGGATCTTCGGAGAATGCAGGACTGACATGACGGAGTATGCCGGCTTCCAGATCTGCAACACCGTTAAAAGGATCGATGATATTGCCTGCTTCGTCTTTGGCAATTGAATTAATGGTTAAGTCGCGCCGTGCCAAATCTTCCTGCAGAGTGACCTGAGGAGAAGCAAATACTTCAAATCCTTTATAGCCTCGGGAAACTTTTCGTTCAGTACGCGCTAGCGCATATTGTTCATGGGTTTGAGGATGCAAAAAGACCGGAAAATCCTTACCAACCGGACGATAACCCAAGCGTGCCATTTCCTCTGGTGAGGTGCCCACGACAACATAATCATGATCTTTTACAGGCAATCCCAGCAGTTCATCGCGAACGGAGCCGCCCACCAGATAAGTTTTCAATGTTTGAGATATACACAAATTAATGAATCGACAGATTGGTTTGAAGATCCTTAAAGGCTATTACTTATCCTCAAAATTCTTAGCCCAGATATCATAAATTTCATCCGGCCATAAGGATTTTATCCAAACAATCACATCATCGACTTGCTGTTCCGTCAACTTCCCTTCCCATGCCGGCATGGATCCGATTTCCGGAGGAGTGCCCTTGAGTATTGTTTTCTTCAAAACTTCTGTCGAATGATGCCAGGCATGTGCGGTACCATCCAGTGGCGGCGGTGGGTATTTACCATCCGCGTTCGGTTTGCGCCAATCCGGTGTCGCTGTACCATCAGGCCCATGACAACCAACGCAATTTGCGACATAGACACTTTCACCGCGTTTGATTTGCACTGCGTCAAAATTTCGCGTTATCAAACCGGTTTTACTATTGATTTGATGCTGCCCTGATAAAGCACTGAGTGGTGCGGAATCGCCACAACCCACCATCAGCACAGCAATGCCCACCAGCATAAAATTATGGTTTGTCATGAAGAATTACCGTTACTTTAAACGCATGACTGAACCGTTCTTTTCTGATTCCTGGTTGGTTGGCTGTGATTGCTCTACCTTTTTTGCGTAGGGATCATAACGGTTATAAATTGTAGTATCCTTGCGTGTTTCACCACGCTCTTTGATCAGAAGCACATTATAGGGATCGCTACGAGCGCCTTCCATACCTGGCGTGCCATGCGGCATGTCAGGCACAGACAATCCAACCGCCTTGGGTTTTTCCTTCAGCAAACGCAGGATATCAGGTGCCGGAACATGTCCTTCGATCGCATAGCCATTGATCAGAGCTGTATGACACGAACCCAATGTTTCTGAAATACCTGATTTTTTTCTTATTTCTTTATTGCCAATATCGTGCGTTTTTACAGTAAAACCGTGATCGCGCATATGATCAACCCATTTATCGCAACATCCACAGGTTGGGCTTTTATAAACATCAACGGTAGCGGTGGCAGCTGCTTGTGAAGCGACACTCAACAAACTGGCCATCATGATTAATCCGGCTAATAGGGTACTTACTCGTATTTTCATTTCTTCTCCACAGTTATTATTCCACGCATCTTCTTAAAATGACCCGGCAGCGGACAAGCAAAATCTATTGTGCCTGCGCTGTTAAATTGCCAGATTAATTCTTTTTGCTCACCTGGTTCAAGTTGTATCAAATGTGCTTCAGCGTGTTCTTTTTCTGGAAACTTTCGCCGCACATTAGCACTTTTTTTCAGGTCTGCCATAGCACCCATCAGCATTTCATGCTTATTATTCCCGCCATTTTTTATCACAAACCGAATAGTTTCACCCTCATTCACCGTAATTTCAGCAGGTAAAAACATATTGTCCATCTGTGTCAATTTGATAGTACGCGATACCTTAGCTGAATCGCCCGGTTTGCCAACATCAACCGCACTATTGGTATAGTCTGAACTTGCATAACTAATAGTTGAAAACAAGATCCAAGTCACCAATGATATAATTGCACAGAATCTGCTCATAGGATTCTCCCGAAGAATTATTTCCGAACCCATTTATCTGCCTTTCATTAGAATCCGGTCATGCTAAATTGTTCCACCTTATTTGTCTAATATTCTGCCACAAGATCCATAAAGCTCAGGTGTGCATAAAATGAATATTTTTTCCCTATCCGTTCCGTAACCATCATGCTGAAAAAAGAACAATACAATACCAATAAATTACATAAGCGCTTAAGACGGCAGGTAGGAACAGCCATTGCCGATTTCAACATGATCGAGGCCGGGGACCGAATCATGGTGTGCTTATCCGGTGGCAAGGACAGTTATGCCTTGCTGGATATTCTGCGCAATTTACAAGCCCACGCCCCATTGGAATTTGAACTGATAGCAGTTAATCTGGATCAAAAACAACCGGGGTTTCCTGAACAAGTTCTACCTGAATATCTGACGAGAATCGACATGCCTTTTCGTATCGTCGAACAAGATACCTACAGTGTCGTGAAACGTGTCATTGCAGAGGGAAAAACCACCTGTAGCCTTTGCTCACGGCTACGTCGTGGAGTGTTGTACCGGGTTGCCAGTGAGCTGGGAGCCACCAAAATAGCATTAGGTCATCATCGCGATGACATTCTTGAAACTTTGTTTCTGAATATGTTTTATGGTGGCAAACTGAAAGCCATGCCGCCCAAACTGGTCAGCGACGATGGACAACACATCGTTATCCGTCCATTGGCTTATTGCAAGGAAAAAGATCTGGCAGCTTATGCTGAAATTGCAGATTTTCCCATCATTCCCTGCAATCTGTGCGGATCGCAAAAAAATTTGCAACGCCAAACAATCAAGGAAATGATGCAGCAATGGGATAAAAAATTTCCTGGCCGGTTGGAAACCATGTTCCGCTCTATACAAAATATTCAGCTATCGCATCTCGCTGATACCTCCCGGTATGATTTCTTCAATTTAAAAGCACAGGATCAACCATTCGCTGATGGTGACACGGCATTCGACGAAGAAACATTTGAACCTACCATTGAAGAAATGCTCATTCCCGCTGCGGAAGAAACCGGTGATAGTCCGCTGGTTTCAGGATAGTGAGTGAAAATTTCTACGAGAATTCGGCGGTACCCACTTGAAAGTCATCGCAACCAGACTGGCAAACACAACATAAACCACTGTCAACACGCCTTCAGATACGTTGTAAAACATAATTTGATGCAGCCATCGCTGAATAAAACTACTATCCGTCTCGACTTGGCGCAAGGTATTTTCCCATACGGTCAACGGACAAACGACACCGAATAATGATTCAACCACAACCAATAAAATAGTGGCAAGGTGCAAATAACGAAACCAGCGGTTCCTAACAAATGTCAGTTTAAACCATGCGCCCAGCCAAATGATCGGCAAGCCTCCAACCACAAACAGCACATAAAAAAAATGAATCATTAATACGATGTCCGCCAACGGCATATTAATAATTATTTGTCCAGAAACTTGCCATGTCAGTTAAGAAGCACTCACTATCTCGACAAATTGAGCAGAACACAAAAGGCCTTGCCCAATTTGCAATTAAGTAATTAATAGTTATCGCCGACTCTTTGCTGCAGCCGTATGTCGTTCCTGATGAATCTTATGTCCTTGATACCGCGTGCAATAGCGACTGCTCTATCCATCTCATCCCGCGTATTAACAAGACCACTTAGTTCTACAACGCCTTTAGTGGTACGTACATTAATATCGTAGGGTCTCAGAGAAGGTTCATCAATAATTGCTTCATAGACCTTGGTGGTAATGACAATATCATCATATTGTTCACCAGCTCCCTCATAGGCGGGCGTTGACGCGCAACCCGAAAAAAAAACCATTTGAGTCATTAAGAAAAATGCGATGAAACGGCTATTAAGTTGTGTCATGATTAGGCTCTCCCAAATAATTAACGGAAAAAATACCCTCATCACATTTAGATTAAAGGCGCTTGCTGTACTACCTTCAATACGTTACTCAATCTGAAATTTACGGCTTTATTGAATTCTCCGGTAAGTATTCGCAAAAATCAGAATGTGGGGTATTGTAAGGGTAGAGTAGCTCGTGTGTATGCCGGTGTACAAAGCATTCCACTCCTATTGGTTATATTACATGATTACCGCAAACAGAGACAATTTTTGTTGGGGGCACGTTGCATGAATGCGCCTGGATTCATTAGTCTACTGCTCCGTAGCCCTTGAAAAACTGTAAGGGATATTTATCAGCTTTTCTTGCTGCTGTAATCCCTTAGCTGGCTTGCGTTGACTGCTCAGTTGGCGAATTTTGCTTTAACAATGGAACCACCAGTTTTTCCAGTTTTTTCAGATTGACACGGCCCAAGTAGGTTTCGACAATTTCCCCCGAGCGATTGATAACCACCGTGTAGGGTAGCGCGGATTGGCGATTTCCCGCCGCCTCCAGCAATGACCAGGTATTCAAACCACCGACCAATACCGGATAATTGATGTCAAACTCCTGACTGAACATTTTCACCTTGTCGGCTTGATCAATTGCGATTCCGACAAATACCAGCCCTTGATCACGAAATTTTGTCTGCGCCTCAATAAACTCAGGAATCTCTTCACGGCACGGCGTACACCAAGTAGCCCAAAAATTCACTACCAGCACATTTCCCAGCCACTGCGAAACGGCCTGATTTTCTCCTTGAATATCCGGTAAATTAGCCGCAAGAATTGCTTTCGCACCCTGTTGAATAGCGTCACCGGGAAGAACAGATTGCGAACCACTCCCCATAAGTTGTGAACGCAACATAAACCCCGTAGTTATTGCGAGGCCGGCCAAAGCTACATATATTAATAATTGTCTCAATTTTGCCATCATGATTCCTTTAAATGAAGCGACGAGCAGTGAGCTGACTCACTTTTCTACCTGGTTTTCTCATTAAATCAGCACAGCGTTCAACACGGTCAGAAAATCATTCTTGTTGAGAAAGCCAATGATTTTAATATCGGAAATGTCATCACCCTGACGATCAATAAACAAAATACCCGGTGGCCCGAATAGTTTGAAACGCTTGAGTAATGCGGTGTCATCGGGAGTACCGTCAGTGACATCAATCTGTAGTAGTACAACATCCTTTAAGCGGGATTGTATCTTGGCATCGGAGAGCGTAAAACGCTCCATTTCTTTGCATGAAACACACCAGTCCGCATAAAACTTGACCATGATGTACTTATCTTTGGATTGACGAATCGTTTCATCCAATTCTGCAATGGTTTTTACTCGTTGGAAAGGTAAAGACGCATAAGTGGAAACAACTTCATCTCCAATATTACCGCTATTTGTATTTGCCAAACTGATTTTTGACAGCGGTTGCAACACATCGCGGCTACCGGACAAAACACCAATCAATAAAGCAATACCGACAAGTAATGCAATAACACCAATACCTTTAAAAAACTTCTGCAGCCCTGGCGCTCTTTCCGGTAATGGATCGATAGCATGCAGATAAATGGCGGAAATAATCAACAATGCTGCCCATAACAGCATGTGAACCACTTCATTAATGACCGGGGAAATCAACCAGATGGCAACTCCCAGTAGCAACACGCCGAAAAATCGCTTAATCGACTCCATCCATACGCCCGCCCTGGGCAATAATGCACCTGCCGATGCGCCTAACAGTAGCAACGGAACCCCCATACCCAGCGCCATGACAAACAACGCCGAACCACCCAAGATCACGTCACGAGTCTGACTGATGTACAACAAAGCACCCGCCAGTGGCGCCGCAACACACGGCCCGACAATCAGTGCAGACAATGCACCCATGCCAAACACACCGGTTAAATGCCCACCTTTCAATTGTCCGGCTTCTTCAGACAATTTGGTTTGCAGTGCGCCGGGCAACTGCAATTCGTAAAAACCGAACATGGAAAAGGATAACAATATAAATACCACGGCAAATGACCCCAACACCCAGGCATTTTGCAGCGCTGCCGACAACATGGCACCCGACAATCCCGCCGCTACACCGGCTATCGCATATGTAATCGCCATACCGAATACATAAGCCAGTGCCAGGATAAATCCATGACCTTTGGTCACGCGGTTACCACGATTGGCGATAATTCCCGACAAAATCGGAAACATCGGAAACACACAGGGCGTAAATGCAAGCAACAAGCCAATACCGAAAAACCCGGTTAAAATCAGCCAGAAATCACCGGTTTGAAACATCTGGTCAATTTTATATGCCTCCGTTTCGATGGCAGGTGCTCTGGACGGCATCTGAAATAGCTCGGCTGTTGCATCGATTCCAGCCGCCGTCGCTTGCCCGCTGACCGCCTCAGCAACAGCTCCAATTGCCGCTTTCACTGCCGGTAATGTCAGATCGATGACTTTGTTAATCGGCGCATAACAGACACCGACCGGCTCATTACAGCCTTGATAGGTCGCGGTTAGCGTCAAGGGTTGTGCACCCGCAAGATCTTCGCGTTTTAACGAGATAATGGCCTGAATCGGATTGTAATAAACTTCCGTCTGACCAAACGTTTGGTCCTCTTTCATCTTGCCTGGCGGCAATGTTATTTTTTCAATCACCGTACCGGCTTGCTGTGGCTCAAAAGCAATTTTATCGCGATAAAGATAATAATCCTTTGCCGGTGTTAAATGAGCAATCAGCGTATTGCTGTCACGCACCTCCACAGAAATCTTGAATGCTTCATCGGGCGGCAAAAGCTCTTGCGGGTTACTTTGACCCAGATTAATACCCAATCCTTGCAATTTTTGGAACAAGTTAAAAGATCCATTTTCCTGTGCAAAGGCATTGGCACTGGCCAAACATAAAATTAGTAATAAAAATTGGAATAGTCGCATTAGTATTTAATATTGTTAGTCAGATAGCGGTGTTTCATCGGCGATCCACTGCAAATAGGCAGGTAACCCGCTCATGATAGGAACCATAATCACTTCCGGAAGTTCATAAGGATGCATCATCTTGATCAACTGTTCAACCCGTTCATAGTGTTGCCGCTGGGTTTTGATTAACACAGGAATTTCCTCAGCCGATTCAATGTTACCTTGCCAGCGATAAACTGAAGTACACGGGCTAAGCACATTAACACAAGCTGCCAGATGTTGATCGATCAATGCTTCAGCCAAAGCGATAGCATCTTTTTTATCAGCAAAACTGGTGATGACAAGTACCGATTCCATTTTGTTATTATTTAATGGTAAGAAGTTAATTTTACCTTGCTTATCGGTTCCATTAGCAAATGTCATCTCCAACTTAAGCGCACTGGGCATACTCTGCCAATAAGCATATACTTCAGAAAAAACAATCTACAGAAAGGATGTGAATAAATGAAAGGACTATTTAATTTGGTAATTGTGCTATCGATAATTACCCCGGTCACAATATTTTTAGGTTACATCATTATGGATGAAGGCGATCAATTCACTTCTGAGCACTATATGGTGACTGCATTGAGCACGATCCCGTTCATTTTTGCCCTACTCGTTAAATTCCTAATGTCCGGCGTGGATAAGGAAGATAATAAATAAATATACGCTAAGCCTCCAGAAGGGTACCTTGCGATTGTTCACAAGCGCGCTGATAAGCCAATCCCGCAACAGCCAGATCACCCAATGCCAAGCCGCGGAATACAAAGGCAGTGCGTTCGCCATCCGCGCAACGACCAGCAACCTGACCGATCACCAAACCGGTCAGGTCGCCACGAACCAGAGCCGGATCAACCAAGGGTTTGGGCATACTGGCTTCCTGCTCCAAGTCATCGACGATAATCCGATCCAATGCGGGCATACTCTCAGCCAACCACGGCGCGGCCAGATCTGTCATCGTGACAAAGGCACCCGGTTTCAACCAACGCGCATCGAGAAATGGAACCAGTTGCGGTGATAATGTAACGGAAGTAACGATCAAATCCGCATCGCAGATAGCCTCCTGTGCGGTTGGACTGGCAATTGCCGCCAGACCCATTTTTTTGGCGCTACGGCAGAAGGCATCGCGATTCGCCGCTCCGCGCCCAAACGCACGAATCTGTGTTAATGGAAATAATGCAGCCAACGCCTGCAAGTGACTATGTGCTTGCACGCCGCAACCGATAAAAGCGGCGACGGATGCATCCGCTCGTGCAAGCCGCTTGGCGGCCACCGCACTCAATCCTGCCGTCCGTACCGCAGTCACCCAGTTACCATCAAGTATCGCGAGCGGCAATCCACTACGGCTATCGAGCAAAGTCACCAGCGCATTAATACTCTGTAATCCATGCTTCGGGTTATCCGGATTCAATACTAAGGTTTTGACCGCAAGAAACGGGGGATCATCGGCAGCTGCCAAGGTAGCCATCATATATCGACCGTCCGGTGGCGTAATCACTGCCTTAGGCGCATTCCAGACTTGCTGTTGACTTCGACCAAGAATCAGGTGCTCAATGCTGGCAACAATGTCCTGGGTTGTCAGTTGCAAATTTCGCAATGAACTTTGTGATAAGTAACGAACCACTGGTGGCATCTGAATCTGTATTTGTTTGCTATCGCTCATAATCATTTAACCAAGACTTAAATTAGCTATATTAACAATCGACTGCTATAATGTCGCCCCCACCGTCGCAACTAACAGCTTATTTTTGAGGAATTATTTATGTCTCGTCCGATCCGCAATATCGCCATCATCGCTCACGTTGACCATGGCAAAACGACAATGGTCGACAAACTTTTGCATCAAGCCGGCACCTTTGCCGCACATCAACAGATTTCCGAGCGCGTGATGGATTCCAACGATATTGAGCGCGAACGCGGCATTACTATTTTAGCCAAAAATTGTGCCATTGATTACGAAGGCATACACATCAATATCGTCGATACCCCCGGCCACGCGGATTTTGGCGGTGAGGTCGAACGTGTTTTATCCATGGTGGATGGCGTATTGCTGTTAGTGGATGCAGTCGAAGGCCCGATGCCGCAAACCCGTTTTGTTACCAAAAAAGCATTAGCGCTGGGTTTACGTCCCATTGTCGTCATTAACAAGATTGATCGTCCCGGTGCCCGTGCCGAATGGGTGGTTGATCAAACGTTTGATCTGTTCGACAAACTGGATGCCAATGATGAACAGCTTGATTTTCCTGTCGTCTATGCTTCGGCACTGAATGGTTTTGCCACATTGGATTTGGAGAAACCGAGTGCAGATATGCGCCCGTTATTTGATACCATCGTCAAACATGTCCACGCTCCTGAAGGCAATCCTGATGAACCCTTGCAGTTACAAATCAGCGCGTTGGATTACTCAAGTTTCGTCGGACGCATTGGTATTGGACGCATTCATCGCGGCAAACTGAAACCTGGCCAGGAAATCATGGTGCTCATGGGCGACAAACCGGCCAAAAAAGCAAAAGTCAATCAAGTATTGGGCTTTCAGGGTCTGGAACGTATTCAAATGAAAGAAGCCCTAGCGGGCGATATTGTGCTGATCAATGGCGTGGAAGAGCTGAGCATCGGCGCCACCCTCGCCGACATCGACAAGCCGGAAGCATTGCCCATCCATGCGGTGGATGAACCGACACTGACCATGACTTTTCAGGTCAATACTTCGCCTTTTGCCGGCCAGGAAGGCAAATTTGTCACCAGCCGCCAGTTGCGCGAGCGCCTGGAAAAAGAGTTGTTAACCAATGTCGCAATGCGGCTGGAAGAAACCAACGAAACCGATTCATTTCTAATTTCCGGACGCGGTGAACTGCATCTCACCATTTTGCTGGAAAACATGCGCCGGGAAGGCTATGAACTCGCGGTTTCCCGCCCGCATGTGGTAATTCGTGAAATCGATGGCGTCAAATGCGAACCGTTCGAAATGCTGACCGTCGATGTCGATGAAGCCAATCAGGGTGCAGTGATGGAAGCCTTGGGCGCACGTCGCGGTGATTTGCTGGATATGGTATCGGACGCCAAAGGACGTGTGCGGTTGGATTACCGTATCCCTGCGCGTGGCTTGATTGGTTTCCAATCCGAATTCATGACCATGACACGCGGCACCGGTTTAATGAGCCACGTATTTGATGAATTTGCACCGATGCGTCAGGAAATTCCGCCACGTAGAAACGGCGTGTTGATTTCCGCCGAAAAAGGCGAAGCCGTTGCTTATGCATTATGGAAATTACAGGAACGCGGTCGCATGTTCGTCAGCCCCGGCGACCGACTGTACGAAGGCATGGTGATCGGCATCCATACCCGTGATAATGATCTGGTGGTTAATCCGATCAAAGGCAAGCAACTAACCAACATCCGCGCATCCGGAACCGACGAAGCCGTTACCTTGGTTCCACCAATCCAGCTAACCCTGGAATCCGCGATTGAATTCATCGCCGACGACGAGCTGGTGGAAATTACCCCGAAAACGATCCGTATCCGTAAACGTTTTCTGCTGGAACATGAACGTAAGCGTGCTTCAAGAGCGGCTGCTTAAAGTGATCATAAGTAAACTCTGAAAAAGGTAACGAACGATGGTCAGGTAAGGCAGAATCCCGCAGCGGGATTCAAAGCCAAGGTTGCAATAGCTGCACAGTCAAGGGTGATAAGACATCGGCTGAGTTAGCTGAACAATTTGATGTGCATCCGAACCAGATTTTGGACTGAAAGCAGCAGTTACAGGAATCTGCAATTGATGTATTCGGGAGTAATTCAAAAACAAAGGCGGCCGCGCCTGATCTCAAGTTACTTCACGCCAAGATTGGGCAACTCTGAGTTCTACTTCGATAACCTACCTGCAATGCAAAAAACAGGATAGGCATTAGCGCAATCGCTTCTATATGGTTCCATAAATACTTAATGACGATACTTCAGAATCCACACACAACCTGAATTGACCTTGCGCTGTAAAAACGTATTTCTTAACTAAGGTTACACTATACAAGTTAAGGGGACGAAGAAATGAAAGCAGAAAAGGTCAAGAGAGCATCATATACACTGGAATCCAAATTGGAAGCGGTGCGATTGGTTCAAGGTGGTGAATCATGCGCGGCGATAGCCAAAGTGTTGGGGATGCCTAGTCAGACATTAGAGAACTGGGTTGGGCCGCTTCAATTCGCTCAAGCAGATAGGTCTTGAATGGCTCAAGCTTTGAGGGTCGATCATTCCCTCTTCTATAGGTGGGTGTTCTGGCAATATCGCGCAAGTATTTACGCACGGTATTGCGTGAAACGTTTAATGCTCTGGCTATCGAACGAGTGCTCTTGCCCTGCCGGTGTAACACATGAATTTCCACTAATATCTCCTGAGTCAACATTTAAATTACACCGCCTTGTCCATAAAAACATCTGCGGCAATTTTGCCTCAGGTGGGTCAGTTTTACATTGTTGGTGACACTGTGCATGCAGAAAGCAAAGGCGAATATGGCTAGCCAAGGGTTTGGCGGGAACTTCGGGCTAATTGACCTGGTCAAGTAAAACCGGACACCCCAGTTAAGCTGCTTTTATCGATTTTGCTGCTTCTGCTTCATATTGGTTTGGGCTTTTGTAGTCCAGGTATGAATGCAGTCTCTGGTTGTTATAAAAT
>JAGNZK010000061.1 GCA_017984435.1 Nitrosomonas sp. | reverse complement strand
CAAAAAGTGTTGGACAACCATTTCGGACGATTTTCTTGACCGGCCAACGGACAAGGTTAACCGGCAATTTGTAGCTGCCCGGCCCAATCAACTGTAGGTGGCGGATATTACATATGTAGCGACGTGGATTGGCTTTGTTTATGTGGCTTTTATCATCAATGTTTTTGCCCGGTATATTGTTGGCTGGCGGGTCAGCCGGTCATTACATACCGATCTGGTGCTCGATGCATTGGAACAGGCATTGTGGGCACGGCGGGAAATCAAGGGATTGATCCATCATAGCGACCACGGTTGCCAATATCTGTCGATTCGTTATACAGAACGAATGGTTTGTACAAGACCGAAGTCATACGGCATCGCGGTCCTTGGCGTAGTATCGAAGAAGTAGAATTTGCCACATTGGAATGGGTGGATTGGTTCAACAATCGAAGACTGCTGGACGCAATCGGATATGTCCCACCGGCAGAATTTGAAAAGGCGTATCATCGCCAACAGGAGGAGTCAGCTGATGCAGCTTGACTCAAGAAAACATGTCTCCGGAAAATCCGGGGCGATTCACCCGATAGGTGAGTGTCTTGATAACCGCAATCCTACCGGATCGCAGGATTGGCGGGACTTCCCTTTACATCATTTTTTTGAATCGCGAAATTTGGGATGAGGGAGAGATAGGTATATAGAGTTTCTAGATTTGACACGGTTTAAACTTATTTCTGCTAAGTAGAACTGTATTCTGTTTTCTGTTTTCAAGTGTTGGAAGGGCGAGTGGGTATGTATGTCGTCAGATTATTTAAAGTATTTTTCTATCTTTATTCTTAAGATAGATCGTTCTTTTATATTGATATTATTAATCTATGCTGATAGTTCAGAAATTATTGTGGCAATTTTTGCTGAAGCATCGTAAAAAATGAGTGCCTGCATAACCATCTAAAGCACCCAAAAGCGCTCAAATCTCCAAGAAACTTGGCTTGTTAAGGCTGGATTAAAGATCTGGCTTTTTTTTGTAAGCGAGATTCCTACATTGTGGTAAGTGAATTACCTAACTTTGTTTAGGTTTAACTTCCATTTACTTCCATCTCGTCATGATTGAAAATCTACACATGCAATTTTTGCATTTCTAATGAAAGATTCTTTAATCTAAGGAGCGTAAAATGGAATCAGATCAAATTCTTGATGAAATCAAAGATATCAACCTGAACTATATGTTACTCGCTAAGCAGATGCTGCGAGAAGACAGAGTGTCGGCAATGTATCGGTTAGGAATTAATCAAGATATCGCTGATATTATGGATAAATTAACTTCCGCACAACTCATTAAGATGGCCGCTTCAAATATGTTACTTTGCCGATTCCGCTTCGATGATCGTTTGATTGCTGAGATGTTATCCACTGATACTCGCGATCAAGCGGTATCAAAATCACATGCGACCATTCTAATGGCAGGAAAGCCAGCAGAAGCAATCGCATAAGATTTTATATACAGATAAGGAGTATATTATGCGCAATCGAAGCATTCTAACTGAGGGTCGGCAAATTCAGCTTGCAACCGAATTAATTACATTGGGTGCCCGATTACAGGTCTTGGAAATGAACACTGATCTTAGTCGCGAACGGCTTGTTAAGTTATATAAAGAGATCAGGGGAGTATCTCCGCCTAAGGGTATGTTGCCTTACTCGGAAGATTGGTTCATGAGCTGGCAGCCAAACATGCATTCATCATTATTTATTAATATATACAATTATGTGACGACGAATACTGGGATTAATGGCATCGATGCGTTGATTAAAAGTTATCGACTGTATTTGGAACATATCAAAGTAAACCAGCAGGAAAAGGTACTAAGCTTAACTCGCGCATGGACTTTAATACGTTTTATAGATAGTGGCGTATTATGTATAGCGCCCTGTGTGAGTTGTCATGGTAAATATGTCGTACATTCATTAGAAATCCATTCTAATCATGTGTGTGGCTTATGCAACATACCTTCCAGAGCCGGAAAAACCAAAAAAGCGGCTATTGCAGATTTCCATTAAAGAATGCTTAAAGTTAGGTGACTATTTAAGATTTAAGTAAATTTTTAATACGACCTAGTGCTTGTTGTAGATTTTCTAATGAAGTGGCAAATGATAAACGCATATATCCTTCACATCCGAAAGCGGAACCTGGAACGATGGCTACACCGGCATTTTCCAGCAGGTATTCGCTAAATGCGATATCGTTTTGTGCGCTGATTAATTTTCTTTTATATAAGCTATCCATTGATTCACGGATATCAGCAAATGCATAAAATGCACCTTCAGAAGATAGGCAATGAACACCATTCATTTGGTTCAGTTGTTCAGTCACAAAAATATTCCGTTCTTTGAAGGCCGATCTCATCGGATTCATGCAAGATTGATCACCATTTAATGCGGCTTCGGCAGCAGCTTGTGAAATAGAACTGGGATTAGATGTACTTTGCGACTGGATATTTTCCATCGCGGTAATAATGTGTGAAGGCCCGCCGCAATAACCAATCCGCCATCCGGTCATTGAATAAGCTTTAGATACGCCATTTAGAACAACCGTTTGCTGGAATAAATCCGGGCAAGCGTTGGTGATATTGGTAAATTTCTGATCCGATAACAGAATATGCTCATACATATCATCAGTAGCGATCAGAATTTGTGGATGTTTGCGTAAAACTTCTCCCAATGCCCTCAATTCATCAATAGTATAAACCGCGCCCGATGGATTGCTGGGACTGTTGATGACAAACATTTTAGTTCTAGGCGTAATTGCTGCTTCCAGTTGCTTGGCAGAAATTTTGAAATTCTGTTCAATACCGGTATTAATAAAAACCGGTTTACCTTCAGCGATTAATACAATGTCAGGATAGGAAACCCAGTAAGGCGCCGGAATAACAACTTCATCACCCGGATTAATCACTGATAACACCAAGTTAAAGAAACTCTGTTTGCCACCACAAGAAACCAGAATTTGCCTGGCTTCAAAATCAAAATTATTTTCACGTTTAAACTTCGCCACAATGGCATTCTTTAATCCAGGTGTGCCACCGACGGCGGTATATTTGGTCAATCCTTTATTGATCGCAGCGATTGCTGCATCTTTAATATGCTGTGGGGTATCAAAGTCAGGTTCACCTGCGCCTAGTCCAATAATATCTTTGCCTTCAGCCTTTAGTTTGGCGGCTCTGGCAGTCACAGCAAGGGTAGGGGACGGCTTAATGGCTTGAACACGGTTAGAAAGTTTCACAGAGAAATCCTCATACTAAAATGGATAGATCAGCATGTTAAAATGACAGGAAGTAACAATTCAATATTGGAATTATACCTGTGATCGTAACCTTCCCCAATAGTCCGTACAAATTACATCAAGCATTCGAACCGGCAGGTGACCAACCGCAAGCCATCACACAATTGGTAGAAGGTATTCATGATGGTCTTGCATTCCAGACCTTATTGGGGGTAACCGGTTCTGGCAAAACCTATACGATCGCCAATATGATCGCGCGCTTGGGGCGTCCTGCCATTTTGATGGCACCGAATAAAACGCTGGCGGCACAGCTGTATGCTGAGATGCGCGAATTTTTTCCCGAGAATGCAATCGAGTATTTTGTTTCCTACTATGATTATTATCAGCCGGAAGCGTATGTGCCGGCGCGGGATCTGTTTATCGAAAAAGATTCCAGTATTAATGAGCATATCGAACAGATGCGTTTATCGGCTACGAAATCTTTATTGGAACGCGATGATGCCATCATCGTGGCTTCCGTATCGTGCATATACGGTATCGGCGATCCGGTGGATTATCATGGCATGATCTTGCATTTGCGCAGTGGCGAAAAAATTACGCAACGCGACATGATTAAGCGCTTGACTGAAATGCAATACGATCGCAATGAATTGGAATTCAAGCGCGGCGTGTTTCGTGTCAGAGGCGATGTGGTGGATATCTTTCCGGCTGAAAGCGCTGAAGCGGCTGTGCGAGTGTCATTATTCGATGATGAAGTGGATAGTCTGGTGCTATTTGATCCGCTGACGGGGCGCGTATTACAAAAATTATCACGCTATACCATTTATCCTTCCAGTCATTACGTAACGCCTAGAAGTACTACATTACGTGCTATTGAAACAATAAAAACCGAGTTGCGCGACCGCCTGGAATATTTCTATCAGGAACATCGATTGGTTGAAGCGCAACGCATTGAGCAGCGTACACGATTTGACCTGGAAATGCTCAACGAAATGGGCTTCTGCAAAGGCATTGAAAATTACTCGCGCCATCTTTCCGGTAAGCAACCAGGGGAGCCGCCGCCAACTCTGCTCGATTATCTACCCAGAAATGCGTTGATGATCATTGACGAAAGCCATGTCACCGTGCCACAGGTCGGTGGTATGTACAAAGGGGATCGTGCGCGTAAAGAAAATCTGGTGAATTATGGTTTTCGCTTGCCATCCGCGCTGGATAATCGTCCTTTACGCTTTGAGGAATTTGAAAAAAGAATGCCGCAAACCGTATTTGTGTCGGCAACGCCAGCCGATTATGAAAAATTAAATAGCGGGCAGGTGGTGGAGCAGGTGGTTCGACCCACCGGTTTGGTTGATCCTGTTATTGAAGTGCGGCCCGTGACAACCCAGGTGGATGATTTGATGTCCGAAGTCAATTTGCGGACAGCTAAGAATGAACGTGTGCTAGTTACGACACTGACTAAACGCATGGCTGAAGATTTAACCGATTATTTTTCCGATCATCAAATCAAAGTGCGTTATCTGCATTCGGATATTGATACTGTCGAGCGCGTTGAAATTATTCGTGATTTACGTCTGGGCCAATTTGATGTGCTGGTAGGTATTAATTTGCTGCGCGAAGGATTGGATATTCCGGAAGTCTCGCTGGTCGCCATACTGGACGCCGATAAAGAAGGGTTCTTGCGCTCGGAAAGATCATTGATTCAAACCATTGGTCGGGCGGCACGTCACATTAACGGCACAGCAATCCTTTACGCAGACAGAATAACCAAGTCAATGCGCTTTGCGATTGATGAAACCAATCGTCGGCGCGATAAACAGATACAGCATAATCTACAGCATCATATTACGCCACGATCGGTACATAAGCGCATTAAAGATCTAATCGATGGTGTCTATAATCATGAATCTGCACAGCAGAATCTCAAAGCCGCGCAAGTGCAAGCGCGCTATGATGCCATGAGCGAGTCGCAGCTAGCCAAGGAAATTCAGCGTGTTGAAAAGAAAATGTTCAATGCTGCCAAGAATTTGGAATTCGAGCAGGCAGCACTGCACCGTGATGAACTGAAAAGCCTTAAGAATAAGCTATTGATCGGTTTTACCGATGTGACATAAAAAGTTATTTCTTAACTTCAGTGGAAGAGACAAAAATCAGTGTGCCGAAAGTACGATTCAATGTCTTACTGGTAAAGTTAGTCATCGTCATACTTTGAACAAAGCGAATATGATCGCCTTTATTGACTTTGGTCGTGGGGGCGGCAATCCAGAATGTATTACCGCCATTTTCTAGTTCCATATAGGTATAGCCTGTCGTATCGATGAAAGAAACGACTTTTCCCTCATTGTTGGGTAATTTTCCTCCGGATTCTTGTGCATTCTGTGGTTCATGGTGTAGTGCCATGACATTGGCAGAGTTTAGTAGTAAACATCCGACCAAGGCGATGAGGGATAAAAATGAAATTTTCATAAATGCTCCAAAATACTGTTTTGTTGGGTGCGGTATGATACACCGCTACATTATTTAGTTCCAATACCGTGAAGCATTGCTATTCTATCCTGACGTACTTTTTCAAAAAAGCAAATAGCCGCTGCGGCGGCAACATTCAATGATTCGGTTTTGCCGGGCATTGGGATAGCGATATTCTCATGCGTTGCTTGTATCATTTCTTGCGATAATCCCGCGCCTTCGTTACCAAACACAAACGCAGTGGGTCCGGCGAGTGGGACCTCAAAAAGATTCTTTGTGGCCTGTATGGATGTGGCAATGACGGTGCCGACAAATTTCCAGGCAATCTCCGGCAGGTCGCAATTTTCATGAATACGCAAAAAAAAATGTGCGCCCATGGCAGCTCGCAGTGTTTTAGGTGACCAGGCATCGGTGCATTGTTTGGAAAGATAAATATCGCGGACATTGGCGGCGGCCGCCGAACGCAAAATAGAACCGAGATTTCCGGGATCTTGGATGGCTTCCAGTAAAACACTGAAGGTTTCTTCTTCGCTATCTGCTTCTTTCTTCAGTTCAGGCGTTGCAATGAGCGCGAGAATTCCAGTCGGTGTTTTTACAGGCGATATTTCACGAAATAGTGCATTATTGATGATTGTAATTTTAGGCAATGCATTACCAAAGAATATTCTCAGAGAACGCTTGTTTTCGATATCTTCAAAATAAGACTGACTGATAATCAAATTCTTGGGCGCACCCAGCACCGAGCAGTAGATTTGAGTGAGATGCATCCCATCCAATAGCGTTAAGCCTGTTTTCTGACGGTAGTGTGATGATTCTTCCAGCTTAATCAGCTGCTTGATCAGCGGATGATCCCGCGAAGTAATCAGCGGCATGGTCAAATCCGATAGCCATTGATGTTGCATCAATGCTGAATCTACCGGTTTTTATAACGATATTCAGCAGACAAGGCGTGGGCTTGCAGCCCTTCGCCGTAAGCCAGAACTGACGCGATTTCTCCCAGTTTTGCGGCACCTCGTTGTGAAACCTGGATGAGGCTGCTGCGCTTCTGAAAATCATAAACGCCCAATGGGGAAGAGAACCGTGCTGTGCGTGAAGTGGGTAGTACATGATTGGGGCCGGCGCAGTAGTCTCCTAACGCTTCGCAAGCATGGCGACCGAGGAAAATAGCACCGGCATGGCGGATTTTATCCACCCAGTTTTCCGGTTGATCGACAGATAATTCCAGATGCTCAGGTGCAATCTTGTTGGCGATTACGCAAGCCTCATCCAGGCTCTGCACTTGAATCAAAGCGCCGCGATTTTCCAGCGAAGTGCGGATAACATCTTTACGTGGCATATCGGGTAGCAGGCGATCAATACTGTGCATCACTTGATCGAGAAAATTCATATCCGGCGATAACAAAATGGATTGCGCTAATTCATCATGTTCCGCTTGAGAGAATAAATCCATAGCGATCCAGTCAGGATCTGTTTTGCCATCACAGATCACCAGGATTTCAGACGGCCCCGCAACCATATCAATGCCGACGATACCGAATACCCGACGCTTGGCGGCAGCGACATAGGCATTCCCGGGGCCGACGATCTTGTCAACCTGTGGTATCGTTTCCGTGCCATAGGCCAATGCACCGACAGCCTGTGCGCCGCCAATGGTAAAAACACGATCAACCCTGCTGAGTGCGGCTGCGGCCAGAACCATGTCATTTCTTTCCCCATCCGGTGTGGGAACAACCATGATCAGTTCTGCGACACCGGCCACTTTTGCCGGAATGGCGTTCATCAGCACGGAAGAAGGATACGAAGCCTTACCGCCAGGCACATAGAGGCCTGCACGATCCAGCGGTGTTATTTTCTGGCCCAATAGTGTGTCGTCCGCGTCGGTATATTGCCATGAGCTGACTTGTTGTTTTTCGTGGTAGCTTCGCACGCGCTCCGCAGCTTGTTCCAGAGCGTTGCGCTGATCCGATGGCAAAGCTGCCAGAGATTGCTGTAAATCGTTCTGCGTGAGTTCAAGCGCTTTCGCGGACGTGACGGAAAGTCTGTCAAATCGGTTGGTATACTCGATTAAAGCGATATCTTTACGTTTTCTGATATCCGCCAGAATATTGGCAACTGTTGAATCAACCGCGTCATCCTGCGCATTTTCAAAAGCCAATAGCTTGTCAAGATTTAAATTGAAATCTGAATCTTTTGAATTGAATCGCTTTATTGGGATCATGGTATGAGATTAATTCCGGACTGGCGGCTGATAAAATTATTTTTTAGTGGCGTCGGAAAATGCATCCAACACCGGTTGAATGATTTCTCTCTTAAGTTTCAAGGCGGCCTGGTTAATAATCAATCTTGCCGAAATCGGCATGATTTCTTCCACTGCTTTAAGATGATTGGCTTTTAATGTGTTGCCACTTGAAACCAGATCGACGATCGCATCCGCCAAACCCACTAACGGAGCCAGTTCCATCGATCCATATAGCTTGATCAGATCAACATGGACACCTTTTGCAGCAAAGTGTTCGCGGGCGGTTTGCACGTACTTGGTTGCGATACGCAAGCGCGCGCCTTGACGCACAGCGGAATCATAATCAAAGCCTTCAGGTACGGCGACCATCATACGGCAACGCGCAATATTCAGATCCAGCGGCTGATAAAGACTGTCACCGCCATGCTCATGCAGCACATCTTTTCCGGCAATGCCGAGATCCGCTGCACCATATTGCACATACGTCGGTACATCCGAAGCGCGTACGATAATCAAGCGTACATTGGCGCGATTGGTGGAAAGAATGAGTTTGCGCGACGATTCCGGGTCATCCAACGCAACGATCCCGGCTGCCTTTAACAGCGGTGCGGTATCTTCAAAAATTCGCCCTTTTGACAGGGCGATGGTGATGTCAGTCATAAATCGGGAAATTATCCAAGATTAGCTGCGGCAAAATCCCAGTTGATCAGTTTATCCAATATCGTATTCACATAGTCTGCGCGGCGATTTTGGTAATCCAGATAATAGGCGTGTTCCCATACGTCGATGGTCAACAACGGGCGGATATTTTTGGTCAGCGGAGAATCGGCGTTGCCCGTTTTAGCCACGGCGATCTTGTCGCCATCGAGCACCAGCCATGCCCAGCCACTACCGAATTGGGTCAGCGCTGCTTGGGCAAATTCCTTTTTGCACGCATCCAGACTGCCAAACGAGGCTTCAATTTTTTGCTTGAGTGCGGATGTTGGTTCGCCACCGCCATTAGGTTTCAAACTATGCCAGTAAAACATATGATTCCAGACTTGCGCGGCGTTATTGAAAATAGCGGCTTTATCGGCTTGTCCGGCGGTTGCTTTGATAATCTGTTCCAGCGATTGGCCTGCCAGATCGCTATTTGCCAACAGATTATTCAAGTTGTCGACATATGTCTTGTGGTGTTTGCCATAATGAAAACTGAGCGTGTTGGCGGATATCACAGGCTCCAATGCGTTATTTGCATAGGGTAGAGGTGCCAGTATATATTGCGAGCCTGATTGAGCGGTTTTAGAAAAATTCTCAAGATTGCTACTAGACATTGTTTTCTCCTTAAAGAATGCATTGCTGATGCGACGAATGAGTGATGTCATTTTATGCTGATAAATCTTATTCGATGTGACTGGTTATTTGGCATTGTTGGTTTCGGTGGTAAAGGTGATTTTATTGTACCCAGCCAAACGTGCAGCTTCCATCACCGTGATGACCGATTGATGAGTGGCTTTGGCATCCGCGTTGATAACAATGAATGGATCCAATAAATTCTGGGCTGCGGATTGCAATGCATCACGCAAGCTCTCGATACTGGAAGATTTAATGGAAACCCGATTGATCGTATAGTCGCCAACAGCATTGACTGTAACATCAATATTATTGGGTTTCTCGATATTTTTGTCGACTTCTTCCGCACTTGCCTGAGGCAAACTGATTTCGAGTTCTGCAAATTTTGAATAGGTAGTAGTTACAACCAAAAATATGAGTATTACCAGCAGTACGTCAATCATTGGAACCAAATTGATTTCCGGTTCGTCGTTTTGTTTTCCTCGCTGAAAATTCATAAAAACCGTTTTTGTAGATAATTTAAATTTTAAAAACTGATTACACTGAAATATAAACCATTCAACAGGATGATTACTGAGTGCGGCTAGTATAATACCAATTACATTTTTATCGAAGCGATCAAAATAAATCACACGATTATTGCACAGACTTATAAAATAACCAGCCGTGTTTTTATAGCTTGATTGTGCAGAATCCTGTTCATCGTTTTCTCAAACTTATAGCAGACTGAAGTGAAATGATTAAACCGTTGATTAGCGTAGTGATGGGTAGTAAAAGCGATTGGGACGTGATGCAACATGCGGTTGCGATATTGAAAGAATTTCATATCGCTTATGAAGCCAAAGTGGTTTCAGCGCACCGTACGCCGGATTTGATGTTTCAGTTCGCCGAAGAAGCCAAAGCACGCGGTATTCAATGCATTATTGCAGGCGCGGGCGGTGCGGCGCATTTGCCTGGCATGATTGCGGCGAAAACCACAGTGCCGGTTCTGGGCGTTCCGGTGAATTCCAGACACTTACAAGGCCTTGATTCACTGCTTTCCATTGTTCAAATGCCCAAAGGCGTGCCTGTCGCGACGTTTGCCATTGGCGAAGCGGGTGCTGCCAATGCCGGGCTATTTGCGGTTGAGTTATTGGCGGTAAATGATAGTGCGCTGAGTGCACAACTCCACGAATACCGACAGAAACAGACCGAGTCGGTATTGGCTTCCGAGTTACCGAAATAATGCGCATTATGCCTGGAGCCATGCTGGGTGTTCTTGGCGGCGGACAACTGGGACGCATGTTCGTGATGGCGGCTCAGCAAATGGGATATCGGGTGACAGTATTGGATCCGTCCATCGACAGCCCCGCCGGACGCGTTGCGGATGATTTTATCTGCGCGGATTATGCGGATCAGTCAGCACTGGCAAAACTCAGCGCGCAATGTACCGCGATTACCACCGAGTTTGAAAACGTTCCCGCGAATTCGCTACGAATGCTGGCTAAATCTTGTGCCGTCAGCCCGGATGCATACAGTGTTTCGATCGCACAAAACAGAATTGCAGAAAAACAATTTTTGGGTACCAATGGTTTTGCGATCGCACCGTTTGCGGTCATACAGCAACAGGATGACTTTGCCACTCAGGATGTCGCGGACTTCCTTCCCGGCATCCTGAAGGTCAGTCGGTTTGGCTACGATGGCAAGGGACAGAAATCCGTTGCCAATGAGACCGAATTGATAACCGCCTATGCGCAATTGAATCAGCCGGTTTGTGTGCTGGAAAAATTCATGCCACTGAAAAGCGAGATATCTGTGGTGGTGGCGCGTGGTAAAGATGGTGAATTCAAAACTTTCCCGGTTTCCGAGAATCAACATGTGAATGGTATCCTTGACATCAGCATTGTCCCGGCAAGAATCTCATCGATACTCGCGCAACAAGCCCAAGATATTGCCTGTCAGGTTGCTAAGGAGCTGAATTATCAGGGGGTGTTATGTGTGGAATTTTTTATTTTGCAGGATGATACGTTGTTGATCAATGAAATCGCACCGCGTCCGCACAACAGCGGGCATTATTCCATCGATGCCTGCATCACTTCGCAATTTGAACAACAAGTACGCACGCTCTGTGGTTTGCCGCTGGGAGAGACTGCGCAGCATCGCGCTGCCGTGATGGTTAATCTATTGGGAGATTTGTGGCAAAACGGTGAACCCGATTGGGGGTTGGTTTTGCAGCACACATCCACCAAATTGCATTTATATGGCAAAACCGCAGCGCGACTAGGCCGTAAAATGGGACACTACACCGTACTCGGCACGGATGTTGACACAGCGTTACAAGAAGCCATCCATATTAAAAATACCTTGAACAAAATTTAATCGGAAACCCATGACGCATTCATCCGCTTTATTCGAAACCAACATCAAGAGCCTGCCGTTTTTGCATCGCGGCAAAGTCAGGGATATCTATGTCGTCGATGACGATAAATTGCTCATCGTGCAAACCGACCGCTTATCGGCATTTGATGTGATTCTGCCGACTGCCGTACCGGGGAAGGGGAAATTGCTCACGGCATTGTCCGCTTTCTGGTTCAAGAAACTAGCCCATATCATTCCCAATCATTTGACCGGCATTTCACCGGAAGCTGTCGTGGCTGAGAACGAACGCGAACAAGTACGGGAACGCGCATTTGTCATCCGGCGTTTAAATCCGTTGCCAATTGAAGTCATCGTGCGTGGATATATCGTGGGATCAGGATGGAAGGATTATCAAAAAACCGAAGCTATTTGCGGCATTCAACTACCGACTGGGTTAAAACTGGCGGAGAAACTACCCGGCGGCGCAATTTTCACTCCGTCAACCAAAGCCGCAGCGGGCGCGCATGATGAGAACATTTCTCTGATGGAAGTGGAAAGCCAACTAGGGGAAGAACTGACGACAGAAGTCAGTGAAAAAGCCATCCAACTTTATACCGAAGCGGCTGATTACGCAGCGCAACGCGGCATCATCATCGCCGATACCAAATTTGAATTCGGTTTGGATGACGCAGGCGAGTTGTATCTGATCGACGAAGTACTGACGCCGGATTCATCCCGTTTTTGGCCCGCCGATCAATATAAGGTAGGGAAGAATCCACCGAGTTTCGATAAACAGTTTGTGCGTGACTGGCTGGAAAAACAAAACTGGAACAAAAAAGCCCCGGCACCTGAATTGCCGGAAGAAATTTTGCAACAGACGATGGAAAAGTATCGGGAGGCTTTGAGGCTACTAATTACCTAAATTGAAGTTATATTATTTTCTTGTCTTGCATTGACCTCGTATTACCTTCCTATATCAGATTTTATTTGTTTTTTATATTGACTTTGTTTGATGCGTATAATCTTTTTCCCAGAGCTCAAGATAATAAATTTCTATGACTAGTAGCATTGAACGATTATTAATAAACCCAAGTTTCGCGATTCAAAAAAATGATGTAAAGGGAAGCCGCGCCAATCCTGCGATCCGGTAGGATTGCGGTTATCAAGACACTCACCTATCGGGTGACGGAAGGATGCGGGACGATGAGA
>JAGNZK010000020.1 GCA_017984435.1 Nitrosomonas sp. | reverse complement strand
TGTATCACGTTTTCCGTTTTCTGTTGGGGAAGGGCGTCCTACTCCTAAAGCAGCAATTATAGCGCCTGTTGTTATGGTAATTGCCATTGGTGCTTTCTTTCTTATGCGCAGGCGTAAAAGTAATGATACAACAAAGGCTTAAAGTAATAGGAATTTTATAGAGGCTCTAGACTAGCAAATATAATTTGTTAGTCTAGAGTCAATTAAAGAAACTTAACTACCTGCTACACATCCCGTCCATGCACAATCCGATACAACACCGGCAGCACCAGCAACGTCAACGCAGTCGATGATAAAATCCCGCCGATCACCACTGTTGCCAGAGGTCGTTGTACTTCCGCGCCAGTGCCGGTAGCGAGTGCCATCGGCAGGAATCCGATTGATGCCACCAATGCGGTCATCAATACCGGGCGTAGTCGAGTCAAAGCGCCGGTTTGAATCGCGTCATCTAAAGACGATCCTTTTTCTTTCAAACCCCGAATAAACGCCAGCATCACAAGGCCATTCAGCACCGCCACGCCGGATAATGCGATAAATCCTACGCCGGCGGAAATGGAGAGTGGGATGTCACGCAACCACAAAGCGAATATGCCGCCGGTCAACGCAAAGGGAACGCCGGTAAACATCAGCAGCCCATCGCGCGCATTGCCGAACATCGTGTATAACAGGATAAAAATCAATCCAAGTGCAATTGGTATCACGATCTGTAGGCGATGCGCTGCGGAAATCATTTGTTCGAACTGACCTCCCCAAGTAGTCCAATATCCGTGAGGGATACGGACTTTTTCATTGATCAATTGTTCTGCTTCATGCACAAAAGAACCCAGATCACGACCGCGTACATTGGCCGTAATCACGATTCTGCGCTTGCCATTTTCCCGGCTAACCTGATTGGGACCCTGAGTCATCTCGAATTTGGCCACTTCGCCCAAGGTGACAAAAACCGGTGCAGCAGGTTGAATCGCTTGAGCCTGTGTAGCTTGCGGTGTCATAGGCGCCACAGCGACGCTCTGCATCGGAACACTGACGGGCAAACGTTTCAGTGCTTCTATATCCACTCGCAAATGCTCCGGCAGCCGTATTTGCAAATCAAAGCGCCGATCACCCTCAAAAATCATGCCGGTACTCCTACCACCCACCGATATGGCGACCACATCCTGCACATCACGGCCATTCAATCCATAGCGCGCCATTTTTGCGCGATCCATCTGAATGGAAAGCACCGGCAATCCGGTAATTTGCTCGGTTCGCACGTCCGCAGCGCCGGAAACAGTTTTAAGCAAACCTTCGATTTCTTCTCCCAAGTGCAGCAAAGTATCCATATCATCGCCAAATACCTTGACGGCGACATCGGCGCGCACGCCCGATAGCAACTCATTGAAGCGCATTTGTATTGGCTGTGTAAATTCGTAATTATTACCCGGAACCTTATGGACAGCCTGTTCCATCGCGGCAATCAATTCCGTCTTGGTGCGATGCGCGCCGGTCCATTCCGACTGCGGTTTGAGGATGATAAAAACATCCGCAACACTCGGTGGCATGGGGTCGGTGGCTATTTCGGCAGTGCCGATTTTGGAAAATACCCGGTCAACTTCAGGAAATTTCTTCACCGTTTCCTCCAGCTCATTCTGCATTTCAACCGCGGTGGTCAGACTGGTACCCGGAATGCGAATGGCGTGCAATGCGATATCACCTTCATTCAGACTGGGCACAAATTCGCTGCCGATTCGTGTCGTCAGCAAGCCTGATAAGATAACAATAACAATGGCAATCGTGACGGTGAGTTCACGGTGATTCATGGTCGCGGTCAATAGCGGCGAATAGACTTTTTTTGCCCATGCCATCACAGGACTTTCTGTCTCTTTCACCTTGCCGGATAGAAAAAATGCAATCGCAGCCGGAACAAAGGTAAGCGAAAGCACCATTGCGCCAATTAATGCCGTCACCACGGTGAGCGCCATCGGATGAAACATTTTTCCTTCCACTCCGGTCAATGCAAAAATAGGCAAATACACGATGATGATAATCAGCTCGCCATAGATCAATACACGCCGCGCTTCTCTGGAAGCATCAAACACTAATTCAAGGCGCTCGGTGAGTGTCAGTTCACGTCCCAGTCGCACCTGCTCATGCGCCAGCCGCCGAATACTGTTCTCGACAATGACGATGGCACCATCTACGATAATGCCAAAATCGATCGCGCCCAAACTCATCAGATTGGCGCTCACATGATTGGTCACCATGCCGGTAAACGTAAACAGCATCGATAGCGGAATCACGAAAGCCGCAATCAGCGCGGCACGTAGATTCCCCAGAAACAGCAGCAATACTACAATAACCAGTGCGGCACCTTCTAGCAGGTTGGTCGCTACCGTATGAATGGTTTTTTCGACCAGCGTGGTGCGGTCATAGACAGGTGTTGTCACAATGCCTTCGGGCAAATTGCGATTGATTTCTTCCAATTTCCTGGCTGCGGCTTGCGCAACAAGCCGACTGTTTTCTCCAATCAGCATATGTACTGTGCCTAATACCACTTCTTTGCCATTCTGAGTGGCGGCACCGGTACGCAATTCCTTACCGATCAGAATATCCGCGACATCCTTGACGCGAAGCGGTGTCCCCTGCCGCGCGCCAAGAATGATGTTGCCGATTTCATCCAGATTGGCAATTTGTCCGGGTATGCGCACCAGATATTGTTCCCCGCTTCTTTCAATATAACCGGCACCCACATTCAGGTTGTTACGCTCCAGGGCAGTCACCAGGTCTATCAGTGATAATCCGAAAGCAAGCATTCTCTCTGGATAGGGCACAACATGAAATTGCTTAACATAGCCGCCTACCGTGTTGATTTCCGTCACACCTTTCACCATGCGCAGTTGCGGTCGGATGACCCAATCCTGGATTTCACGCAAATCGGTCGAAGTATATTCCGTGCCATCCGGTTTCTTCGCGCCTTCTTGGGCATCGACGGTCCACATAAAGATTTCGCCCAAGCCGGTGGAAATAGGCCCCATCATCGGCTCAATACCAATGGGTAAGCGACCTTTGGCTTCCTGAATGCGTTGACTGACCTGCTGGCGCGCGAAATAAATATCAGTGCCATCTTTGAAAACCACGGTGACCTGCGATAAGCCATAGCGCGAAATGGAACGGGTATAGTCCAGATGAGGCAATCCCGCCATGATGGTTTCAATTGGAAACGTGATGCGCTGCTCGGCTTCAATCGGTGAATAACCCGCCGCATTGGTATTGATCTGAACCTGTACGTTGGTAATATCCGGCACGGCGTCAATGGGCAGCTTTTGATAGCTGTAGACGCCGATGATTGCCATCATCAAGACCGCCATCAGCACGATGCCGCGTTGATAGATGGCGATATGTAAAATGCGTTCAAACATGGTGGCCTCGCTTTTGTCAGGTCGCTGATTTAATGGTCGTGGCTTGCGCCCGCTTTACCCAATTCCGCCTTCAGTGCAAAACTGTTACCCCCGGCATATTGCTCACCTGCAGTCAATCCTTTCAGCACTTCAACCATTTCACCATCGCTGCGCCCTAGTTCCAAAGGGCGAATTTCAAAATATGAATCATAACGGCCGAATACCACCGACCAGTCCCGTAGCGTCTGAATGGCATCAACAGAAACAGCAACGGGCACTTCAATTTCTTCCGCCACCAATTCAGCATTGACAAACATACCGGGACGCCATTGTCCTGCGTTATTATCCAATTCGACCCTGGCTGTTGCCGTACGTGTTTGCCCGCCGATGAGTGTGGAGATATAAGTTACCGTACCCTCGCTCTCAGCCTCAGAAGCTATTGCTTTCACTGCAACTTTCTGTCCCATCCGAATCACATTCAGATCTTTCGGATAAACCGTAACAGCCGTCCATACGGTGGATACATCGGCTATAGTATAGATTTCCCTGTCTTCTTTGAGCGCTTCGCCCAATGCGATGGCCTTGGCGATAATGATTCCAGAAATCGGGGAACGTATTTCATAATGAGTAAAATTGGTCTTCAGATGATCGGATTCAGGTTGTACACCCAATGCGCGCAACTTGACTGAGGCAAGTTCCAACGCGATCTCAGCTTCATTCCATAGTTCTTGTGCCAGAAGAAATTCCTGTTTAGCGCTAATCTTTTCTTCCCATAATTGCTTCTCTCGCTGGTAAGTCGCTTTTGCCAGCCCCAACCGCTTCTTTGCAACAAAATATTGGCTACGTAAATCCGCCAGTATCGAACTTTCAACTACCGCCAGCACATCGTCTTTTTTCACATGCTGGCCATGATGCCCCTGTACATCCGTCACCATACCGGGAACCCGAGGAACCACTCGCACAATGGTATGTTCGTTAAATGTCACTTCCCCCGGTAGTTTGAGTTTGGGTTTGATAATGGTTGGCTCTGCAGTTAACAACTCAATGCCCATACTTTTCAGCATGGCATCGGGTATTTCCACTCGCCCTTCAATCTGACGATGGCTCCAGCGCATGATCTTGCCATGGTGTTCCGCAGCAATGGCGATATCGAATGAATGTGGCTCTGCCACGACTTGATCGCCCAACAGATAATTCGCTTCCGGCGTGAATTTGAACAATTGCGCCGGCGCTCCAAGCCGGGATAATGTGATCGCCACAGTGGCAGCGGTAGGCGGCAATAGCTTCTCCTTGTCATAAAGATAAATGCGAAATTGCGGCGACACACCTTTCTCAAAAATAGTCAGTTCCACGCTAAAGCCATTCTCAGTGAATAACTTACCGCCTCTTGGTCCAGTGCCAGGTTGATTTTCAGTTAATTTTTCATTGGTATTGGTGTGTGCTGCATCCGCTGTAACTGTAGAGGGCTTATCTAAAGTTAGAATCAACCCACCCAGTACAATCCCTATGGCAATCACCATCATGATTGGTATCAATCGAGCTTTATTCATAATTTTCCTTCACTTTTTTATCGCTGCTACGGTTGGAGTATGTTGACTGCATGATTAGGTTGAATGCTATCGATAGGCCCTGCAATCAGGCGTTCGATGTCATTCACTAAACGCTGATAGTTGGCCAGCGCACGTACATAAAGAAGTTGGTTCTGAAATAGAATACGTTGCGCATCTAACATTTCCAGCAAACCAAATTTACCTAGTTCGTAACCTCTACGTGTCACATGGAAAGCACTCTTGGCACCGGGTAATATCTCGTCACGCAATATGTTGATTTCATTCCATACTGCTGTCATTAGTTCATAAGCTTGTGCAAGCTCGGTTCTTAACCGCAGCTCCATCGCTACCTGTTCATCCACGGCTTTATCCATGCGCTGATAAGCTTCTTTGAGATTACCTTGATTGCGATCGAATAGCGGTAGTGGTATTTGTAAGCCCGCCACAACGGTGCTGCCGCCCAACTGCGCATGATGAACGGCACCTGCATTCACAGTGAGATTGGGTATGCGGCGGGTTTGTTCTACTTCCAGCAAGGCCTTACGCTGTTCGATATTTTTCATGGCACGTAGTGCCATCGGATTATCTAAAACACGCTCTTCTAACATTTGGAGATTAGGAGGAGGAGTCAATGTTTCAAGGCTTCCCAAAGCTTTATTAAATCGTGGAGAGGCGCTATTCCACAACAAAGCCAGCCGTTTGCGCGCACCGATTAAATCTCGCTGCGCTTGCTCCAATTCAATGCGCGTTGTCGATAATCCTACTTTAACTCTGGTTTCTTCAATGGGAGGCACTTTCCCTCCTTGTACACGCTCGGTCACCGTATTTACCACGTTCTGTGCAACTTGGCTGGTTTCTTCAGCAAGCCTTAGCCGTTCTTGTGCAGCAAGCACTTCTGTGAATAAATTGGCAACCCTGAAAATAATCTCGATTCGCTTAATCTCGAAATCTTTAGCAGCCAGCTCTTCGCCTAGCAAAGCAGCACTGACTCGGGCGGCGCGTTTTCCCCCCAATTCAATTAACTGATAAATACGAATTGTCGTCAGTTGCTGCACGACTTCTTGCGCTACTGCATGAGCCGAATTGACGTCGCCACTCAGCTTTTGAATGTTTCCAGCGTTTTCAACATTTAAAGACAGTTCTGGGTTTTTAAGTAATCCAACCTGTAGCGTTACGCCTTCCAATGCGCGTACTTCTTTAGCAAAGGCTGTCAATTCAGGATTATGACGTAACGCAAGGCTCACCGCATCACGTAATGTAAGCTCAGGATTTTCTTCGCCATCGCTCGAATAAACCGGGTTTTCGCTAGTCTTGGTACCTAATAAATCAGTATTAGCTTTTATCTGGTTTGAGAAACTCAGCAATAAAATAGAACCTAGTAATAACAATATGATCCGTAATTCTGACGCGACCCAATAGCATCGCGCTATGAATAAATCGCTCATTTTCATGGAATTCCTCCGCATGTGCTTAAGCCTATACAAAGCAGGTTACAAGATAAGCTTGAAGACCTGCTTTAACGATGCTGTGGATTACTCCGCAAGCAACATAGTTTAAAAATTTAGCTTAAAGAAGTACTTCGAGGGGGACGCAGAGGTAAATCCGGAATGGTTTCGGGAATAATAGCGGAAATGAATACGGTCAAAACTTCTATGGCAATTTGACCCGGTATCAGCGGAAAGGAATTAAAGAAAAAAGGTTGATATTGCCCTATTGAATGCAAACATAAATGGGTTGCCGCATCCAGATCAGCGCCATCTCTGGAAACATTGTTACGATGCTGCTCGAGGTGTGTCGCAGGATCAGGCGGTAACGCTTGGCGGATATGATCCAGTTCATGTGCGAATACTTCGCCTCTGAACGACAGACTCAACCCATTCGTCAGTATGCAAATAATCAACATAACGATGACAGGATAAGCAGGATATTTCCGCATGGCACCCAGATTTATAAGAAAATAAGTGGAAATTTCACTCGACTCGGATTGTAATGATTTCACATTATCCACATATTTGCAATTCAGAAACCAGGTATTTTCGGTAACCCGAATAATTTTACGTTGCCCTCATTTAACGGTGGGTTCCCGCGACAGTAGATTTATCAACAATCCTTATCCATATTGTGCATAAAACGCCATCATCGGTTTGGCAATGCTATGAAAGCAGTCTGTCATTATTCTGGGGGCTGCAGGAATATTATCAACATGCACTTGAAACCCGATCAAATCTATTTTTTTATTGTGTAAATACCTCAGATAATCGCCACTCCTTCATGAGATAGCATGTCTACCAAAGCAATGAGTGGTAATCCAATCAGTGCATTAGGATCATGTCCCATCATTTGCTCAATGAGTGCAATCCCCAATCCTTCAGACTTTGCACTACCTGCACAGTGATAAGGCTGTTCTTTAAGGAGATAATTTTCAATTTGCTGATCACTGAGCTGCCGGAATCTTACATGGTAAGGAATTACCTGTATTTGTAGTTTATCTGTAGCACTATTCAATAAGCATAAAGCCGTATAGAAAACAACCTCCTTGCCGCGTACTAACCGTAGTTGTTCGGTTGCATTGATATGGTTCAGCGGTTTGCCAAGATGCAAATTCCCTAATACCGCTACTTGATCAGAACCTATAATAAGCGCTTGCGGATAAGTTTTGGCAACAGCACGTGCCTTTGCTTCCGCCAGACGTGCAGCAGTTTCTTCGGGAGATTCATTGCACAAAGGCGCTTCATTAATTTGAGGGCTGCTTGTTTCAAATGGAATGTGTAAACGCTGAAGTAATTCCTTACGATAAATCGAACTGGAACTTAATATAATTTTTTGAGTAATCGTTGGTGTTTTCAAAATTTCCTTCGTTATTTTTTGACACTTAAAGCTAAAAAATATAACATGCGCGCCTTATGTCTGTACGATTTGTAATAGACTCCCTTGATTTTGTGCGTAATGCGGGTATACATCGTGATAAAATCCCGTTATTAGAGCTTTCGCGCTTGCATGATTTGCTGTTTGATAAAGCAGGTGAGTTAACATACAAAATCAGTGGTTACTTTCATAAAAATAACAAACCCAGTTTGCATCTGGAAATTAAAGGTAAAATACATCTTCGTTGCCAGCGTTGCCTTAACAAATTAACGCACATTGTAGATTTGCAGACTTTTTTTCTACTAGTCAAGAATGAAGCGGAATTAGATCAGATAGATGAAGATGATACAATTGATGCCATTTTAGCAACACCTACTTTGGACGTTTTGAATTTAATTGAAGAAGAGATCATTCTCAGTCTATCAATTTCATCACGTCACCCGGATGATGAGTGCAAGCTGCATCGGCCAGAATCAAATGAAGATATTTTGAGTGGTCAATCACAATCAACACATCCATTTGTAGCACTAGCAAAGTTTAAGAAGAATTAAATTCAAGGAGTTAATCAGATGGCAGTTCAACAAAACAAAAAATCACCTTCGAAACGTGGCATGCACCGCTCACATGACTTTCTGACCAGTCCTCCCTTAGCCATAGAGCCCAGCACAGGAGAAGTGCATTTACGTCACCATATTAGCCCTAACGGATACTATCGTGGTAAGAAAGTTATTAAGACTAAGAACGATTAAAAATTAAATCCTATTGCTACAAGCTACATTCATTGTGTAGTTTTTCCCAGCCATAAGAGCACCAAAATTGGATATTACTGTAGCAATAGATTGTATGGGGGGCGATCATGGTCCTCATGTAACCGTTCCATCTGCGGTTGATTATCTTCGCCGCGACCCTGAAGCCAATATTATACTGGTAGGCATTCCTGATGCCATTGAAGCGGAACTCAATGCGGCTAATTTTAAATTAGGCCCCAGAATCCGGTTACATCCAGCTAGTGAAGTCGTTGGCATGGATGAGTCGCCTGCGCTGGCTTTGCGCGGCAAGAAAGACTCTTCGATGCGTGTCTCTATTAATCTCGTTAAAGCAGGTGAAGCACAAGCTTGTATCAGTGCAGGCAATACAGGTGCCTTATTGGCAACTTCGCGATTTGTGTTAAAAACAATCCCAGGTATTGATCGTCCGGCACTTGCGGTCGTATTGCCGACGATTACAGGGCACACGTATGTATTGGATCTCGGTGCCAATGTCGACTGCACGGCAGAACATTTATTTCAATTTGGAATTATGGGAGCCTCTCTGGTATCTTCAGTAGAAAATAAATTATCTCCGAGTGTTGGACTGCTGAACATTGGCGAGGAAGAAATCAAGGGAAATGAAACGGTTAAACAGGCGGCTGAATTATTGCGCAATAGCGGACTTAACTTTTATGGTAATGTCGAAGGAAACGATATTTACAGAGGAACTACCGATGTAGTAGTGTGTGATGGTTTTGTCGGCAATATTACCTTAAAAACTTCGGAAGGCCTGGCACAAATGTTAGCAACTTACTTGCGCCAAGAATTCAAGCGTAATTTGCTGACAAAACTGGCTGGCATCATTGCAATGCCGGTTATAAACTCTTTTAAGCATCGCGTAGATCATCGCCGATACAATGGTGCCAGTCTGCTGGGGTTGCGGGGTATTGTTATTAAGAGCCATGGTTCTGCTGATAAATATGCATTTGGTTTTGCCATTCAACGTGCAGTTGATGAAGTACGAGGTGGCATGTTGCGACGTATTAGTGAGCGGGTAGCAGAGCTTTCTCATCATTCGCAAATTTCTCTGGAAACGATGACAAAATGATGTATTCAAGAATCATTGGAACCGGTAGTTATTTACCGGAAAAGATACTCACTAACCGTGATCTGGAAAGCATGGTGGATACCAGTGACGAATGGATACGCACGCGTACGGGAATCACGCAACGGCATATTGCGCATGAGAATCAGGTTGCCAGTGACCTGGCACTCTACGCGTGCCAGAATGCCATGCAGGCTGCCGGTGTAACCAGCAACGATATCGATCTCATTATAGTCGCTACTACCACGCCGGACATGATTTTTCCAAGTACTGCCTGTATTCTGCAGAATAAACTGGGGATAGAAAATTGCCCGGCATTTGATGTGCAAGCGGTTTGCAGTGGTTTTGTGTATGCGTTGGCAACCGCCGACATGTTTGTCAGTTCGGGTAAATGTCGGAATGCCTTGGTGGTCGGCAGTGAAATCTATTCGAAAATACTCGATTGGAACGATCGGAATACCTGTGTTCTGTTTGGTGATGGTGCCGGTGCGGTGGTACTCACTCAAAGTGATCAGCCCGGTATTTTATCGACGCATCTTCATGCCAGCGGCAGTCACAGTAATATTCTCTCTGCACCCGGATGTATCAGCGGAGGAAAAGTACAGGGTACGCCCTACATCAGCATGGAAGGTAATACTGTTTTTAAATTCGCTGTTAAGGTACTGGAAGAAGTCGTGCAAGAAGCGGTCGCAAAAAATAATCTGCAATCTACGGACATCGATTGGCTGATCCCTCATCAGGCCAATATACGGATTATCCAATCGACGGCAAAGAAACTTGGGTTGTCAATGGATAAGGTAGTGGTAGCGGTTGACAAACACGGCAACACCTCTGCGGCTTCTATCCCGCTCGCATTGGATCTTGCAGTGCGCGACGGACGTATTCAACCTAATCAGTTGGTCTTGTTGGAAGGTGTCGGCGGTGGCTTTACATGGGGGGCGGTTTTACTGCGCTGGTGATTTATGAAATTTGCATTTGTATTTCCAGGTCAAGGATCACAATCGGTTGGAATGATGAACGGGTATGCCGACTTACCCATCATCCAAGAAACCTTTCAAGAAGCATCCGATATCCTCAAACAGGATTTCTGGTCGATGGTTAATTCCGGACCTGCTGAAGACCTCAATCTTACCATCAACACACAACCGCTCATGCTCATGGCGGGTATCGCTGTATACCGTGCATGGAATAGCTTAGGTGGTTTGCAGCCAGTGCTATTAGCTGGGCATAGTTTGGGCGAATACACGGCATTAGTCGCAGCAGACGTAATAAGTTTTGCTGATGCGTTAGCATTGGTGCGTTTCCGCGCCGAGGCAATGCAGCATGCTGTGCCGGAAGGTATCGGTGGAATGGCCGCAATTCTGGGATTGGATGATGAAATTATCCAGTCCATATGCTATGACATCACAAAACAAGGCAACGGGGAATCATCCCTTGAACCAGCTAACTTTAATTCACCGGGTCAGGTAGTCATTGCCGGTCACAAAAATGCCATCCTGCAAGGCATTGAAATGGCTAAATCGAAGGGAGCAAAACGTGCCATCATGTTGCCCATGAGTATTCCTTCCCATTGCTTACTCATGCAATCAGCGGCTGAACGCATGCGGCAACAATTGCAAAACATTACATTGCACCCACCTAAGACTGCAATTTTGCATAATGCCGATGTGAGTCTGCATACTGACATCACATCCATCAAGGAAATTCTGGTTCAGCAACTGGTTAGCCCTGTGCGATGGGTGGATACTATTCGAGCTTTTGCCAATGCCGGCATCACACATGTTATTGAATGTGGACCGGGAAAAGTATTGGCTGGACTGAATAAGCGCATCGATCAGAATTTACAGCAACTATCATTAGCCGATAGCGGAACAATCAGACAAGCTGTTAACTTAGGATGATATGATAACAATGCGCATTTGCCATTTACAGTCATGCTTCTGTCTCTGCTTGTGGGGATATAACTTTGGAAAATAAAATAACATTAGTAACAGGTGCCAGTCGTGGGATTGGACAGGCTATTGCCGTTAAATTAGGTCAGCATGGCGCGGTTGTGATTGGTACAGCGACCACTGAAAGCGGCGCCAACTCGATTAGTCAATATTTGGAAAAAAATGGCATCAAAGGTACCGGTGTTGCTTTGAATGTGAATGATGCCGAACAAATTAACCATACAATCCAAGCCGTTCGGGAGAAATTCGGTGAAATTGAAATATTGATTAATAATGCTGGAGTTACACGCGATAATTTGTTGGTGCGTATGAAAGATGAAGAATGGGATGAGATTATAGAAACCAATCTAAAATCAGTATTCCGTTTAAGCCGCATCGTTCTTCGCGCTATGATGAAAGCCCGTTACGGACGTATCATCAATATCTCTTCTGTAGTCGGTTCAATGGGAAACATGGGGCAAACAAACTATGCCGCAGCCAAAGCAGGACTCTTTGGTTTTAGTAAATCATTAGCTCGTGAAGTGGGTAGTCGCAATATTACTGTGAATTGTATTGCTCCAGGTTTTATTGATACCGACATGACTCGTTCATTGACCAATGAGCATCAACAAGCCTTAATCCAGCATGTCCCCTTGGGAAGATTAGGGCGCCCTGAGGATGTTGCATCAGCAGTGGCATTTCTGGCTTCGTCCGCTGCAGGCTATATTACAGGCACTACACTCCATGTGAATGGTGGAATGTATATGGATTGACGTAATATAAGAAATTTATATTTGAGGTCTGATAGTAATATGTCATCTCTATGAGATACAATTTAGTTAAAAGAATCTTGAAACAATCACAATTTCATCAATTGTATGCCTGGGTTCAATTTTGTTGGCATTGAAAATTTGTTAAAATAAAAAAGTTTTTCTTACCTGAAAGGAAGTACCTAGATGGAAAATATTGAGCAGCGTATTAAAAAAATTGTTGCTGAACAACTTGGCGTTAATGAAGCTGAAGTCAAGAATGAATCATCTTTTGTCAATGATCTGGGAGCAGATTCACTTGACACAGTTGAACTGGTTATGGCACTGGAAGAAGAATTCGAGTGTGAAATTCCAGATGAGCAAGCAGAAAAAATAAATACTGTCCAAGAAGCAATTGACTACGTCACCGCTAACACAAATTAGTATTTTATTTTTTTAAGTACAAGAACGGAGTTATTTTGTCCAAACGCAGGGTAGTAATTACCGGGTTAGGTATTGTATCACCCGTTGGAAACACAGTATCGAGTGCATGGGAGAGCATCGTCTCAGGGAAGTCCGGTATCACCCGGATCACTCGTTTTGATGCATCAAATTTCACCTCGCAGATTGCTGGTGAAGTAAAAGATTTTGATATTCAACAATATTTGTCAGCCAAAGAAGCACGTCGAATGGATATTTTTATCCACTATGGTATGGCTGCCGCAATTCAGGCTGTTAAAGATGCAGGTATAGAAGATGTTACGCATCTTGATTCTGAACGCGTCGGCGTCAATATCGGTTCGGGTATCGGTGGTTTATCAATGATTGAAAATACGGATGCCGCATACCATGCAGGCGGTCCACGCAAAATATCACCTTTCTTTATTCCCAGCACAATCATCAATATGATTGCGGGCAACTTATCCATTATGTATGGTTATAAAGGGCCAAACTTAGCGATTGTAACCGCCTGCACCACGGCTACACATAGCATTGGCCATTCAGCCCGCATGATTGAATATGGCGATGCGGATGTCATGGTATGCGGTGGCGCAGAATCATGTGTCACCCCGCTTTCTATTGGTGGTTTTTCTGCTGCAAAAGCTTTGTCTGTGAGTAATGATGATCCGGCATCCGCAAGTCGTCCCTGGGATAAAGATCGCGATGGTTTTGTTTTAGGTGAAGGTGCGGGAATTTTGGTATTGGAAGAAATAGAACACGCGAAACGGCGTGGTGCAAAGATCTATGCTGAATTAGCCGGTTTTGGCATGAGTGCCGATGCGTTTCATATGACAGCGCCTTGCGATGATGGTGAAGGTGCAGCACGTTGCATGTCCAATGCACTTAAGAATGCGAGCATCCCTACCACTGAAGTTGATTACGTTAACGCACATGGTACATCCACTCCATTAGGTGATATCGCTGAAACGGTTGCGATCAAACGTTGTTTTGGGGGCCACGCCAATAAACTTGCGATTAATTCAACAAAATCCATGACAGGACATTTACTGGGTGCTGCCGGTGGTGTGGAAGCAGTATTTTCTACACTGGCAGTACATCATCAAATTGCACCGCCCACTATTAATCTTGTCAATCAGGATCCGCAGTGTGATCTGGATTATATCCCTAGCATAGCAAGAGATATGCGTATCAACGTTGCCTTATCAAATTCCTTCGGCTTTGGAGGAACTAACGGAACGCTTGTTTTCCGTAGAGTATAAATTTTACTTTTTGGCGCATGCACACGCTAAAACGCCTCCTTCTTGCCATAACATCGATAACCATCCTCTTCACCGGATGGTTTTATCTCCATGTTCATTCAGATGTTACGCTTCCTGTCACGCCCTATGAATTCTCCATCCGTCCGGGCAGCAATTTAAAACAGGTTGCGCAGCAGCTGGCGAATGCCGGCATCATTCCCAGCAAGTGGTCATTGATCGTGTTGGCACGCTACCTAAATCAGGAATCAACGATTAAAGCAGGCGATTATCAATTGACCGGCAGTCTTTCCCAAATAGCGTTGCTAGAATATCTGACAAAAGGTGATGCAAAACAGAATGAGATAACCTTCATTGAAGGTTGGACCTTCGCTCAACTGCGGAAAGCTCTCAGTGAACATCCGGCCATCGAAAACACGATAACCGATTTAAGTGATCAGGAAATTTTGCAGCGCATCGGTGCAAGTGAAGTCGCCGCTGAGGGATTATTTTTCCCGGACACTTATTATTTTATTAAAGGTGACCGCGATATTGATGTTTTACAACGTGCCTACCAAGCCATGCAAAATAATTTACAAACCAGTTGGTCGACGCGTATGGAATCTTTACCCCTAACTACACCTTATGAAGCGCTTATTCTTGCTTCCATCATCGAAAAAGAAACCGGGATGGAAAATGATCGGGCTGAAATAGCGGGGGTTTTTATTAACCGACTGCGTAAAGGTATGCGATTACAAACAGATCCCACTCTTATCTACGGTCTGGGTGAACAGTTTGATGGAAACTTACGCAAAAAAGATCTGCTTGCAGATCAAGCATACAACACTTATACTCGCGCAGGCTTGCCGCCCACACCTATTGCTTTGCCAGGCTTAGCTTCCATTCGTGCAGCACTTAATCCGGCTGAAACTGACGCGTTATATTTTGTTGCGAAAGGTAATGGAGAATCTCAATTTTCCACTAACTTGGCAGATCATAATAAAGCGGTCAATAAATACCAAAAACAACAAAAATAGAACCATGCCGTCAATCATTAAGTGTCAATTCTAATCTGTAGAGCTACATGACTCAATTTTCCATCGTAGTGCCTACACTGAATGAATCCGAGAATATAGATTTACTCTTAACACGCTTATCCGCACTTGATTTAAGTCCTGACACCTTTGAAGTCATTTTCGTGGATGATGGCTCCACTGATGGCACGCCCGACAAGATACGAGCCTGGGAAAACCGATCCAATGTTCGTTTGATTCAGCGACAAGAAAAGCCGGATCTCACTGCATCAATATTGGCAGGAGCGGCCACAGCCAAAAGTGATGTCATTGTCGTTATGGACGCAGATCTAAGCCACCCGCCAGAACGTTTATCAGCGGTTGTCACCCCGGTATTAAACGGTAGTTACGATGTCGCCGTCGGCAGTCGCTATATCGCTGGTGGCAGTACGGAGAATTGGCCGCTGCACCGGCAATTGCTGTCACGCGTCGGTGGTTGGATTGCGCGTCCGATCTGTGATGTCAATGATGCCACATCCGGTTTCTTTGCATTCCGCCGTGAGCTGGCTGCCAGTATCTCCAACAACGCACATGGCTACAAAATTCTGCTTGAGCTACTCATGGCCAATCACGGTAAACTCCGGGTCACGGAAATACCTATTTGTTTTCATGATCGCACGCATGGCACGTCCAAATTATCTTTTTCTCATCAGCGCGCTTATGTACAACGCTTGATAACACTAGCGGGTGGTACAGTCACGCTCAATACAGCGGGTCGTTTTGCTGTCGTCGGACTATTGGGCGTATTGATTGATGCCATTGTTTTTCAATGGATGATCAGTCGCGATGCCGGACTTGCGTTGGCACACTTCATCAGTTTCTTTGTCGCGGCAACCGCCAACTACACCTTGAATTCCAAGTGGTCGTTCCGTGAACATCACGCGGGCTATTTGCAATGGCATCAATTCGGACGTTTTCTGACTGTTGGTGCACTGGCCTTATTACTGCGCGGCGGTGTGCTGGCCTTGCTGGTTTATGTTTGGCACGTACCGCCGTTGCTAGCCATTTTTCCGGCCATCATTGCCACTGCGGCCGTCAATTATCTGGGCTCAGCCTTTTATGTATTCCCCAACGCAAAAGATCTTCCGTCGCAGGAAATACGCTGGCGCACGGCTGCGATTGGTATCGTGCTGTTTGTTATATTGTTACGTCTGGTTTATTTCGGCTTAGCGCAACTCATTCCGGATGAGGCTTATTACTGGCAATATGCGCAGCACATGGATCTGAGCTTTTATGATCACCCCCCCATGGTTGCCTGGTTAATTTGGCTGGGTACAGCCATTTTGGGACATAATGAGTTTGGTGTACGCATCGGTGCTCTTTTCTGCGGCTTGGTCACCATGGGCTATTTATACGCACTGGCGCAGAATCTGTACGATAAGTCCACTGCAATGCGCACCCTATTATTATTGGCTATCCTGCCATTGGGGTTTGGTTCCGGCCTATTAATGACCCCTGACGCGCCACTAGTCGCGGCTTGGGCTGCCACACTTTATTACATGGAACGTGCGCTGGTTGCTGGCCAACGTACAGCTTGGTTAGGCATGGGAGTCGCTTTCGGATTGGGGTTACTGTCCAAATATAGTCTGGGTTTATTGGGTATTGCCGCGTTGGTATTTGTGATCATAGATCCGACGGCACGCCGCTGGATGAAACGCCCCCATCCTTATCTGGCCGCGCTCCTGGCAGTGTTACTGTTTTCACCGGTAATTATCTGGAACTACCAAAATGCTTGGGTATCCTTTGCATTTCAATCCAATCGCGTATTAGCAGATAGCTATCAGTTTTCCGTACATTATTTAATTGCCCACATCATCATTCTGTTGACGCCCGTTGGTTTTGTTGCAGCCGCAATTGCCTTATTTTCAATCAAAAAGCCGGACGATCAGCAGCTTGAACGCAGACGCCATTTATTTGTACAGGTTTTTGTCGGTGCTCCATTATTTATTTGCTTCATACTCAGTACGTTTGATGCACTACGCTTTCACTGGACCGGCCCAATCTGGCTTGCCATATTACCCACCATCGCCTGGATGATTGGTCAGCCTGACCATCTGAGTGTTCTGGCCAAGCGCATACAAACTGCCTGGCGGTTTACTATTATTGCCTGTATCTTTGCTTATGCCTTTGTATTGCATTATGTAGTGCTGGGAATACCGGGCATACCGTATCATTTATTCACAGAACACTATTTTTGGCGTGAAACGGCCGCTGAAATCAAACAAATTGCAGCGGAAGTCAAAGATCAAACCGGCAAAGAACCGGTTATTGTCGGCATGAGCAAATGGTCCGTTGCCAGTGCGCTATATTTTTATACGCATGGTGATGCGCAGTTGGATATTCGTTCACGCAATATGTTTGGTGGTAGTGGTGCCATGTATGAATTCTGGCTTCCATCTCAGGCCCCCGCCAATCGGCCGATTATCCAGGTTGGCATGAAACGCCGCCATTTGGAAAAAATCTCGCCGGATATTGATGTTAAAACAATGCTCGATCAACCCGGCGCCATCGAATATCGTGTCATTGAACGTTACGGTACACCGGTGCGGCGGGTATATTACCGTGTTTCCCAAGGGTTTAAAGGAGTGAGTTCGCCTGCGATGCCATAAGCATTATGCCTGCGAAGTAACAAAAACTTTTACTTGATCGAATATTCTACAATTTGCCATGTTTCATCTGATGTTTTTGCCTGTGCTACCGTCTCCAATGCCAATCCTTTCTGGGTAAAAGTAGTATAAAACTGTAGTACTATATATTCCCCATCAGGAAATCCCGGCAATGTTTTTGTAGTTCCTGCTGTTGCAATATACCTGGCATTTATTGTGCCACGCGGCCCTCTGATAGCGGTAATAGACTTGATCCATTCGGATTCGGATGTTTTTGTCTTGAATAGCGCAGATGAATTCTCCCAGCTTTCTTTATATTTCCCACTGTCGACCAGCTCAAGCCAGTAGCGCGCGCTGCTTTCAACTTTATCGAGAATATTGTTTTCTTCTCCATAAGCGACACTGGTACAAAAAAACAGCAACAATACTGCAATCCATTGTTTTATCATTGAATATCCTTAAGTTAAAGTTTTGGTGTTTTGCAACCATTCCATCTTGCTAGCCATGGGGAAAAATATTTCCCACCAGCCAGATAGATGAAATGCCTAATAGAATCAATGTTACTTGTTGAATAGTCGCATGAATCTCCGGACGTTTATGTAGACCCGGAATCAAATCCGACATCGCTACATAAATCATACTGGCTGAAGCAAGTCCTAGCAGTGGTTGCACCAAAAAATTCATTTTATGCAGCATAAAATACGCTAACACACCGCCCACTACAGTGGCAAAACTGGATAACAAATTCATCAGAAATGCCATGCGGCGTGTATAGCCTGAATTCAGGAGAATGATGAAATCTCCCACTTCCTGTGGAATTTCATGGGCTATAATCGCAATAGACGTCACGATACCAAGTTGCACATCCACCATGAAAGCTGCAGCAATTAGAATACCGTCGACAAAGTTATGAAAAGTGTCACCCACAATGATCATCATTCCGCTACGTCCGTGATCATGTTCATGGAGATTGATCGGAGTTGCTATAGAACCATGCAATGGATCATGTGCTTCACATTCTTCTAAATGACAATGGCGCCATAGTACTAGTTTTTCTAGGATAAAAAAGATCAGAATTCCAATCAATACAGTAATCGTTACCTGCGCCGGGTTTTCGGAAAGTTCAAATGCTTCTGGCAGAGTATTCAGAAAGGCGGCTCCCAACAATGCACCAATCGCATAGGACACTAACATTGAAAGCCATGATACCCGTGCATTGAGTGCCAATATTGCCGCAAACAATAAACTCAATATTCCCCCAAGTAAGCTGGCGGAAATAATCCAGGTAAGCGTTGACATAAAGGTAATTGAAAAGGAAAGGCGGGATTATACGCTGTTGTAAGGTAATAACTTAATAAGTTAAAAGTCCAATTTACTCAAGCCAGATTAATGCCGCCATCCGCCCGGTCTCGCCATCCCGGCGATAAGAAAAGAAACGCTGGGGATTACTGAATGTGCAAATCCCTCCACCATAAATTTCTGTCACACCCATGCTTGCCAAGCGCTGGCGAGCCAACAGGAAAATATTCGCTAGCCATTTTTTCTCGTCGTTATTTTCCTTTAGCAAAAAAGCTTGTGTCATTTTCTCATCGTGTCGGACGAATGCTTCATAGACATCCGCACCGACTTCAAAGTAATCAGGACCAATCGCCGGTCCCAACCACGCCATCAATTGGCCAGAGTCGGCTTGCATGGCTGCTATGGATCGTTCAATAATTCCTCCGGCCAAGCCACGCCAACCCGCATGGACGACACCCACTGTGGTTCCTGCGGCGTCACACAAAAATACCGGTAAGCAATCGGCAACCATAACAGCACAAACCGTACCTTGCTTGCGACTGAGAACGGCATCACCTTCCGGCGTTACTGCTGCTGTATGATCAATCCAGATAGGCAAAGTACCATGCACCTGCTTCAACCATTTCGGCTCAGCCGGCAAATAGTGATGCAATAACGCCCGATTACATGCTACATCCGCTAAATTATCATTGACATGTGCACCCAAATTCAAGGAAGCATAAGTGCCATTGATGCCACTGCTCACACCGCCATTGCGGGTTGTAAACAGCGTTTTCACATTGTGGGGTGCTGGCCAATCCGGGATTATCCAATCATTCATAGGTATCTAATAGCATATTTTCACAGTATCTAGAAAAGAGAAAGCTATCTGATAGATAACAAAATTACATTAAGTTCTTCAGGAATATTATAAGAAAGCTAGCAGCGATGCGACAAGAAGCTTCTATGGGGGTATTCTTCGACAATACTTTTGGTATTGGTGATATCTGGTTAACGCCACTACTAACCATAGTGACGTTTTTCAAATCAACTGATGATCAACCAGATTATCACAGTTTATTCTTTACCCTTGCTTGTTAAAGACCCCAAGAATGCTTTTACATCATTAATAAATTCGGCACCGACTTGCTGACCAAGCTGATGTTCCGCCATTTCTCGAATTGCTTCATCGAGTGTTGCAATCGAACCATCATGAAAATAAGGACCTGTTTTAGTAATGTTTCTCAGGCTTGGTACTTTGAATACTTTCTTGTCAGTTTCAATTCCGGTTACAGCAAATCTTCCCACATCAGCTGTTTCATAGGGCTCGACAAGACCGATTTTTCTGTATGAATTTCCGCCAATTGCCACCCCATTGTGACAAGTTGCGCATCCCATATGGACGAATTTTTGCAAGCCTCTTTTTTCAGTGTCATTCAAAGCTTTCTCATCGCCTTTGAGATAATCATCAAATCGTGAAGGGGTTAACAGCGTACGCTCAAAAGCGCCGATTGCCTTACCAACATTTTTGTATTGGAATGGATCCTTCTCATCCTTAAATGCTTCCGCAAACATACTCTTATATTCATCGATTTTTTTCAATTTATCGACCACGGCGGCTTCACTTGGCATGCCCATTTCGATTGGATTCAAGATGGGTCCCAATGCCTGCTCTTCAACATCTTTTGCACGTCCATCCCAAAATTGGGCAATATGCAGTGCTGCGTTCATCGTGGTCGGTGAATTTCTACCGCCACGTTTTCCTTCATGGCCTGGTGACGTCGGTTGACTATCTACACCAAAATTATCCAGTTGATGGCACGAGTTGCAAGCAATCCGATCGTTAACAGAAAGCCGAGGATCCAAGTAGAGCTTTTTTCCAAGTTCAATTAAAGCTGCATTTTTCTTCTCATCGATAATTGATGCAGGTAAAGGCTCAAAAAACAGTTTTAAGCTAGTTTTATCCAACATGTGGTGACCACCCCCGTGCATGCCGCCGCCATGATGATCGCCACCGTGCATTCCACCTTGATGGTTATGACCGCTTTGAGCATAACCATGAGAACTTAATATAAGCGTCAAGAATAAAAGTACTTTCATATAACCTCCAAAAATTTTAACTGTAACACCCAATCAGTAGTACTGAGTGAATAGAATACTTACTTCTGGAAAATTGTTAAAGGGAAAAATACTTTTTAAATTCCCTTTGCTCCAATTTCAGAGTCACGATTAAAGATTGATCTATGAGCTCATCTATCCCTTTTGTAGAAGAAAAGCTTCAAATTTATCTGCGGTCAACGGTTTGCTAAAGAAATAACCTTGACCGTAATCACAACCCATTGCCATCAACGACTGTTTCTGCAAATCTGTTTCTACGCCTTCAGCAATCACTTTCATACCCAAACGGTGAGCCATGGTAATAATCGCTTCGCATAAAATGCTATTGTTGGCGTCACTGTCTAAGTTAGCAATAAATGATTGATCAATCTTAAGATAATCGATATCAAATTTTTTTAAGTAGGATAGTGACGAGTAACCGGTACCAAAATCATCAATGGCTACCTGAACACCTGCATCCCGGAAATTTAACAATTTTTTAACTACCAGTTCATGGACATCCAAGAGCAAATTCTCGGTAATTTCAACAATGATGCTTTGTCCGTTGAGTTCTAGCTCGTTTAAATGATTCACCCAATCACTCATTTTGTTAATGAATTGCTTAGGTGATTTGTTGATGCTGATCTGGAAGTCAGTACCGAAGCATGCCTGCCACAAGGCAACTTGACTGACTGCCTGCTTGAATACCCAATCACCAATATCTGTAATCAGATTGGTTTCTTCCGCAATTCTGATAAATTCAGCCGGGTAAATTATTCCTCGTTCCGGATGCTGCCAGCGTATCAACGCTTCAGCTTTATATATGTTGCCGGTTGCCAGTTCCACAATGGGTTGATACAGCAAATAGAGCTGGTGCTCCTTCAGTGCATTGCGTAATTCATAGGCAATTTTCGAGCGAATTTCTGTGGCCGCCTGCATATTCGACGTGAAGCAGTTCCAGCAATTACGTCCATTGTTTTTGGCGGCGTACATGGCTTGATCGGCATTTTTCATTAAACTGTCGGCAGTATTTGCGTCATCAGGGAAAAATGTAACGCCGATACTCGCAGACACATACGCCAATTTGGCATTTAAATGGAATGGCTTGGCCAACTCCAGCAAGATCATTTGAATAATCATTTCAGCACAATGCTGATCGTTGATACCACTCAGAATGATGGTGAATTCATCACCGCCTAAACGCGCCACCGTATCCGTTTCCCGAATACAACCGCTCAGCCGCTTTGCCGCTTCCACTAGCAACGCATCGCCAACACTGTGTCCTAATGAATCATTCACTTCTTTGAAATGGTCGAGATCGATAAACAACACTGCCAATCGTTTTCCTGAGCGGGAAGTATTCTTAATATCATGACTCAACCGATCATAAAACATATTGCGATTTGGCAAACCCGTCAACGAGTCATAATTCGCCTGTCGCCATATGATTTCATCCGATTTTTTCTTATCGGTGATATCGGAAAAATTAATCAGGTAATAGCTGATTAAGCCATCCTTGCTATGCACAGGAGTAATGCTAAACCACGTCGGGTACTCTCGTCCGTGCTTATTTCGATTCCATATTTCACCTTGCCAATGATTATATTGTTCAACGCTTGACCAAATCTTCTGAAAAAACCTCCTGTTATGCCGGTTAGATACCACGATCGATACGGATTGACCGACTATTTCCTCTTCTCTATAGCCGGTTATTTTATTCAGCGCCTTATTGATGGCGATTATTATCTTATTGGCATCGGTAATCAAAATAGCTTCGGTGCTATTTTCGAAAACCTTGCTCGAAAGATGCAATTGCTCATTCACCTTTTTCTGTTCCAGGGCGATTCCGATAATAAACGATCCGATTTCCAGTAACTTACGGTGAAATGCACTGGGTAAGCGATGTTCAAAACTTGACAACGCAAACGATCCAATGCATTCGCCGCCTTTACTGCGTACCGGCATTGACCAACAAGAGAGGATATTAAAATCAATGGCTAATTTCCGGATACTTTGCCAGCGCGGATCGTCAAGCGTACTTTCTACGAAAACCGCTTCTTGACGAAATACCGCATTCCCGCAAGACCCGGCTCCAGGGCCTGGGCGCAAGCCATTTAGTTGCACAATGCATTCTTCAGGAACGCTGGGTGCGGCAAATACATTCATGCATTGCTTTTCCTTATCCAACAGCATAACTGTTGCAACTGCATTGTCCAAAAGCTGTTCCATCAGCAAACAAACATCCTCACAAATCTCTTTATAATTATTTCCCAATACCACTAATTGCAGAATTTCTTGCTGAAACTGAAGGATCCTGCCTTGCTCATTATTGGTCAGGTCAAAATAATTGGTTGGTGCAAAAATCTGATGAGACAAGTCCTTTTCTGCAGGAATATTTTTACTCATTACTGGCTGCCATAGGCTAATAGAGTTTTAGGAAATCAAGGGAGGTTTGAAGGTGAATTAAAGTTAAATATTTAACTGGCAAGTTAAGTAATTGATAATTATATGCTCAAAAACTATCGCCCGTACTGATATGTCTTTAGAATATTTAGGAAGGTATTCTTTATAGCTTGAAGCCTATTATATTCAGATCATATGACACTAACAGCTAAGGCATTGAGTTAGGATGCCCTTATGCAGTAAGCTTATACTCCTATAGTACAGTACATTTATTGAACCCAGGAAACAAAAAAGCCACAGAGCAATTTCGCTCTGTGGCTTGTAGTATCAAGCTTTGATTAAACTGTTTTGCGGCGACGCACCGAAAAACCAACCAAACCTAAACCAGCCAGTAACATGGCGTATGTTTCTGGTTCCGGAACTGGGGTAACTTCGGAAAACAACTGATAACCCCCGCCTTTGTTGCCCACAACAGAGCCAGTAACTTGGTAATAATAATCACCTGCTAAAAGGGATGAAAAGGTTGTATTTACTGCTGTGGAATCAAATGCAAAAGAACCCATTGATACATCGTTGGTATAGTTACTATCACCATTGCTTAGGAACAACTCAACTTTACCGCCATCAATATTGAATTTAGTCAGTGCATCGTTTGAAACCGCAGTCGCTAACGCATCAACTTTACCGCTCAAGTGAAACAGGTATTCATGCTCAAAAGTGTGTTTGACAGCTGAAGAAAAAGAAGCAAATTCAGCAGGATCGTGCTCAAACCACTGAGTTGGCACTTGAGTCGGAGTAGCGTGTGCAACACCGCTTGCCATCAGAACAGCAACTGCTACTAATTTTAGTTTAAAAGTATTTTTCATTTTAAAATCTCCAAAGTGAATTTACAAAAATCTAATCAGATCAGCTTCATGTCAAGTGTGATAGCTCACTTGAGTTCGATTGTAGTTATTGGTTATTTATAGCTTCTAATTTGCGGCGGCGCACCGAAAAACCAACCAAACCTAAACCAGCCAGTAACATGGCGTATGTTTCTGGTTCCGGAACTGGGGTAACTTCGGAAAACAACTGATAACCCCCGCCTTTGTTGCCCACAACAGAGCCAGTAACTTGGTAATAATAATCACCTGCTAAAAGGGATGAAAAGGTTGTATTTACTGCTGTGGAATCAAATGCAAAAGAACCCATTGATACATCGTTGGTATAGTTACTATCACCATTGCTTAGGAACAACTCAACTTTACCGCCATCAATATTGAATTTAGTCAGTGCATCGTTTGAAACCGCAGTCGCTAACGCATCAACTTTACCGCTCAAGTGAAACAGGTATTCATGCTCAAAAGTGTGTTTGACAGCTGAAGAAAAAGAAGCAAATTCAGCAGGATCGTGCTCAAACCACTGAGTTGGCACTTGAGTCGGAGTAGCGTGTGCAACACCGCTTGCCATCAGAACAGCAACTGCTACTAATTTTAGTTTAAAAGTATTTTTCATTTTAAAATCTCCAAAGTGAATTTACAAAAATCTAATCAGATCAGCTTCATGTCAAGTGTGATAGCTCACTTGAGTTAGGCTGTAGTTATTGGTTATTTATAGCTTCTAATTACACACAGCCGCATTGTAGGTTTATTGTTTTCTTGGAGCTATAGGAAATTCTTCCTTTTTTATTAGTACATTAGTACATTCCTTGATAGTACATCTGTAATAGTTTGATTAAGCCAGATTAACGTAACACTCTGATAATTATCTTTTATATGCTTTTACATGATTATCGGTAAGGATGTGTAAAACCGACAAAAATTATCGAATCTGTACAAAAAGCAAGCATGATGTGTTGTTTCTAGCTTTTATTGATTTTTACGGGATAATAGCGTTTTCATCGACATCGTTTACTTATGCATCTTTCAATCGTCATTCCCGCTTTCAATGAAGAGCTTTTGATTACGCATTGCCTGGATTCCATTTCTGAATCAATGATTGCCAATCAAGGAGCTGGTTTTACACATGAAATCATCGTCGTTGACAACAATTCAACTGATAAAACCGCAGAACTGGCAAAACATGCCGGTGCAAACGTGGTGTTTGAACCAATCAATCAGATTGGTCGCGCCCGCAATGCCGGTGCAGCAGCTGCAACCGGTGATTGGTTGTTATTTGTGGATGCTGATAGCTTGCTCAATCCTGGCATGGTCGCCGATATTTTACAAATGATTGAAAGCGGAAAGTACGTAGGTTGCGGCAGTATCATGCACATGCCGGATTTACCGTGGTGGGGTAACGCTGCAATGCAACTATGGACAACTTTGTCAGTGATGTTCCGCTGGGCATCAGGCGCACTGGTGGTGTGCCGCATCGATGCGTTTCGTGACGTGGGCGGTTTTAATCAGGAATTGTTCGCCGCCGACGAAATCGACCTCAGCCAACTGCTCAAACAATGGGGCCGTAAACGCGGCCTGAAATTCACCATTCTCACCCGCCACCCGCTCGTGACTTCACCGCGTAAAGTACAGTTGTATACCGGTCGAGAAATCGCCGGTCAGATATTCAGTGTACTATTCAGCCCGCGCAAAACCTTACAGGATAAGAAGAAGCTTCCGATTTGGTATGATGGAAGGCGTTAAATGCGATATTGATCATTTATCAGGTGAATTTCTAATATAAAAGTTAACGGACTCATCAGTCTGCTATAGCAGCGGCAGCTGTCGTATTCCCGGATTTATCAATCCAATCGTCTTGATGGGAAACACTGATAGACACCGAAACTGCGTCTTCCATCGAAAATATCTGAAACGGGAACAATCGTATCGCCACCCATCAAGGCAGCTTCATTGCGTGCAAGATCAGCAAGTTCGCTTGCAACTTTTTCCGAATCGCGATCAAATATTATTTGGCTGACAACTTTAGTACTGATTTGCCCCAGTTTTTTGCATGGCTCGACCGCTCTGACGGATTGCACCAGGCGCACGCTTTCGCCTTTCGTAGTTACCTTGACCCATGTGCAGGAAGACAGTATTAAACCGCCACATATGGCAATAAGGATTTTTTTCATTTACGACCTCATGAATTGATAGAAACTGCTTGGATAGTTTGTTTGTTCTGTCGCAGAGTCCAAATTTTGCATATTGAAAAGTGCAACATCACTCAGGTGGATAAACACCAAAACAATTTTATAGCCGAGTGTTTTTGTTTGCGCGATAAAATCGATTTTTGAGAGATGCGAGAATACGGTTTCAAAACAAAAGCTGCATCCTTCTCGCAACAATTGTAATCGCAGCTGTCCCGCCAGTATTGCTGCATCATAGCTATGCCGATTCCGAGGCATGGGGATAAAGCAATTTGGCCACGATATCGGCATTAACAAACGGCATACCCTGTGGTGCCAGCCGCGTACGATAAAAGGTGCTTTTACCTGCATCATTTCCACTGACCAACACTCAAAGTTGTTTTTTATACTCAAAGTACTGTTTCACTCATCTCGCTAAATACGCCGCCCTGGAATTTTCCTATTTTTATGGTGCCATCCGGATTGATTTGCTCCAGATAGTCAGGATGCGTTAACGAAATCTGACACTTCATTGAGCTACTGGTCACTGTTTACGGTAGTATTCCGCTCACACGCTCAGCTTCAAGCGACTGGAATACTTTGCCGGGATCAATCGGTTCACTATGAACGGGTTCAATCTTGATTTTTGCTAAGCCCGCTGAAATCGACAATAAGTCATCCGGGTCCAACACTTGGGATACGTTACGCCCCATTTCCGCCCAATATTCAATTTGCTCAGCCATGCTGCGATGAAATCGCTCACCCGTCAATGCCGCAGCCTGCATTAAATCTTCCTGCAACCGGATCGGAGCAGCTGACTTTGTCATGGTTTTATCTCGTTGATGAATAGTAATTGCCTGATTGTAATGGTTTGCTACGTGACCATCTATGCTTGCTTAACGAGAAATTATCCAGTGATACCAAATTTTGGTATTGGTGAGTATTTTGCATCGACAACTGGGTTAGGTTTCAAAACGAAGCTGTATTGCGCTAAAGTGATCTTCACAATATTTTAGCAGTGCCCAAATGAAGAAAATAAGTCCTGATAGTTCGAGACTTTCTTCAATAGTGGTAATTATAATGTAGCCCCAATTCTCTTCCCCGTACAACTCGGAATGACGGCCGCCGATCAATTCAAAACCGATAGCTCCGCCAATATAGAGGATCGCAGCGATCAGAAATCTGATTCTTACTGTCGTAGGGAGGTACAGTAGGAATTTTAGAAAGAATAGTCCGAGAACTGTCACGAGTATGATACCCGGTATGACCCAAGTGAAATAAAAGACGCCGAGGGTAGCACCATCAGCTGACAGCTCTTTGAGCATTGCTCTGAATGGCCAAATGAGCCTCTCATGGAATTGCGATGATTCATCGAACGCCATAAGGAGGAACCCGAATGAAAGAATTGCCCATTTTGATACGTGCGGCATCATTTGCTTCTTGTTAAATACAGTGATGAGTGCAAGCAGTAGGGCCACAAAATGCATGAGTAATACAGAAAAATAGGTTGGAATGTTTCTTTCTTCATCAAGATTGAAGAGTAGAACAAACCTTTTAAGATAATCAGCGCCAAACGTGAATTTCAAGAGTTGCCCGCCGATGCTGGCAAGGATCAAAACAACCGCTGCCGCTGCCAATATGCGGGTAATTGTGCTTGAGTTGAATGATATTTCATGGATTTCTGTTTTCATAAGCGATTAATTGTAAGAATCGTTAGAGCTATTCACTTTTCAGTGCATTTGTTCATCTGTAGATACCAAGCTTTTTTTGTGTAGGATGCAAAATATCTTATGTAGATTGCAAGATTTGATGTCTCAAGATTGTTTATTTTATTTACTTTGCTAATGGGCATATGAAGTTTGATTTTTCCATTATATTAACATGATGCCAAAATTAATCACGCAAACCGAAGTTCCGCTTGATTCTTGGGGGTAATTGGTAATCAAAGAGGCAAAGCGGGAGCTGATTTATGGTTGCGTGATGCTCATCGAGAAATTCTCCAGCAATAATGAATTTTGGCATCGCGGGCGAAATCTTCGGGAATCATTTTTCTGCTGATGTCTTCAATGGTCAAATCTGTCAATGCTTCTTGATCCATCTTGAAACGACGGGAGTTGGTTGAGAAATATAGTGTTCCACCCGGTGCTAATAGAGTTGCGGCATTGCGGATCAGTGGTACGTGGTCTTTCTGGATGTCGAAGACTTCGTCCATTTTCTTGGAATTGGAAAAAGTGGGCGGGTCGAGAAAGATCAGATCGAATTGCGGTTTTTGTTTTGCATCCGCTTGCTCGACCAACCATTGCAGGCAATTGGCGCGCACCAGTTGGTGATCGCCGCGGATGCCGTTGAGGACGAAATTTCGCCTTGCCCAATCCACATAAGTGTTGGACATATCGACCGTGACACTGGATGCCGCACCGCCGATCGCTGCATGTACCGTGGCGCTGCCGGTATAGGCGAATAAATTCAGGAAACGTTTGTCTTTGGCCTGTTGTTGAATCAATAAACGTAGCGGCCGGTGATCAAGAAACAGACCGGTGTCCAGGTAGTCCTCAAAATTCACCCAGAACTTGCAGCCGCCTTCTTCAACGACGTGAAAGTGGCGGGAATTGCCTTGTTTTTCGTATTGATCGGTGCTTTTCTGCTTGCGGCGTATTTTTAGAAACACCTGCTCGGCGGGAATTTCCAGCACTTTGGGTATTTCCCCCATCACGCCGGCCAGCCGCTGATTGGCCTTGACAGGATCAATCGTTTTCGGCGATTCATATTCCTGAACGTTGACCCAAGTTTGTTCGCCGTTATAAACATCCACTGCCACGGCGTATTCCGGCAGATCGGCATCGTACAACCGATAACAATGCACCTGATTTTGTTTAGCCCACTTGGTCAGTTTCTTCAGATTCTTGCGCAAGCGGTTGGCGAACATTTCCGCCTGACTGTCGAGTTGCCCGGCTTGGGCGCGGCGGCTGATGTGTTCGATGCGTTCCTGCTGCGACTTGGCTTTCGGTTCGAAGAAAGCTTTTTCCTCAATCGTGAGGCGCAATAACTTGCACTCCAACGCGCCATTGAACAGCGTAATCGGCTTGTGCGAACGGATGCCCAATTTAAAACCCAGCTCCGGATTGCCGATGATGATCGCCGCTTGCCAACCGGCAAAGCGCTGTTTCAAGACTTCACCGAACTGGCGATAGAGCAGGGCGGCTTGTTCTTCATCGCCGAGTCGTTCGCCATAAGGCGGATTGCAGACGATCAATCCTTTGTGCCAGCTTTCTTTGGCTGCGGCATCGGTGATGTCACGCTTTTCAATGTGGATTCTGCTTTGTAAGCCTGCGTTCTCAATGTGCTGTAACGCGGCGGTGACGGTGTGGCGATCCTGATCGAAACCGACGATCGCCGGCAATTTATTCAGGCCAATCTCGCAGCGCTGCTGCGCTTCGCCTAGAATACTTTGCCACAGCGCGGGATTGTGCTGCTTCCAGCCCAAAAAACCGAAATAATCGCGTTGTAAACCCGGTGCGATATCGCCGGCGATCAGCGCGCCTTCCACGAGTAGGGTGCCGGAGCCGCACATCGGGTCGAGCAGTGAGCCACCTTGCTTGGCGATTTCCGGCCAGTCTGCACGCAACAAAATTGCTGCCGCCAAGTTTTCCTTGATCGGTGCGGCAATGCTGACTTCGCGGTAACCACGTTTGTGCGAACTTTCACCGGATAAATCCAGGCTGAGCTGAGCGGTGTCGTTGTGCAAATAGACATTGACGCGGATGCTGGGGCGCTCGGTATCGACATTGGGTCGACTGCCAAATTTGGCGCGCATTTGATCGACGATGGCATCTTTCACTTTGAGCGCGCCGAAATGTGTATTGTTGATCGCCGGATTATTTTTGCTGCTGAACGACACCGCCAGACTGTCGTTAGTGTTCAAATGTTCCGACCAGTCGATGCACTGGATGCCGTCATAGAGATCCTGCTGGGACTTGACCTCGAAGCTACTGAGCAACAACAACACGCGGCTGGCGGTGCGCAACCATAAACAGGCTGTGTAAGCCATCGCCAGATCGCCCTGAAAAGCCACGCCGGCCATTTTCTGCTGCACGTTCTTCCCGCCGAGCGCTTGGATTTCATTGGCGAGAATGCCTTCCATCGCTTTCGGTGTGGTAGCGAAGAGTTGATATTGCGTCATGATTCGTGGTTGTGGTTTCGATAGTCGCGTAGAATACTCGAATGTGCCGTTATTGCGCTGGCTTTTTTGAAACGGATTGCTCAGAGTGTTGTGGTGATATAAAAGTTGTCGACATTGATATCAAAGTATAAGAGGGAAAATGTTCAATAATCCAGAACAGTTCTTGTTTTTGATTATCGGGATCGTCATTCTCATTTTTGCTCCGATTATTATTTTCAGTCTGAGATATAGAGCAAAGCTGCAAGAGCGATGGGCCTTTGAAATATGTGCGGAGACGGTGGCGCCATGTTTTCCGAAAGACGGTTTTGATAGCAAGACTTTCTTGTACGGTACATACCAGGATTTTCCGGCCACAACCATCGGAATGGTAGTTAAAAACGAGAGAGATGAAGAGGTTGGTCGTATACTATTCAACACTGGAAATATCTCTTTTGAGATTGGAAACGATAGATTTGCTGTATTTAGCGAGAGTTCATGGAATTATCATTCAAAACTCAGGCGCTTGTCGGGTGGACCAAGTCTTTTGCCAGTACTTGCAGAATGTCAGCGCGCTTCTTTTAGTTCTTCTGCCGATTATTTTTTTCCGGAAATGAGCAGCTTCAAAGTTCAAGAGCACTACTCGGGACACGCAAAAATAACGAAAGAAGGATCCATTATCGGTCACAGAATCTCCCTCGGTGGGTTGTATGATAAAGGGCGTGCCATATCGCTTTCAATGGATGTGCCGCTTATTTTGCAAATGCTTTTGTTGGCCAGCCCTCATTTACGTCGAGATCGGGCAGGGGGTCCTTATTAAGACTTAGTCTGTTTAAATTGGATATAGATGGCTTCGACTTTTTCTCTGGCCCACGGTGTTTTGCGCAGAAACTTCAGGCAGGACTTGATGCTGGGGTCCTGTTTGAAACAATTGATATCCACCTTTTTAGCCAATCCCTCCCAGCCATATTGCGCATGCAATTCGGTAAGCAGTGCTTCCAGGGTTATGCCATGTAAGGGGTTTTTGGTTTGCGGGTGCTGGATATTTTCAGGGCTGGGCATAGTTGCAGGGTGAATTGTTAACTGGGTTGTATTATACGTGTTGCATCTGCTTGGGCATGAAGCATTTGAAACATTCGCCAGATTTTTCCATACCCAGCGTACAGCCTGTGGAGCTGAGCAGTCTAATAATGCATGAGTTTAGGGAGCATTTCTTTGTGACGGATCTTTTTTAAAAGCGGGAGTCAGTGCTTGCGGGTCAATTGCAGTCCGCTGCTGTTGCGCGGCGGATGCCCACCAGACGAGCTGGGCGAAGGTTCTGGCAAAATAATTCGTCCATCTTTCCGCGTCGACAGATGCGAGAAAATTCCCATCTTCGGCGAGAACTTCATGCGCCTTGGGAATATGGATCATCGCCGAAACCGGCAAGCAACCCAGCTCCGACAGAAAAGACCGCATGCCTACCGCCGCCCTGACGCCACCCCATTGCCCCGCAGAATAAGTGACAATCGCGCTGGGTTTATAAGAAAACAGCGAGCTGCCGAAGTGATTGAGCAAATGCGCCAAGGCGGGGCTCAGTGAATGATTGTATTCCGGACTCACCATGATATATCCGTCAGCAGCTGCGATCTTTTCCGCCAAAGATTGAAGCTGAATGGGTGCCTTATCTCGCGCGTAGGCAAAGTGAGGCTTGAATATCGATCCAAGATCAAAATCCAATGGATCAATCAGTTCCGCAGAATGATCGCCTTGATGCATCTGCGCTACACAAGCCCTCGCCACTCTCAGGCCAAGCCGGGGAGGATTGGGCGGCGTACTGTTTCGGACTGAACCTAGGAAGATTAGGAGTTTCATCAATGTTCTATGAAGAAAAGGTATAACGTTTGAATTCACCGACCTGTGCGGTTTTTCGCGCAGGTCCGTTGGAATGATGGGTTAGCAATCACCGAAATACTCGCTAAACAATCCCATCTCCATCTGTTTTGGAGGAGCACCTGGATCGAGGTGAATGCTAATTTGGTTGAAAACTTCGTCAAGGTCTTCTAGGTCGGTGTCAGTGAAATGGAGAACCGGAATTTTATATTTTTTAAAGTACGCACGGGCTTTGTGTACTTCAGCTTCAAAATTTTCACGTGCTTCCTTGTTTAGCTCTAACATGGTTTTATGTTTTCCTGATAAGGCTCCATGCGTAGACCATGGTGAAATCTCGAAACCGATTTTTTCCATCGTGAACGGATTAATGATCAGAAAATCTAGCCTGTATTTGTGCTTTCGACCGCTGCCATCAAAGCGGAGCTCGGGAATAAGAAGCGGAATATCAAGAGGATGTTCAGAGGAGTCAACGAACTTGATGTATCTATCAACTATACCGATCTGATATTGAGACTTGGTTAGCCGAGCCTGAGCCTTAAGAAATGCGAGATAGTCTTCTTTCTTCGTAAACTGATATTTGTCATTTTCATCTGGGTAACATAGTCCGGTTTGAATTACATGACCAACGGTCCAGTATTTGAAGCGGACAGCTCTAATCTCTGATTTGTCGTTTTCCCAATTGGCGTCATTCCATCGAGGAGTCACAAAGAGTCCGTAGTGAGCATCATTAACACCGAACCAGATTTCCGCATCGCCAGTTTCTGGCCGCTTCTTACACAATTCGTTGTAGTGCTTTAGGAAACTTCTTCTTAAAAACATAAAGACGTATTTCTTGAAGCTCTTGTTTTTCTTGTTTTGAAGCAACTTCTGAATTTCTACAGAATCCGATTTGGCCAGCTTTTCCATACCTGAGATCCATTTGTGTACGTAGTCCTCGGGCGTGGTGATTATTTCATGTTTCAAGTCAATGAAGTCATCAGCTTTCGATCCAATGAAGGCATTTAAAGATGCCTCGTCTGAGCGAGCGGACTCCTTAAAGCATGCGGCTTGGAGATGCCTCATTTCTTCAGTAATTTGTGCAATGGCCTTGTTGCGGGCTGTTACGTTTGGATCGCGTTTCGCCATGGGCAGACCTTTAGAAAGATGGGCTTGTGATTGCTAACGTGATGTATATGACATGATTTGTCCAATAATATTTGGCAGGTATTGTGTCAGCAAATACGCCATCACCGCCTGCTTACAACAAAAAGATAGTCGCCAGACTCAGAAAAATAAAGAATCCGCCACTATCCGTCACAGCAGTAATCATCACGCTGGAGCCCAGAGCCGGGTCACGTCCGAATTTGCGCAGTGTCAGTGGGATCAGGACGCCGAGCAGCGCTGCCAGCAGCAGATTCAGCATCAGTGCTAGGGTCATGACCAGGCCTAGTTCGGCGTTTTGATAAATTGCGAAGGTAAACAGACCGACCACGGCGCCCCATAGCAGGCCATTCACTGCGCTGACGCCGATTTCCTTGCCGATCAATTTCCAGGCGCTGCTGGTGTTGATTTGATCCAGTGCCAGTGCGCGCACGATCATGGTGATGGTTTGGTTGCCGGAATTGCCGCCAATGCCGGCGATGATTGGCATGAGTGCGGCAAGGGCGACCAGTTTTTCAATGGAATCTTCAAACACGCCGATGACGCGGGAAGCGATAAAAGCGGTGACCAGATTGATCGCCAGCCAGACCCAGCGATTTTTAACGCTTTTTAGGACCGGCGCAAAGAGATCTTCTTCTTCGCTCAAACCGGCCAGATTCAGCGCTTCATTCTCAGCTTTATCGCGAATAAAATCGATGACGGTGTTGACGGTGACACGCCCCAGTAATTTGTCGGTATCATCCACTACGGAAGCTGAAACCAGATCGTAGCGCTCAAACGCGTTGGCAGCTTGTTGAGCGACATCGTCCGGATGCAATTTGATCATTTCTTTGGTCATGACGTCTGCAACCAGGGTATCGGGGTCGCTGACCAGCAGCCGGTTGATCAGTAATACGCCTTTTAATTGCTCATTACGATCCACGACGAATAGCTGATCGGTATGATCCGGCATTTCGTCCAGCCGGCGCAAATAACGTAAAACCACTTCCAGACGAACGTCTTCACGGATCGTGATGATATCAAAATCCATGAGTGCACCCACGGAGTCTTCCGGGTACGACATGGCTGCGCGCAGTTGCTCGCGTTCTTCAATCGGCAATGAGCGGAAAACATCGTCCATCACATCTTGTGGCAAATCAGGCGCAAGATCGGCGATCTCGTCGGTATCCAAATACTCCGTGGCAGCGACCAGTTCCTGACTGCCCATGTCGGTGATCAGTGTGGCGCGCACGGCATCCGAAGTTTCCAGCAATACTTCGCCGTCATGCTCAGCTCTGACCATGCCCCAGATCAAGAGCCGATCTTCCAGCGGTAAGGCTTCGAGGATATGCGCGATATCAGCGGGATGGAGCTGATCCAGGAAATTCTTCAGCTCGGCCAGATTTTGTTTTTGTACGGAAGAATCAGCAAGCGTGTCATCAGAGGTGTCCTGCAAATGCACGAGACCGTCCACCAACTTGTACTTACGCAATAAATAAGTGACCTGGCTAAGCGGCGTCGGTGAATCTTCGTTGTCGTTGTTATTGTCAGTTTCGGTCATAACGGATTTACGATGGCAAAGCGGCCTTATTGTTTTAAGTGAGCTCGGTGGGTTTATACACCGAGCAGTTTGCAGTTTGATGACCGGAGAATATAACCTTCAGTGCTATCCCAATATTATAAGATTATTAGATAAATGATAGGGCTATTTAAAGCTGTTTGATGGATTCCTACGCAGTTGCTTGCAATCGAGGAGATACTTGCAGCACTGAAGTTAAATTCAGAATTGTGATTTCAACAGTGCAATCACGGGTTTTGTCTGCGCTCTGATACCGCGCCATACAAAGAACGATTCAGCTGCTTGCTCGACCAGCATGCCAATGCCATCCGCCAAATGTCGCGCGCCATTTTGTTGCGCGAATTTGAGGAAACGGGTGGGTTCATGGCGATACATCATGTCGTAGGCGAGGGTGGTCTGCGCAAAAACATGCGCTGGCAATTCGGGCAATGCATCGTGCAGGCTGGCGGAAGTTGCGTTGATGATGATGTCGAAATGCTCATCTGAGAAGCGCATGAAATCGCCCGCAACGACATTGCCATAAGCAATAAACTGTTGTTGCAACGCTTCCGCTTTGTGCTGGGTACGGTTGGCAATGGCCAGAATGGATGGTTTTTGTTGTAGCAGTGGTAGGATGACACCGCGTGCGGCACCGCCTGCACCTAAAAGTAGTATGCGCTTGGTGGCGATGGCAATCCCCAGGTTCGATTCGATATCGCGTACTAATCCTGCGCCATCGGTGTTATCACCGAGAATGTCGTCATTCTCGAATTTGAGCGTATTGACTGCTTGCGCAATGCTTGCGCGTTCGGTTAAACGGGTTGCTAATTGGAAAGCTTCCAATTTGAACGGTACCGTCACGTTCAATCCTTTGCCGTCTTGTTGCCGGAAATTTGTGACGGTTATCTGAAAACCGTCAAGTGGTGCCAAGAGGGCGCCATACTGCATGGATTGATTGGTTTGCTGTGCGAAGGTGGTGTGTATAAGGGGTGATTTGCTATGTGAAATGGGGTTACCAATTACCGCGTAAGAATCGAGCATAAATTGAAGATTTGTGGTTATGGTTATCTGGGGGTGACTATTGGCTCAATAGCATGTCTGAAGGCGCGAATACCCAGGTGCGGGTGATATGCAAAATATCCGTGTCTTGACTGATATCGGGTGGAAAAGGCGCGAATCCGTTTTGTCCGGCAAGTTTCACAATATTGATGGCGGCCTGATCAAGAATTTTTTCTCCGGATGAACGGTGAATTTCGATGGATTCCAGCGCGCCATCTGCTCGAATACTGACGGTGAGCTGTAAGTTGCCATAAAGTTTGCCTTTTCTGGCGGCTTCAGGATAGTTTAAATTGCCGATGCGTTCGACTTTAATACGCCAATCTTCGACATAACGGGCAAAGCGATATTCTTTGGTGCGCGCACCTACAAATTTTCTTTTTGGACGCTTTTGGTAGTCATCATGATCTTGATCAATTTGCGCTTTCAAACGCGCGATATCGAGACTACGCAGCAGTAGGTCGGTGGCATCTGCGGTGATTTCTTTATGTTCAGTTTCGTTCTCATCCTGTTGCGTATCGAGTTGTTGAATTTTTTTGTTATCATCCACAGCAGTCATCAGCTTTTTGGTTTCCTGCTCGAGCTTTTTAATTTTCTGTTGCATTGCGATGTCATTCATCGGTGGTTTACTTTTAGGTAATACCGGGAAAGGGGTTTTCGCACGGCGATTATCATCCGTATTGCCGCCGCCATCTAGATTATCCTGCGCCTGGAGTTCGGTTTTTGTTGGTTTTGTCGGCGTTTTGTTGTTGACCAGCACAACTTCGAGTGATGTCGTAACTTTATCAACATTGGATTTGGGAAATTGAAAAGTTACGCCAATAAGTATAATGACGTGTAGAAACAGCGAAATAGCCATCGCTGCAAGTATGCGATTGTTTTGGGAATTTTGATAACTACCGGGTGTTGCAGGTGTAGTTTTGTGTATATGAGTAGTAACAGCCAAAGGATCAAGCCTTGAAAGTGATATCTAAACTACTTAGGTCAATCGTATTATTGTAGGCAACAACGATTTGCTTGTCACATGATTAGCAGCGTTTCTTTAGAGATTAATTCACATATCCTGTTTTTGTAGGAATTCTGCATGTAAGTTACGTTCAAGCAGGTCTATTGCAGACAATTTGAGTTGCACGTATGTACCGGGTGCAATTTCCGGTAACGAAGGTACGCGCGTTATCAGCGGAATGTGATCCAGTTTTACCAGATTTTCTTTGATGACCAGGGCATTGATAATCTCAATTTTTTCCTGCAATAACCAGCGTAGACACCAGTAACGCTCCATCGCCCGCTGGAATTCGCTATAGATGACATAAGCTGCATCAAAGTCTCGCATCGCAACTAAAAGTTGATTACTTTCTTTGGTATAAGGAGGCGATTCTCCACGCACTAAGGCGATGATTTGCCGTTGATTGATCAGGTCGACATAGCGTCTCATGGGTGAGCTGCTCCAAGCGTATTGTGAGACTCCCAGTCCCTGATGTGGTGCAGGTGAGGTGCTCATTCTGACCTTTCCATTGGCCTGGCTGCGAAATATTCCGGTAATGCCGGCATCGGTCAATTGTTTTCCCCACTCAGTGTTGGCATAGATCATTAACTCCGACACGACTTTATCAATCGGTGATCCGCGGCGGCGTTCGCTGATTGTGACGTGATCGTTGTTGATTTCAAAACTATAGTCAATCTTGTCATTATTGGTGTCATTGGCTTTGCCGCGTTGATGTTCCATTTTGCAGGCAAATTTCCACAATAGGTTTAACTCTTTGCTAAAGGTGTGTTCAAAATTTCCTTTGCTTAATGTGGTTTCGTTAAAGTGTTGTTCCAATAAATTATGACGCAGGTTTGCTGCGATTTTTATTTTCTCGATTCTGCTTTCGCTGCCGATCACTGTAAAGTCATCGGATACATCAAGATATAAAGAAAGCGCAGGGCGCAATTGATTTTCAGTTAACGTAAAATGATGGATGGTTGTGTCCGGCAGCATGGTGATTTTGTTTCCGGGTAGATAAACCGTCGATAAGCGTGTTGCGGCAACTTTGTCGAGTGTGGACTCCGGATCGATTCCCAGTGCGGGTGCCGCAATATGAATACCAATACGGAAGCTGCCTAACGCCAGGGGTGTTACAGAAAAAGCATCATCTATTTCCGTCGTCGAAGCATCGTCGATACTGAATGCAACGATGTCTGCAATAGGTAAATCGGGTAAATGATGCGGTGTTTGATGTGATTCCAGCTCACCAAAGCCGACGCCGGCAGGAAAATGTTCCCAGATAAATTGGTTGAAATGGTAATCATGTGAAGATGGAATGGCGCCACATTTCTCCATCAACTTTACAATGGTGAGTTTTTTTTCTGTACAAACTGCCTCGAGCGCTTTCCATGCAATGGAGTTTTTATCCGGCTTGTAGAGTAGATTAAGGATAAGCGGTTTAAATTCTTCGGGCAGAATGAAGTGATTGAGCTGCTCAACATAGCGTGCTTGTTGCTCGGCTTGCAGACGTTTCTTTTCCTGACCGGCGATAGCGGCTTTTAGCGCATCGGGTGGTGCGGCTTTATAGCGTCCCAGACCTTTTTTATAGAAATAAATGGGTGCATTCTGAAGCAGTAGCAATGTGGCAGCCGTTTCAACCGGACTGGGTGCATGGCCAAAGTAATCGGCAGCCAGGGTGTCGCTGGCAAATTCTGTATCCTGCGTACAGCATTCCCATAGAAAGCCGGAATCTAATCCATCGGCCACTTTTTGGGCATGATCCATGAATTCGGATAAAGAGGGCGTATTAAATCGAAATAATACTGACGTTGCTTTAATCTTAGAACGCTTGCCATGTACGGCCTCTATTTGCAAAGAGGTGTTGTTGTCAGCCAATATAGTACCTACCTTAAAGGTGCCGGCTTCTTCGTAAAAAACATTCATAAGATTGTTTTTGTAATCACAGTTGGGGAGTTAAAGCAGAGCTGCTGCATAATGAGAGATTGATCTGTCATGAGAAGAAATAATCGCTTTGACATCCAATGCAGAAGTTGTATTGTAATGTGTATAAAGCTTGTTAGATCTGTATTATATACGAGACGTTTGATGAAGATAAAAAAGGGTGGACAATTGTTGCTAAGAAAAGAGCAATGTTTTTTCAATGATTCGATGCAGCTTATGTTGTGGCCAGGAATATTGGACTTGGTTTAATCTCTTCCGGGTTTAATTCCTCGCTGCTTGCGGCGGGGTGCTTTATTCATTCTGGTGTTTTCTTACAAAGCATTGAATAGTGTTTCTCAGCTCGGAATCAGGCAATGTTGCGGCTAGCTGACTGAGGCAATTCTTTCCGGTTTGACTCAACTTTATTTTTTTCTTGATATAACCTTTACCTGCCAGAGGTTTTGTATTTTTTGCATGGTAATGTGCTTGCACCAAAATTTGAATTGCAGTAACTTCCCAACCTAGTTCTTGCAGCTTGAGCAGCAATGATGGAGAGACTTGTTTAAGTTTTGACGCAATAGCGCCATTTTCAGCCATTATTGTTAGCTGACCATTTGAAATTTGACTTAAGTTACAATGTGGTACCAAATGCGCGGGGATAAGTCTTGAAAAGATTAATTGATTTGCACATAGCTGTTGCGCCAGAGAGAATAAGTTTTTATATTCAGGTGTCTTGCCAAGAAGATTAAGATAAGAATTAACTTTATAAGAGGTCATGGCTATTGAGAAATATCCAGTGAATACAAAATATGAATATTATTTTTATTTCTAATAAATCAGAGCGAGCGAGAAAAATAACGCTGACAGGAAAACACATTACATTATTGATTGGTGTTTTTCTACTTATTATCGTGACATTGGCGCTGAGTTTGAATTTTGTTTCGCTCCGTTATGCCGATCGAATTGATACGCCGGTACTGAGAGCGGTATTGGTCAACCCGCAAGAAGAGAGGCATCAAAAGATTCAAACACATTTGCAAGATAATTTAAATATCATGGCTAGTAAGTTGGGGCAAATGCAAGCACAATTGCTACGTCTGGATGCCCTTGGTGAACGCTTGGCGGAATCTTCCGGAATCAAGTCACGAGGTCTTTTATTTAATGGCGTGCCAGGACAAGGGGGGGCGCATAGTGATCTTTCATCTGAAGAGTTAACTTTTGGTGAGTTTAACCATAAACTTCAGGAGTTATCGAATATGCTGGATGAAAGAACGGATAAGCTGGGTGCATTAGATTCTTTATTGCGGCATGATAGGTTAACCAAGTATGTTTTGCCTTCCGCAATGCCTATTGAAACAGATTGGTATTCTTCTGGTTACGGATATCGCATAGATCCATTCACAGGAAAGAGGGCGTTTCATGAGGGGGTGGATTTTTCTGCAGAAATAGGCACACCGATAAAAGCTGCTGCTGGCGGCGTGGTGGTCTATGCGGATCGTCATTCTGAATATGGTAATATGATCGAGATTGATCATGGAGACGATTTGGTGAGTCGTTATGCGCATGCATCGAAGCGATTGGTGGAGCTTGGGCAGGTTGTGTTGCAAGGACAAAAAATAGCTGAAGTGGGCAATACAGGACGTTCTACAGGAGCGCACTTGCATTTTGAGATCAGGCATAAAGACAAACCGTTAAATCCATCCAGATTTTTGAAAAGGCCGGGTTAAACTGAAGTTAAGGAATTGTGATTATTCATGCACGAACGCTTATTTTTGAATACGTTTTATTCCATTGTTGTATACCGTAAACATGGGTTAATTTCTGGTAGTGGTTTTCGACCGAGTGATTTTAGTTTACGGGGTAAACGTTTTAAATTAAGTCAATATTTCCTTAAGTGGTTTTGTGGGGTGAGGTAAGAATCTCACCCTTTATTTTTTAGAAGAATTGTTTAAACAGAATTTTCAGAGACTCTATGTATGCTAAGTAATCTGCTTAAAAAGATTTTCGGTAGTCGTAATGACCGGATGATCAAACAGTACTATCAAACTGTGCGTGCTATTAACGAAATGGAATCAGCTATTGCGGGGTTATCGGATGCTGATTTACATGCCAAAACGGATGAATTCAAACAACGTATTCACAACGGAGAAACACTGGATGCCCTATTGCCGGAAGCATTTGCTGTAGTGCGTGAGGCTGGCAAACGTGTTCTGGAGATGCGTCATTTTGATGTGCAGCTCATCGGCGGTATGGTATTGCATGGAGGTAATATTGCTGAAATGCGTACGGGTGAGGGTAAAACGCTTATGGCAACCTTGCCAGCTTACTTGAATGCATTGTCAGGTAAGGGGGTGCATATCGTTACTGTCAATGATTATTTAGCAAAACGTGATGCCGATTGGATGGGGAAAATTTATCAATTCCTGGGGATGAGTGTCGGTGTAATTTATGCGCAAATGGCACATGGTGATAAACAGGCCGCTTATGGGGCGGATATTACTTACGGCACCAATAACGAATATGGCTTTGATTATCTGCGCGACAATATGGTGACTCATCCCGATGAGCGTGCGCAGCGCACACTCAATTTTGCCATTGTCGATGAGGTGGATTCAATTCTGATTGATGAAGCACGCACACCATTGATTATTTCCGGGCAAGCGGAAGGCGACACAGAAATATATGTGCGTATCAATGCATTGATTCCAAAGTTAACGCGCCAGGAAACAGAAGATGGGCCAGGTGATTATAGTGTGGATGAAAAATCACATCAGGTTACGCTGAGTGAGTCTGGTTTTGAGCATGCAGAGAAGTTATTGGCCGGTGCTGACTTTTTGAAGTCCGGATCCAGTCTTTATGATCCGGCTAATATTAATTTGATTCATCATTTGAACGCAGGTTTGCGGGCGCATAGCTTATATTTTCTAGATCAGCATTATGTCGTGCAAGATAATGAGGTGGTGATCGTTGATGAGTTTACCGGACGTCTGATGGCCGGCCGACGTTGGTCGGATGGATTGCATCAAGCCGTGGAGGCGAAAGAAGGGGTTGCTATTCAGAAGGAAAATCAAACGCTTGCTTCCATTACCTTCCAGAATTATTTTCGTATGTATCAAAAATTATCCGGTATGACCGGTACGGCGGATACGGAAGCAGCTGAATTTCAGCAAATCTATGGATTGGAGACAGTGATTATTCCGACCCATCGCCCGATGATTCGTGACGATCGTATGGATCTGGTATTTCGTACAACGAAAGAAAAAAATGAAGCCATTATTCAGGGAATCAAGGAGTGCTATGAACGTGGTCAGCCAGTTCTGGTAGGTACAACATCCATTGAGAATAATGAATTGTTGTCTAAGTTACTGGATCGGGAGAAGCTGCCGCATCAGGTTTTGAATGCCAAACAACATGCCAGTGAAGCGAATATTGTTGTGCAGGCTGGTCGGCCTAAAATGGTCACCATCGCAACTAATATGGCGGGACGCGGTACGGATATTGTGTTGGGCGGTAATCCGGAACCGGAGGTCGAGCATATTAGGCATGATGAGAAATTGAGTGAGGACTCAAAAGAAAAACGTATCAACGAAGTGTATTCAAAATGGAAAGTCACTCATGAAGAAGTTCTAAAGTCGGGTGGTTTACACATCATTGGTACTGAACGGCATGAGTCGCGTCGCGTAGATAACCAGTTGCGTGGACGCTCGGGTCGGCAAGGAGATCCGGGCTCCAGTCGTTTTTATCTCTCGTTGGAAGATCCTTTGCTACGTATATTTGCGTCTGACCGTGTTGCCAATATTATGACACGCCTTAAGATGCCTGAAGGGGAGGCGATTGAACACCCGTGGGTTACTCGTGCCATTGAGAATGCCCAGCGCAAAGTGGAAGCAAGAAACTTTGATATGCGCAAGCAATTACTGGAATATGACGATGTTGCTAATGATCAGCGACATGTGATTTATCAGCAACGTAACGAGTTATTAGAGACGGAACATGATATTTCAGAAACAATCACAGCGATACGTGACAGTGTTTTAAGTAATTTATTCAGCCTGCATATTCCGCCGGAAAGTGTTGAAGAGCAATGGGATGTAGCAGGATTGGAAAAAGCGCTTGCGGCGGAATACCAGTTACACTTTCCCGTGCAGAAGTGGCTTGAACAGGAATCAGCGTTGCATGAAGAGAATTTATCTGAACGTATTATTGATCTGACTAATGAGCAGTATCAAACAAAGGTAGAGAAAGTAGGCGCTGAAATTATGCATCACTACGAACGTGTCGTAATGTTGCAGAGTTTGGATTCGCATTGGCGAGAACATTTGGCGGCACTGGATCATTTGCGTCAGGGGATTCATCTGCGTGGCTATGCACAAAAGAATCCCAAGCAGGAATACAAACGGGAAGCTTTTGAGTTGTTTACTAATATGCTCGAAGAAGTCAAAAGTGAAGTGACGAAGATACTTTTGACTGTGCAAATAAAGAGTGAGCAACAAGTGGAGGCCGTGACTGAGACATTACGATCACCAGAGAATATGCAATTTCATCATGCTGACTATAAGGAGGCATTGGATGAAGAAATCAGTGATGAGAGAGATCAAGATGAAAAAATACAGCCATTTGTACGTCAAAATGACAAAGTGGGCCGCAATCAACCGTGCCCCTGCGGATCAGGTAAAAAATATAAACAATGTCACGGTAAAATTAAGTAGCAGGTTTGAGAGATGATCCCTTGAGGATGATCTTGCTAATTATCGCAGAAGTATAAGTTTTGATTCTGCTAGGTGAGTCAGATAAATTATTAATTAAATCATGGTATTAATATCATGGTTTGTAAGTATGGAATGACTTGGAAATACTTTTAAGTTATTCTCATAATCCTAGAATGGTTATGTTATACTGCGCACCTTTATAATTTAAACTTTACAAAATTGCCTGTAAGTGTTGGTGTAAAGTAAATTTGCTGTTTTATTGATAGTTTTTCGTGAAAAATATTACTGATGGAATAGTTGAATATGGCAGATAGTTTCAGTATCAATGATAGGATGAGTGGCAGAAGAAAGTTTTTGGTTGCTGCGACTTCTGTGGCAGGTAGTGTTGCCGGTGCTGCAATTGCTACCCCATTTTTGTTAAGCATGATGCCGAGTGAGCGGGCTAAAGCGGCTGGAGCGCCAGTAGAGGTTGATATATCAAAGCTTGAGCCTGGTATGCTACTGATGGTTGAGTGGCGTGGGAAAGTTGTGTGGGTTTTGAATCGTACTCCAGAAATGCTGGAGACGCTTGTGAAAGTGGAAGAAGAGTTGGCTGATCCAAATTCAGAAAAGAATCAACAGCCAGAATACGCACGGAATCGTACGCGCTCAATCAAGCCGGAAATTTTGGTTACCGAAGGTGTCTGTACACATTTAGGATGCTCTCCTGTATTTAGAAAAGAGATCGCTCCTGCAGACCTTGGCCCTGGTTGGTTAGGTGGTTTTTTCTGTCCTTGTCATGGATCGAAATTTGATTTGGCTGGTCGTGTGTATAAAAGTGTGCCCGCTCCTACCAATATGGTTGTTCCTCCGCATACATATTTAAGTGATGATCGTCTTTTAATTGGATCTGAGGGATCTGCGTAAATGAGTATATATAATTCAATGATTGAGTGGATCGATAAACGTTTTCCATTAACATCAAATTGGAAAGCACACCTTTCCGAATATTATGCACCAAAGAATTTTAATTTCTGGTATTACTTTGGTTCATTAGCTTTACTGGTGCTGGTTAATCAACTAATTACCGGAATTTTTCTGACCATGAACTATAAACCGGATGCTAGTTTGGCATTTGCTTCGGTTGAATATATCATGCGGGATGTGGATTACGGTTGGCTAATCCGTTATATGCATTCGACGGGTGCATCCATGTTTTTTGTTGTGGTTTATCTGCACATGTTTCGCGGAATGATGTACGGTTCTTACCGAAAACCACGCGAGCTTTTATGGCTGGTTGGTATGGCCATCTTTTTTGTGCTGATGAGCTTGGCGTTTACCGGATATATCCTGCCTTGGGGACAGATGTCTTACTGGGGGGCGCAGGTGATTGTTAGCATGTTCGGAGCGATCCCAGTTATCGGTGATACGCTCTCACAGTGGCTTTTGGGTGACTTTACGCTCTCGGATGCCGCACTTAATCGTTTCTTTGCTTATCACGTTGTGACATTACCTATATTGTTGGTGACCTTGGTTTTTGTGCATGTTCTAGCTCTGCATGAAACTGGATCCAATAATCCAGATGGTATTGAGATAAAAGAAAATAAAAATCCTAAAACAGGTATTCCTGTGGATGGAATACCATTTCATCCTTATTATAGTGTTAAGGATATTGTGGGTGTCGTAGTATTTCTGATGGTATTTTGTGGCATTATTTTCTTTGCTCCAGAAATGGGTGGTTATTTCCTCGAATACAATAACTTTATACCTGCAAATACTTTGCAAACACCGGATCATATTGCACCGGTTTGGTATTTCACGCCGTATTACTCAATGCTAAGAGCAGTGACTGTCAATTTTCTGTGGATAGATGCGAAATTGTGGGGTGTAATACTAATGGCTGCTTCAGTTGTAGTTTTCTGTTTCTTGCCATGGCTGGATAGAAGTCCGGTTAAATCCATACGCTACAAAGGACCATATTTCAAGATAGCGTTGACACTTTTTGTGATTAGTTTTTTCGTATTGGGTTGGTTGGGAACAAAATCTCCTACCCCTTTATATACTTTGTTAGCGCAAATCTTTACAGTCATCTATTTTGCTTTCTTTATTCTGATGCCGTGGTATAGCAAGATAGATAAAACAAAACCTGAGCCAAAAAGAGTAAAAGAGTAGAAAAATGAAGAAAATAACGATTGCTATATTTATCTTATGTATGGCTCCATTTAGCTTGTTCGCTGCAGAGCTTGGTATAGCTTTAGACAAAGCTCCAGTTGACACGACTGACAATGCATCGCTGCAACGCGGTGCAGAGAGCTTTGTTAACTACTGCTTGACCTGTCATGGTGCTAGTTTTATGCGCTATAACCGTCATCGCGATATCGGATTAAGTAACGAACAGATTCTTGATGAATTAATTTATACGGGTCAGAAAGTTGGCGATCTGATGCAATCTGCTATGCGGAAAAAAGAAGGTGAAGGATGGTTTGGTGTTGTGCCACCTGATTTATCAGTGATAGCTCGTTCACGAGGAGCGGATTGGTTATACACCTATTTGCGTACATTTTATCGTGATGATGCCACAGCAACAGGTTGGAATAATCTTATTTTCGATCGTGCAGCTATGCCACATGTGTTATATCAGCTGCAGGGGGAACAAAAGTTAGTGATAAAAGGCGATAAAGAAAAACAGAAGAGCTTATCACTCGACAAACCAGGCGAATTGACTGCTGCTGAGTATGATAAATTTGTAGGGGATTTGGTGAACTATTTGGTCTACTTAGGTGAACCACATGCCAACACACGTAAAGAGCTAGGTTTTATGGTTATGATTTTCTTGCTTGGTATGCTGGTTTTATCTTATGCATTAAAAAGAGAATATTGGAAAGATATTCATTGAGTATCGTTATCAAACATTTTGAATATACTGATAATTAAGTCAGAGAATAGAAGTTATGATGACATTATATTCAACAATCACCTGCCCATATAGTCACAGGTGTAGGATTGTTCTGCATGAGAAAGATATGGATTTTCAGGTGATTGATGTTGATCCAAATAATAAATCAGAAGATTTGGCGGCAATTAGTCCATATGGTAAAGCGCCTGTACTCGTAGAGCGTGATCTAGTGTTGTATGAATCGAATATTATCAATGAATATATTGATGATCGCTTTCCGCATCCTCAACTGATGCCTGCTGATCCAGTGATGCGCGCTCGTGCACGATTATTGTTGTATCGATTTGAACAAGAGTTGTTTTCTTACGTCGATGTGTTTAACAATTCGGACCAGAAAGAGATAGATAAAGCGCGTGCAGTGATCGCAGATCATCTGACGATAATTTCTCCAATTTTTGAAAAGCAGAAATTCATGCTGGGCGATGAATTTTCAATGCTGGATGTCGCAATAGCACCCTTATTATGGCGCCTTGAACATTTTGAGATTCGTCTACCGAGACAAGCAGCACCACTATTAAAATATTCAGAGAGATTGTTTAGTCGTCCGCTATTTATTGATGCGCTGTCAGCATCAGAAAAAGTTATGCGTAAGTGAATACAAGCTCTACTAAACCATATTTAGTTCACGCTATTTATAATTGGTGTATTGATAATCACTTTACACCTTTTATATCTGTAAGGCCTTATTCAAAGTTAGGTATGTCGATGGAGTATATTAAGAATGATGAGGTAATCTTTAATATAAGCGTGAGAGCTGTACAAGACCTAATTATCAGTAATGATGCGATATGTTTTATGGCTCGTTTTAATGGTATTTCAAGAAAATTAGAAATATCTATGAGTGCAGTGACAGGAATATTCGCAAGAGAAGTAAATCAGGGAATAGAGTTTTCTTCCGATAAAGAGGATGAAAATAAAAGAACGGTAAGTGATGAGCAAAGTAATAAAGCTTCAAATTCTCTGACCTATCAACATAAAAATGCAAATAAACCCAATTTCCGGATAGTAAAGTAACTTTTAACTAATTTGATTTAATTTGTTTAGTTTGTGCCGGCATAGCTCAGATGGTAGAGCAGCTGATTTGTAATCAGAAGGTCCCGAGTTCGATTCTTGGTGTCGGCACCATAAAATCAATGAGTTAGATTGATTTTGTCATCTTCTAATTTTCCACTTGTGTCAAATTTGTGTCATTCAGAATTTCATCTACAACCATTGCATGTTTTCTGAATTGTTCGGGCGCCAAATGAGCATAACGTTTCACCATCTCAGTTGACTCCCAAGCCCCCATTTCTTGAATTACATTTAGCGGTACACCTTTTTGAGTTAACCAGCTGGCCCAAGTATGGCGCAAATCATGCCAACGAAAGTCTTCTATGCCTGCTCTTCTTAATGCCTTTCGCCATGCCCTGGTATTGACTTGAATAATTGGTTTTCCTTGGTAAGTAAACACTCTTAGCGAATGTTTGCCAACCTGCTTTCTCAGAACTTCCATAGCTGTTGCATTCAGTGAAATATGGATACTTTTTCTTGCTTTGGCTTGATCTGCATGAATCCATGCAACATTTCTTTGCAAATCAACCTGAGACCATTCCAAATCAGTAACATTGCGTTTGCGCAATCCTGTTGAAAGTGAAAACTTTACCAAGTCAACCAAATGCTCGGGTAACTCATTTAGTAATATTTGTACTTGCTCAGGTGCGATCCAGCGAATCCGCCGTTTGGGTTCCTTATATAGTCGGATAAAGGGTGCTTTCTCAATCCATTCCCAATCTAAAGCCGCTCTTCGTAGAATGGTCCTGATAGTTGCCAAATAACGATTAGCCGTCGAAGGTGAAGTTTCTTTATATTTTATTCACCTACTTCAGCAATCTGTAAATAGCGGAGTAATACTGTACCACTGAGGCGCACGAAATTTCGCGGCAATCGCGGAGTAATAGTGTACCAATCATAAGCCTGTAATCTGATGCGATGAGCATCAAGTAAAAGGTGATGAGGAT
>JAGNZK010000060.1 GCA_017984435.1 Nitrosomonas sp. | reverse complement strand
GACAGAATAGTGTGGAATCTGCTAAAAATTACAGCTATTAACCTCACAATAATGCCAATATTAGCTACTTTGTCGATAGCTTTGTTACCAAAACTGAAATAAATGACTTAATCAGAGCTTCCTTAAGGATGTAGTTCTAGTTTCCCTAATTGTATATCTCCCTAGAAAATCTTCTCTTCAATGTGGCATTTCTCACATTCAGTCTGGATAACCTCAATATAAGATGTGAATGTTCTATTAGATATTATCGACTCGATGCATTCATTGGCCTCATGAGTCTGCAGCAACAGACAAGATCAAAACATACGATAAGTTGTCAACGGTAGGCTTTGTACAATTGATTCAATTTTATTAAGGAAAAATCATGGCAATGATACCCGACGCCAATGTAGAAGGGCCTATCGTCCAACTTCCAAGTCTGAATGGCAATCAGCTTACGCTAATGGTAGCTGGGGTTACGGTAGTCGCCGATTTAAATACGATTATTCGGACACCGACTCGCCGGCTTAATCTTGCAGAAGTAGCGGATCCGACTCCATTCCCAGGTCGAACGGATCCCGGATTTGTTAACGGAATTGCATTGGCCGATGGCTCCTATGATACGACAAACGGCGTTTTGCGCGCGGATAGGCTATTTCTTGAGCCAGGCGAACATGTGTTGGTAGGACCTATTGCAAATCCCACAGCAGCAGGTGCCATCGTGAACGGTGTCAACGCAGAGATTACCAACGATCCTAGGATTCCTGCCGACCTGATAATACTCAATGAATTTGGATTCCCAATTCAACCGAGCTCTATTCCAGCAGACTCAATAACGGCGGCTGAAGGCTATTATGATGGCAATATGCTCCGTGCATTTGCAATAACAGTGGATGCGCCAGATGCAATCTTGACGATTAACCCTATTATTCAACCGCAGATATCACTCATGCGCGCACGGGCTGTCGATAAAGATGGCACGTACCGCTTGGATATCCGCGGCGCTGTAACGCTGCATCATTCTCCAGGATTCCAGCCGCAAGAGATTGATGTCTATCGATTGGATGATAATAATGTATCGACTTTTCTTGGTAGAGCAAGATCAAGACGAGCCCCAGGCACTTCATTTGGAAAATATGATCAGGAATTTCGCGATCTTCCTGGAGAACCGCCTATACGCATACGTGTAATAAATGCCTCTGCAGCGAATCAGCCTAGTGCTGATCACTATGTTGATTTGTGATAATGATTAATTAAATTAAAATATCGATACTTAAGATAATGTCTTTAATACCTAGAATAAGTACTTATATTTACTCTAATTGTTAAGAAAGAAATTGCGATCTTTCAATACGAGGCCGCATATTAAAAATCGAGAAGAATAAAGGGGATGAACATGAAGTACACACATAGTTTTTTCTGGGTAGTCATTTTATTCTTTGGTTTTTTTGTTGCAAGTTTCGCATTGGCACAAATGCCGCCATCAAAAGATAATCTATATTCTCAAAATAAACGGTTGACTACTCAAATGTCCGCGAGCTGTCCGGCTGATGCCCTAGAAGCTGACGTTGTCGCAATTGATCACCCGATGATTTTCAATCGTCTCGGCGCCCAAAATGTGAATTGGATGATGTATGCATTGCGGCATGACTTGATTTATCTTGATCAAGAGGAATCGGGTAAAACGAGAATGGATACGCCGAAAATGATCCCGCTTGATTACACTCCTAAGGGAGATAGTTACTTTAAAAAAGCAATAGACAATAATCCCTCGAGTCGCAATATTGCTTTGCGTCCTGATTTACGCCCACGCCCGATTGTGCTTCGAGTGGCGGCAGGAGGCTATCTGAAAGTGCGCTTTACCAATTTGTTGCATAAAAAATTGAATGAATATGAAAATACTTTTCCACCACCTCCACCACCGCCGAATTATGCTAATCCTTTCCATTACCCTGATCCGTTAAAAGGAATTGATCACCCACTGGAGCATGCTCCTATAAATGAACAAATAGATCCCATTACGGGGCGGCCATTAAGTATTTCTGACCTTCAGGGAATCTATACCAGTGATGATCAGGTTGCCAGCCGAACCGTCGGATTCCACCCGCAAGGACTTGAATTAGTCAGCGGTATTGATGATGACAGTTCTTATGTTGGAAAGAACAAAAGCAGTCTGGTAGCCCCCGGAGAAACTAAAACATACTGCTTCCGGGCAGAAAAGGAAGGCGCTTATCTCGTCAGTAGTGACGGTGCTGTTTTCGGTGGCGAAGGCACTTCCGGGAACAGTGGTGTGGGGTTATTCGGTGCCGTGATTGTTGAGCCGAAAGGTGCTCGTTTTTATCGTTCCCAAATTACCGAAGAAGAGATGCGTCTGGCGACACGAGGCACGATCTCCGGTCATCCTAAAATTGATTATGAAAAACTTTACCCAGATGATTGTAAGAATCTCCAAAAGGAAAGAGTCCAAGATGGGGTTTGGTGTCAGGAAGGAAAGGCAAGCAAACCTATTTTGAAAATGACGCAAGAAATAAAGAGTGAGCAAGGTAGGCCGACTGGGCGCTCACGCATCATTCACAGCGATATCAATGCGCTGATCATTGGTCCCAATACCGATGGCAGCTTCCCAGAGGATACCTATCCACTTGAATCGATAGGATATCGTAATCCATCAGTCCCCAATCGCCTAGAGCCGTTCCGCGAGTTCGTTTCAATTTTTCACGATGAGAACGCCGTTACACAAGCTTTTCCTTATTTTTTTGAACACCCTGAACTCAAGCATACCTTGCATGGTGTGCGGGATACTTTCATGATCAACTACGGTTCAGGCGGTGTGGGTGCTGAAATTATTGCTAATCGTTTACAAGCGGGGCCTATGCAGGACTGCTTGGATTGCGCGTATGAAGAATTCTTTCTCTCCGCATTTGCCGTCGGCGATGCTGCAATGCTGGTGGATAATCCTGCCAACCTTCTGACCAGCCAATGCCAGCCGGAATTTATTGCGATGGTAGATGATCCATCGAAGCCGGGGAACAAGATCTTCAATTCGAGGTACGAGGCTGAACGGGAAAAATTTTGCCTTTTGCCTGAATCTAAAAAAAGGGTGGCGAACGAAGCTTATTATCCTCATGATCCGGCTAACGTTAATCACAGCTATATCGGGGATTTCGTCAAAATCAGGAATATGCATTCCGGTAAGGAACAACATATTTTTCATCTGCATAACCATCAATGGTTATTCAATCCCAATGACGATAACTCCAATTACATTGACGCGCAGGGAATCGGACCGGGTTCGGGTTATACCTATGAAATTGCCTTTGGCGGATCCGGTAATCGCAATAAAACAGTGGGGGATGCGATCTACCATTGCCATTTCTACCCGCACTTTGCGCAAGGCATGTGGTATATGTGGCGTAATCATGATGTTTTTGAAGCGGGAACACGACTGGCCGTATCCGATGAAAAAGGTGGTAATGGCTTTCATAAACTTCCATTCGGCTTAAAATCAGGAAAACCAGCCGAAGGCGCGCGTGCGCTGCCTGACGGTGAAATTATCGCAGGCACCCCCATTCCTGCGGTTGTTCCATTGCCTGGAAAAGGCATGGCGCCGATGCCAGAAAAAGTTCATGTCACCAAAAAAGACAGCGGCAAAGGTTCAAAAGCGGTGCTTTCGAGTTCTTTTAGCCAAAAAACCAAAAATCCGGGATATCCCTTCTGGATTGCGGGGGTAACTGAACATAACGGTCATCAGTCGTCCATCGGGTCGCGCCCCACAACTCCGCCGCTGGATATGAGTAGTATACCCGGCGTAATCAGCGGATGGGATGGCGGCTTGCCGCGACATGCGTTAGCTGGTATCACGGATGATGGAGAAACCAAATTTGAAATTAGTCGATTCACGGCTGAGAAATTTATCGAAACAGCGAAACCCATTTATTTCCCGGAAGAAGGTACCGCACTCGAGCAGGTCGCGATGGACTTTCATGCCGTTCGTAAACATCCAACGCATATGATCGATATGCTAGGCAGAGTCTCTCCGGCCGACTTTATTACTAACGGCGCACCTAGAATTCCGGGAGCACCATACAATGAACCTTGTATCGATGATCACGGAAATCGGCTGTTGACGGAAGGAGATGGTTACTTTTTCGGCGGTCGTAAAGGTGATTACATCAATGTGAAGTCTACATTACCCGGTGGAGTCGAGTTTGGGAGTGACAGGCCGCGTATCTATAAAGGCGCCAACCTACAGCTTGATGTAGTATTCAATAAACTGGGCTACCACTATTCGCAGCAACGTATTCTAGCTTTGTGGGAAGATGTTGGCCCTTTACTCGACAAGACACGCCCTCCGGAACCGTTGGTCATGCGCTTGAATACGTTTGATTGTGCGATGTATGCGCATACCAATCTGGTACCCGGTTATTTTTCCGGGGATGACTATCAAATCACGACACCGACTGATGTGCTAGGGCAACATATCCATCTGCCCAAATGGGATTTGACTTCGGCGGACGGTAGCGCGAATGGATGGAATTATGAAGACGGTACATTCTCACCAGGGGTCGTGCGCGAAAGAATTCATGCTATTAACAAATGGAATAAAGAAGCTGGGGAAAAAGCAGTTCCTACACTTGACGGAAGGTTCACGCTAGTTCCAACAATACACCCATACTTTAATGCAAATAATATTCCCAAACATCAGATAGCTCAGTGCGATCGCTTATGGAACGACAAAGAAATAGAAGGCGACGCGCTTGAATTCGAGAAAAAATATGGCATGCCCGGTGTTTGTGATTGGTTTGGCGCGCGTACCACTTTACAGCGGTGGTTTTCCGATCCTGTAGTTAATATCGGCGGCATTCACCGTGGACTAGGCATTACTTTTACTCACGATCATCTGGGTCCATCAACTCATCAACAATTGGGGCTTTACGCCACGATGTTGACTGAGCCGCCGGGATCAGAATGGCGGCACAATGAAACGGGAGAAAAACTTTATACCCGTAAAGATGGCGGCCCCACTTCCTGGCAAGCCGCTATCACAGGAAAAGATCGCCGATCCATTAACTTTGACGGAATCGAAGGCGATGATTCTCATCGTGAGTTCTTCCTACAATTTGGTGACTTCCAACATGCTTATGTAAAAGGCGAATCCTTCGGTGTAAATGAGCATGGTAGCTATCTCTTCCATGATAAAGCCGCTTCTACCCGTCCCACGCCGGAAAGCTTTCGTAAAGCGATCAATCCGTCCGTGAGAAAACCTGCTAATTCAGGAACTCCGGATATTATTGCTTTTGAACCAACTTGTCCGGGCGGCCAGGATTTTCTTAAGAAGGATCTGCTACCAGGTTCGGTATATAAAGATACTGATTTTAACAATTCAAAGCTATATGTTTCCGGAAAACCGGTACGCCCCTGTCCTGAAGCCATATCGGCAGACGATATCGGCATGATGGTCGTCAATTATCGCAATGAGCCGATTGGTGCGCGTGTATATGATCCAAGTAAACGCGCGCAGACGGATGGCCTTGCAGGCGATCTGACCTACGCAATGCAAACTCGCATCGATCGAGCGATTCCCGAACTGAATACAAAATCAGAGGGCACACCTTATACACAACAATTAACGGATGGAGTACTGGATGGAGATCCGTTTACACCGCTCATGCGTGTTTATTCAGGTGATCAAGTTCGCGTAAAAGTGCAAGGAGGTGCGCATGAGCATGAACATAATGGGTCAATGAACGCATTGAGCTGGCTCCAAGCAGGATCTGGTTTTGGAAAGGCGCCACATTCAGGGCGGCGTAACTCGCAAAATACCGGTTTATCCGAACAATTTACCTTCTACTCCAGAATCACTGATGGTGAATCCGCTGATAAGAATCTTTATCTCAGTGACCGTATGTATACGGTCGACAGTAGTCAGGATGGTCTATGGAACGGGGTTTGGGGGATAATGCGCAGCTACATGCGACGCTCCGAAGATGATAATCTTTTCTTAATCCATACCCCCGTAGTGTTGGGTAAAGGCTCTAATGTTTGCCCGGACGATAGTAAGTCGCCTCTTAAATATAAAGTTTCAGCGGTATTAGCCAATCATGTGCTCGATAATTCACTTCTTGGAATTACCATCCCGGAAGCTTCGGTAGGATCGCTGGATAAGAGTGGCGGCACACTGATCTATAACCCTCGATTCACTCAAATGAAGCTCGAAGTATTTGACGAAGAAACTAATACAATTGTTACGATACCATCTAATCCGGTTTCAGGTCCGCTTCACGACCCAACAGCCATTATGTTGGTTCTTGATGACGACCTTGATCTTACAAAGAATCCTCCAAAAATCAAACCAGGAAAACCTGTCGAGCCCTTGGTATTACGAGCTGCAGCCGGAGCATGTATTGAAGTTACATTAACCAATCGATTACCTGAGAATGTCACTCAGATGCCTGATCTGGACGGTTACACTTCCTTGTCGGGTATTATTGTTCGGGATGAAGGTTCTCCAAAGTCCAAGATGACAACTTTCAATAATAACCTCCTCCGTCCATCGAATCATATCGGACTCCATCCGCAACTGGTTCACTACGCCGTACATGACTCCGATGGCAATAACATCGGCAAGAATCAGGTTAGCACGGTCGCACCGGGGAAAAGTGGGATCTATACCTGGTACGCAGGAATGCTGGAAATCTCCAATTTGACCAGCGCATGTCCTATGACCGTGAGTGAAGAAAGTGAAGATTTTCTTCTTGCATACTTCAATTTTCATTCCTTGGCCGATCAATACTCAGAGGAATTGTCTCAATATTTAGATGACGATGCACCACATGATCCTGAGAAATTGAAGAAACTTATTACCGGCATGATCGAAAAAAGCGAAGAAGAAAGACCAAAAACCTTTGAAGGATTACACGAGAAGCATATTAAAAGCGGGAAATGGGAGAAATGGCACGATTCTAAAGATTCTTGGATCAAGAAAGAAAAACCAGAAACGCCCCTAAAAGAAATGACCGAATCGGTGAAAGAGTTTATTAAAGGCCACAAACAACATAGTCATCTGACGCCGATGGAAAAATTCAAAGAAATCCTCAGAAAACATAAAGAACCTAGGGAAGAATTTCGCAAACACTGGGATGCAACAGATGATGATCCTAAGAAACTCTTTGTAGATATGGCTTCAGCGATCAAAGATAGGACGCAGACTCGCTTTGTCAAGCTATCTTCCTTACACGACCAAAGCCACAGCACTAACAGAGAAAAAAATTGTGGTGCTGATATTCGCTATGTTCCAGTTGAATTCGGCGGTATCAATTTGACGCCGCCGGATCGTATCAAACAAGGTCAAAAAGGTGCAATTGGAGCGCTTATCATCGAACCGGAAGGTTCAACCTGGGTTGAGAATGATCAGGTAATCGATCGTCAGGATCCGGGTAAGAATCAATCCAATACACGCGCTACACGAACGATGGCAGACGTTACTTATCCCGTTATTGAAGCGGATGGAACGAAGAGAGAGCGTGTATTCCGCGATTTAGTCATGGTTCACCAGAAAGGACTGAATCTGCGATATAAAGATGGATCTGCCGTACCCAATATTGCGGCTGAAAAAGAAGATCCAATGGAAAATTCCGTACCCAATATTGCGGCTGAAAAAGAAGATCCAATGAAAAATTCCGCTTTAACGGCGCCTGAGGATGCACATGATTCCGGTCATATGGCGATTAATTACGGTGCCGAGCCAATGTGGTTCCGGTTTGGCCTACCTCCGGATGCGCCTTTCGGTAAACCCGGGTTTGGTGGTGCGGATAGTGCGTGGGAGGCATTCAGCAACGAATGTTGCAGCAATGGCCAGGGTATCGGCACAGTTACCAGTGCAGATCAGAAAGTAGGCGAACCATATGTACCGATCATGAAAGCTTATGCAGGCCAAGAAATGCGCATTCGTGCACTAATGCCGACTGGCGTGGGGCGTGCGTCAACAGTGGAATTGCATGGTCATAGCTGGCCGCGCGATCCGTATCTTGCGGAACATGTTGTGCAAACCGCCAGAGGTGCTTTTCCTCTGGGAACGAGCGGTGCTTTATGGGGAACCCCTTCAAAATGTATTGGCGAGAATGCCTTGGCAATACAAATGAGCGGTCAGGAAAGTATTTCGCCGATGGCACACTTTGATATGGTGTTTCCACGCGCCGGTGGGCATAACGAGATTAAGGGCGATTTTCTGTGGCGCGATCATGGCGGATTTGGTATTACTAATGGACTATGGGCGTTGGTGAGAGTTGAAGAAGCTCCAGCGAAGTATAGTAATCGGAGAAATGCTTCTGCTCCCGCTATGTTGCGAGCCAGTTGCGATATTCCTCGATGAAATGGCAATTTTTCATACTCTGCCTTGTACAACTGCTCGCTATAGCAGTTGTACAAGCAGAGCCGCCGCTGTACCTGGATCGAACCATTGAGCGCGAAGGCATCAGCATGCATGTTCGCGTAGAAGCGATTGAAGACAGCGCGCCGACCAAGCCGCAGGCCGGACAATTGGTGCGGTTATCGCTTGATGGTAAACGCCTTGCTGATGATCAGATTCTGAGTAACTGGCGCATTGGCGCCTGGCTCGATCGGGGAATCGATACCATGTCGGGTGCTGTGCCAGTTTGCGGACAGCGGGTTGCGCGGTATCTTAGCGGTAATCTAATCGAACGGCCATTACTGGATTTGACGGGATACTATGTGTTGAGTCTAGATGCCGAACCCAGTGTTTCAGTGCTTGATCCGTCAGTTAGTTTTAGCGGACGCAGCAGCTTGTACAGTGCGATGAAGCTGGACGGAAAAGGATTCGATTGGATCAAAACTAATGACGATATGCGGTTGTTCGTTGCATTGCCCGATGAAAAGAAACTGGCGATTGCCGACTTGCAGACTCTAACTGTATTGAATCATCTAGTCTTGTCCGGTCAGCCCACACGTTTAGCTCTACAACCTGATGAGCGGTTATTGTGGGTAGGATTAACCGGAAAAGATCCTCAGGAAAGTGCCGTTGAAATCATCGATACCGTTAATGACAAGTCCATAGCACGAATTCCCTTACCTTCCGGTTATCACGAGATCACTTTTTCTAATGATGGTCGCTATGCTTTTATCAGCAATCGGCAAAGTAAATCGCTGACCATCATCAATGCAACTACCTTGAAAGTGGTACGCGAAGTTGATTTGGGTTTTGAGCCGCTCGGCTTGGTTTTTGTTGATAGGCAATCATTATTGTGGATAGTCAATGCCAAAGCTGGACGTATCCATCGCTTTGATACGAAAGGAAATCCGATTGACAATCTGGTATTGGAACCTGGCTTGGGACCGCTCAAGCTGACACCGGATGCGCGCTATGTCCTGGTAGTCAATCCAAGTCAGCATTGGATTCACATACTCGATGTTGAAACCGGTAAGGAAAAGCATCGCGTCACCCTTTCCGGCCAACCTTACGATATTCTGTTTTCCGAGAAATATGCGTACATCCGAACCTTGCAAAGCGAGCAAATCGGAATGCTATCACTCAGTAGTATCGATAGCGAGCAACCGATTGTGAAGTTGATTCCAGCCGGTGCGGGCGCATTATCGGAAACACAGAATCTCCCTCGCGCTTCCAGCATGTCGCTGACACTGGATCGTTCAGGGGCATTCTTCGCAACACCTTCCGAACGTACGCTTTATCATTATATGGAGGGCATGAATGCACCCAACTCCGGATTAAAAACATATGGACACACGCCCATGTCGGTGATGGTAGTACAGCGCGGATTGCGTGAGGTCAAACCCGGTCAATATTCCGCGGTGATTCGGTTGCCGTCTGCGGGACACATGGTATTGGCTTTGGCGAGCGAGGCTCCAGCATTGCGGGAATGTTTGGGATTAAAGATCGATACGGCGGTAAACACGAGTAACGATGATGCCGTTTCCGTGCAATGGCTCAGTGATGGTATACAAAAAACGAGCACTGATTTGCCGGTGGATTTTCGCGTCAGAGTTAAAGAACAAGCTAAGGACACGATATCGCTCGTCAGCCAATTAAGATTACGGATTGTTCCTGTACAAGGCGGCACCGCAGTGGTCTGGTCAATGCAACCCGATCCAGAAAAACCGGGTGAATGGTTTACTCGCGGGAAACTCACGCAGAACGGCGGTTATTACGTTCATATCGAAGGAAATAGACCCTTAAAAGCATCTTTTTCTACCGTGTTGGTAGAAAAACCAAACCATCCTCAGGAAAATTAATGTTTGCAAAACTTGGTGTTATTTTGACTGCGTTAATGGCAGCCACAGTGTGGGCACAACTACCTGAAAATTCAAAAATTCGGGAAAAAGTAAGCAACGCGCACCAGATCCATCTCGCTTTACCAAACATCATCGTTGTAGATAGTCAGAATCATAACCACCGACTATCGGGTTTATTGCAAGGTCAAATTGCAATCGTTAACTTCGTCTTTACTTCCTGCACAACAATTTGCCCCGTACTGAGTGCGACCATGCAAGCTGTCGAAAAGCAATTGCAGGATCAATTGGGGAAAGACGTTATTTTGATTTCTATTTCTGTCGACCCATCAAGGGATACACCGGATAAATTACGTACATATGCAGAAAGACTTGGTGCGGGACAACATTGGTATTGGTTAACCGGGAAACCGTCAGAGATTAGCCAACTATTGAAAGCATTTGGAATTCCCTCTGGACGCCCCGAAGATCATCCGCCAATTATTCTGGCAGGTAATGTAGATGCCGATAACTGGTTGCGTTGGGTTGGCATTCCATCCCCGGAAACCCTCATTGAAGCGATTGATGTACTTGCCAAAGATAATTTATGATGAGAAAAGTCACTCTATCGCTCCTGCTGGGGTTGATTAGCTTGGTATCGATAACCACTCAAGCTTCGGCTGTTGATGCACAACTGGAGAATAGGCTAGAACGTGCGCGCAATTATTTCGGTGACGATCTTTTAATCGATCAGAATGGTGTATCGCACCGATTTGTCAGCGACTTACTGAGCCAGCATGTGGTATTGATTAATGTTATTTTTACCCACTGTCAGGATGCTTGTCCGATGCAGACTCAAAAATTACAAACCGTTCGTAAGCAACTGGGGGCACATTTCGGTTCTCAAATTGCCTTTTTGTCATTATCCGTGGATCCTACGCGAGATGATCCTGTTGCGCTGAAGACTTTTGCGGAGAAACAACAGGCCAATATTCCCGGATGGTGGTTTCTCACAGCAAATGAAGCGATCATGGCGCGGATTCTGGGTCGCCTCAATCAGTGGACCGATGATCCGAACAATCATAGTACTTTATTAATTGCTGGTAGCGCACGCAATGCACACTGGGTCAAATTGCGACCGGACTCGTCGCCTGAACGTATTGTAGCTGATTTACTTCGTTTGACTGGGCAGTAAAAGTGTCGCAGTTGCAGAGCGCTTTCCTCCTATTCGGTTTCTACTTAATTAGCCATATCAACCCTGCATTAGCAACCGACCCAATAGACCTGGGACGTTCAATTTACGAAAAAGGAATTGGACGGGATGATCGAGAAATCAATGCAATAGTACATGGTAGCGTTTCCTTGCAAGGTGCTGCAATCGCATGTATGAATTGTCACGGCATTGATGCGCGCGGCGGTGGCGAAGCGTTTGTTCAAGTGCCCGACATTCGTTGGTTGAATTTAAGTAAACCATACCCAGCAAGGCGGATGGGTGCTGCCGAAGCCCCCTATGATCCATCAAGCTTTTCCAAGGCGCTACGAGCCGGCATAACGGCTGCTGACAGAAAACTGGACCCGATTATGCCTCGTTTCGATTTGACAGATGACGAAATCAACAGTTTGATTGCCTACCTTAACGCTATCGATCGATTGAGAAGTTTAGGACAAGCTCGGTTGGTTATTCTGGGCTTGCTTCCAAAGCCAGGTCGAAGTACTCTCGCTGATTCGTTGAACTCAAAACTTAAGAGCTGTCCCGCGAACGAAAATGGTTCTCCGGTTGCAGCCGTCGACATGCTATATTTCGATACCCCGGGAGATGCACTTGTTAAGTTGCACAAACGTTTGGCGGAGAATCCGAATACGCTGATTCTCACACCTTTCTTGCTGGGTTGGGAACATCGATATGCTCAAGCGATGCAGCGATACAATGATATACCAACAGCGCTACCATTTTCCCTGTTAAATCCGCCTGATGAGAGCAACTGGATCTTTCCCTTTCCGGGTCTCGAATCTCAAATATTAGCTTTGCTAAAGTCTGCTAAAGCGGAAGGGTATACGCAATTACGCATTCACTCCGAGCCCGAGAATTTCCTGAGCGTAAAACTCGCTACAGTCGCTATAAAAATGGCTGCTACGCATGGGATGCTGGTCATAGCAGATAAATCAGAAAAAACACATAAACCAGCCAAGATTGCTACTTTATGGTTAAAACAATTTAATCCGAATCAAGTTGCGAAAAGTTCGTCAAAAGATGAGCTGATGCTTGTGCCGGTGATGTTTCTAAAACCCGATCAAGCAAATAAAGACTTGCAAGGGAATTCGCTGCCACAGCAGTACATAGCCTATCCGTATAATCCAAAAATTGGTAAAAATGAAACGTGGCGGATGCCGATCGATGTTTGGGCTGATGCAGCTTGTCAATTTCTGTCACTTGTCGGTGAGAAATTAATCAGTCTCAATGAGCTACCCGAAATTCTGAAATGGAAAGGGGATCTCTTTTTGTATAGTAGACCGAACCTTGACTTACTGTCTGATCGAGTGTTTATTCATAAGTAAACATAGTTGTCGACTTCCAAAAATTCCTTCGACTAGCAACGTGATAGATATTTTTTGATGTGATAATCATTTAATTTATTGTTTATTAACATCTTAAGGAAACTCTGAATAAGTCCCAAAAACTTGTAAAATACTCGGTAGATCTAACCACTGCAAGGAAGCGCATTGATGAAACAATTAGGCTTGTCGGTTCCATTATTTATCAAGAGACCAAAAGT
>JAGNZK010000019.1 GCA_017984435.1 Nitrosomonas sp. | reverse complement strand
GCTGTCGAGCGTGCCACATCCAGCAGCCGACATTACTTCACCAGCGGCAGTGGGTGAGTTCGGTTTATCATCGCTTTGCGCTCAACAATCCCGCCTTGATGAGCGCGCCTTCTAAAAAATCATTCTCCAACGTGAGCTGTCCAATCTTGGCGTGGAGTATCTTGAGATCAGGCGCGGCGGCCTTTACTTTTGAATTATGCTCGAATACATCGATTGCAGATTCCTGTTACTGCTGCTTCCATTCCGAAATCTGATTCGGATGCACATCAAATTGTTCAGCTAACTCAGCCAGTGTCTTGTCACCCTTCAACGCAGCTATTGCCACCTTGGCCTTGAATCCCGCTGCGTGATTCCTCCTCGTCCTTCTCATACTCTCGCTCCTTTTTTGCCGCGTACTTCACGGATTTAGATTGAGCAAGATTACCACTTATCCGACTGTCCGAATTTGCGAGGCCACTTCTCAAGGTATCTGGCTTTACTGAATCACACAACAAAACAGTCACGCCCCATGATTCTTACTTTACGCTATTGATGAGCGGAGCTTCTTGCAAGAATTTTTGGCCGCGCAAACGTCGCCATAAAGTTCGAATAATAAATACCGGATTACCCAAGATATAACGTACAAACATCCTTCTTGGTTCCATGATGAAACGAAATAGCCATTCTAAGCCAAGTTGACGTACTCGCTGTGGTGCACGAGGCATAGCACCAGAATAGAAATCAAATAATGCTCCTACACCAAGTAAAATTGGTACACGCAACTCTCCGACATTGCGAGCAATCCAGAATTCCTGTTTGGGTACTCCCATCGCCGCAAAAAGGATTTGTGCACCGCTATTATTGATAGCCTTGATCATATCCACTTCATCATCTGAGCTAAAGTAGCCGTCATGAATCCAGACGATCTTCAGGCCAGGAAATTGACTTCTCATGTTGTCTGCACAACGTTGCGCGATACCCGGGCGAGCACCAAGCAATGCTAACTTAATCCCAGAGACTGCAGCATCACGACAGATTAGCGGAAACAGATCCGTTCCGTTGACATTGTCCTTGAGCGGAAAACCAGCCAACCTGGAAGCTAGTCGCATGCCACTACCATCTGCAAATAACGAAGCTCCATCCCGCAATACGCCAAGATAGTTTGTATCCATAGCAGCTATATTAATACAATGCGCATTGACAAAATATACCTTCCGCCGCACACTCAAATTGGCGTCGCGAATAATATGAGAGCTGGCATCAGTTAGTGTTGTGTCCTCTATATCCAACCCAAATAGAGAAATATGATTCATGTTTTTTTCTTCGCCTCAATGATTGACAGCATATAGCCTATAATATTTTACAATTTTCATACATCAAAAATCCCACCATAAATACAGATCCGTCCCACCACTACGATCTGAAGAGCCCTTTACTCTTAGTGGATAGGCACTTGAACGTATCCACTTCAGTCATATTTGCCCTCTATCTAATCTACCAACCAATACAGATCAACTTCGACTTCATCGAAATCTCAAATAATGGTAAGTTAATACCCGGCACGTAGAAAACTTGATCGACTTGACAAGGCAAGACCCGCTTCATAATTATAATCTAGCAAGCATTAGTCCTAAGCACCTTGTACTTCAGTATTGAAAAAACATTCTTCGTTGACAATCTCATTTTTCCTGTGCTTATATCTCATACCAACGAGCTTACTTCTAGTATTTATTACTTTTATCTTGCATTAATGCATCGCGAACGCGAAAAAAGAAAGGAACTAAACCTCTAACACCAAAAGCAGTAACATGGTGAATGGAAAAGTTTATCCAGTCCTGCCACTTTAACCAATACAATCGAGCAGAGGATAGATCTTTATCTCCTTGTAACTTAACTGTATAACCCAAATCGACCAACGTCTTACCAGCGATTTGTTCTAGTTCATCAATCTGATTGGAATTAAAATAAGTACGCCACTTGTTGCTGTTCTGAATCATTCGTCCTTGAGCTGCCTGACGAGCGCTTTCATCCATGTATTGCATCGAAGAACTAAGTACTGTCGGACAAAAATCTAAGCCCACAAAAGTACATACGCGACGCATCCAATTCTCTGGGTCTGCAGTTAAATCTTCATAACTCAATTCAAAATAACGGGTAACGCCTAACCGTTTTCCCTGTTCGCGACCAAGTGCTATTGCCTTCTTCCAGCGAAAAATAGTGCGACTTGGCGACTGTTTCCATCGTCGATGGAAAGACTGAGCGGAATCACGTCCATCACGATAGATATGAATAAAACGCGCATTCGGGAACACTTGGGCAAGCACATCAATGTGCTGTAGATACATAGGTGACTTATCACCCCAACGCTGCTTTCCTTCCAGTTGTGCAAAATGACCATACATAGCATCTACAACACTCGAGAAATCATCTAACGCGACAAGTACTTCATCCGACAATACCAAAGGCTGATTGCCGTTACATCGCCAGAATGCCCTAGAACGCCCAAGTGCACCAGCTAAAGCACGTCGTGCCGACAAATCATGTAAAATAGAATCAGGGTAACGGTGTACCAAATATGGCAAAACACGTGTTTCCTGGGGAAACATATACAATTCTGGATGCCTACCTAGGGCCTCTGCTAGCATAGTAGTACCAGAGCCATTTATTCCGACTATAAATATCTGATCTTTAATCATACCCGTGTCTCCAATTTTTCAACCATTCCGCACAAAAGGTACTAGAAAACGAGCACGATGGCGCAACCCCAAATTCAACAGTGCCATATCGAGCTGGTTTAATGGTTTGACCAATGCCAGTCCTGGTACATAAGCTAGCAATACAAAAGTTAGCGCCCACCATGGTCCAAACTCATATTCAATCATCCGACCAATAACTGCTAGCAACATTGCCAAGCCAAAACCTCTAAGAACACTAAACCAATCTAACTCAATACGTCCAGCTTGGCGATTTAACCAAAATAAAATCACACTGTTCAACAACCAAACACTCAACACAATCCCGCTAGCCACTCCAAGCAATCCCCAGTCCGATCCGATAATAACCGCTAATGGTGTTAAAATAGAAAGCAGGCTAAAATGCCTGAGTTGACGAGTGTATAAAAATATTTGCATGATCATAACAACCAATTGACCTTGGCTGGTAGCTCCCAAACCCAGTAGCATAATCATCATGAGCATACCAGCATCGGTGAAACGCCCACTACTTGCCAATTCAATAAGCACATCACCTGCTACACTCATCGCTGTCAGTATGGCGGCAATAATTAGGAGATTGCTCTTCCACAAAAGCGCCATCCCTTGCTTAACCATCGCAGTCTCTCCCCCTATGTAGCGAGAAATCAGCATCGGTCGGATAATATTAGCCAGCAAATTGGCGGGGAGATAGCGCCCAAAGATCATTAGCAGTTGCTGTAGGAAAGCAAACATACCTGCAGCTTCAAGCCCCAAGGTACGTGCCACAAGAATACGTAGTGCACCTAAGCTGGCAACAGCCCTGAGTAAATTAACCCCGGCCATATCCCAAGAAAAACTGAATATCTCACGCACACTCACTCTAAAATCTCCCATGCCAGGCAAGTTACGCAATTTTTTCATCAAGAAAAATTCAGCTAATAAAAAGCAACTTAAGGAAACAATTAGATCCACCCAAAGTAATTGCTCCAAACCCAAACTGCCAGTAACCACCAGTATTGCTAAGCCGATCAAGCGCCCTAAAGGCATAAATGCATGAATCATCTGTGACCAACGCTGTTCCAGAAGACATTCGAGCATTTCCGAAGCATAACGAAAACCGATGACTGTAATAATAAGCCCTACGGCTAGCAAAGTAGCACCCTGCTGCGATGCACTGAAACCCATCCACGCGGCGATATCTGACCAAAAAATAGCAATTAACATTGCCCAAGCCGCTATAATGACAAAGCGAATCAAAGTCATCCAACGAACAAACCATATTAAAACACCTGGCGCTCCTCGAGTTGCCAACTCTGGCAGAAAACGCCGCACTGCTTCGAGCATGCCAAGTGAACTCAGCGGCACCATCATTTCCACCATTCCCCATAAAACCATATAAATACCATAGTCCTCAGGTATCAGCAGACGCACAAGCCATAGTGTAAAAATGAAAGAAGCGATCCCTTGCGCAGTCCGACCAAGTAAAAAATGTTGAATTGCCTGACGAAAACGTTTGCCGGAATAAAGATTGAAATTATTCAATTTCCTACCTAAGTAATTCTTGGTATTTTAACTCCACCAAATCGGCAATTACATCGTATGTACGATGTGTCTGCACCCACTTGGGGCCTTTTGCTGCCATCATTCGTGCACGTTCAGGGTTATCTAGCAAATTACAAACCTCATCGGCAAAGAACTGTTCACCCCATGGTATACAATGACCAATACCACTTGCTTCCATTATTTGACATTGTTCAGGATGTTCGTTTGCAATGACACACTTAGCCATGGCCATATATTCGATAAGTTTTGTAGGGGAGGTAGAAAGTAACACAGGAACAGGATAAAAAGGTGAAAAACAGATATCTGCGCGTTTTACCAGTTCCCAAGCTTGCTCCATAGGCAGGAAACCTGTGATAGTTACAGCGGCCGACAATCCCAATCGAGATGCTTCCTCCTCTACCGCTTGGCGATCACTAGGTAATTCACCATCTCCTACGTATATCAGCCGAGTACCGGGATAACGTAATCGAACGTGCTGAAGCACACGCACTAGCATTTCCAATTGGCGTAACTGTATGAGAGTCCCAAGATAGAGTAATATAGGAGCATGCGTATTTGGTGTGATGGCATCTTCAGCACTGCCCACTTGATCGGTACGAATACCCATAGGTACAGGCGTCATTTTGATAGAAGGGATACCTTTTTTTGCGACATCTTCCTTCATGCGTTCACTTTGTACAAAAACATGATCAGCCAACGGCAAAATGACTCTATAGAGTAAACTACCAATTATTACCCCCTTGAGCCACACCAAATGGCGATAAGGAACAAGCCCATTGTGCGCTTCATATAACTTAGACTCGGAGAATGGATAAGACATCCAGTAGATAAAACGTGCACCAGTCAAACGGGCTGCCAACCAGGCAATCATGCAAGTAAAAAACTTATCGCGCACCTGAATTACATCGTACTGACCTCTAAATGCCAAAGGTAGGATCATAAAGTCTCCAAGCATACTCTGCAGGTTATTCAGTATCCTACCTAATAAGCCTTTCTGTCCACTGCGTGGCATAAGATATACGGTATTCCCCAACCAATTTGTAGGTGAGGATAAACCGGATACATCTGATCCTCGTTGCATCAGCCAATTAATCTGATGACCACGCGCCGGCATCTGCTTAGCAAATAACTCCACCACGTCTGCCCGAAATGGCGGGAATCGGTCTTCCACAATATAAAGCATTCTCATAGAAACTCCTCGGCCAATTTATGACAGGAACTTGTCATGTCTTTCATTTATAAAATTCTTCATCTTCCACTCGATACTACTGATAGCTCAGAATCTACAACAACTTGGACTGTATTATTTTTTGCGTATTATCAAGATAGTTTATATTCGTCAATCTAAGCCAAGGCTTTAGTAGATTAAATAAAGAATGTATTTTCGTCATACCTTTACTTTAAATTCAGAACAGGATCATAGTCATCTTTCTAGAACAAGGCGGAATCACATTCTTACCATCTATAAGTCTACAAACTGTAGTGACAAGCATTGTTCGTCAGCTATTTACATTCTGGATTACTAAAAAAACGTGTTATATAAGAATTATTACAATAACTCTCCTTTCGACACATTAAATACACCATACGTGGAGAACATGATATCAGGGAAGTATTAACTACGTTTTCAGTCTGCTAATTTTCAATCAACCTTCGCTTCGAAGCTAGGATTTGAACCGCAGAGATTAATGCTAAGACATAGCTGATATTAACCGTCCAACCTTATTTAACTGTGAATTAAGCATGTACAGTCATAAATACCTACCGCCTGCAGTCACCGTAAACTCGGATTTACATCAACAACCAAACCCAGTTTTTTATAATTCGGTGTGTTCAATAACGATCTACTTGAGAGCTTTCTTCACACAACTGCTTCTCCACTCATCAAATATTAAGCTACAACAAACTAAAACAATTCGGGCTTTACCGATATCCCAAACGATGATTCATCTCTCCACCATTACGTTCAAAGAAATCCAGTTCTATCCCATGCAAATCGGTTCGCCAACGTTCGTCAAGCCGTACTCCTTTCTCAGGGAAAAATTTTGTCTTGTTACTATTAACAAGATGTCTCGTGGATTGCGTTAAATCAAGCATCTCTGGTTCATAAGGGATACCGACAAAATCACACAAAGTACGACCAATTTTTTCTGGATCAGATGCAAAATCTTCATACCGTATCTTAAGTAAGCTACTAGGAGCAACTTGATTCTCTAACAAAGGCAATGCAACACGGTAATAGTGTATCCAATCATTTACACTTTCTTGTTGACTACGTCCGCTGGAACGACGGGAAAGATAAACCCCTCTTCCATCACGGGTCAATAGTGCCACCTTAACAATATCTGGCCATCGTTGGTGCAGTTCAACTGCTTCACGGAAACTTTTAGATGAGTCTACAATTATGGATTTTCCCCAGCAGCGAGAAATCTCTCGATAGAGGTCCATCTTATTGTGCAGTGCCTTAAGCAATATCGACGGTATAGGAAAGTGTTTATACAGATTGTATGGTAAATAACTCCTACCTTGCATCCATGCCCTACGCAAAGTAACAATCAATCGATATGCGCGCGTCTGGTGTTCATAATCAATCTCGTTAACAGCAAAAGTATCCCATAGCCTAAATTCATAAGGATTATTAATCATATCAATATCATGCGATAACATAATCGCATCAAAAACTTTCCTCCACTGTTCACAAGTACGTAACTTGCTACCGCAACCACACCTTGCATCCAGACTAATAGATTTACCTAAAAGGTTAATTTCACCCAAGGAAGCAGCCTTGGAATGCCCTCCAATGAACATGTCTGTTACTGTAGATCCACTACGAGCAGCGGAGCAAATATATAGAACACGAAAACCACCCTTGGCAATTTCCCCTATTTGATCAGATCCTGGATATATCATTTTAGGATTCCTATATTTAATTACTCGACAAACTAATTCAGCACGATTAGTACTTTAGCGATACATACCTGTTTCAAAACCCCAATGACGCAAAGTACTATCCTGTAGATCAAGTACCATGTTCAGTTCCGATTCTGTCCACTTGTGCATCCACTTCTCTTTTTTTGGAGTAAGATGCAAAGATTCTATAATATCCCAGAACTCAGTATCTTTTTGAGCGGATACTCCCATAAAATCTAAGATACGCCGCAATTGTTCAAATGGGTTGCACAAAAGCTCTTCATAGCGTACCTCCAATAACTGATCACTCTGAATCTGCGTAATACCTTGCTCCAATACCTTCATCTCTTCAACCCAATTCTTGGCTGCAAGTTCCAATGGATTAGAGCCTTTTGCAATCATTTCCCGCGGGGTTTTGCCAGTCCAATACAAAACATGGTCGTTCCACCAAGCAACTCTTAGTAAGGAATAGGCCACTGCACGACCATCTCTAATTAAATGAATATACCTTGCATCAGGAAATACTTTCTTGAGGATTGAAACTCGACGATTGTTGGCGGTGCGCTTGGTCAATAATACTTGACCGTGAGACATCCGACGGATACGCTCAAATCTATTTTGCAAGCATTTTGCTACTTGGGACTGCAGATGATAGTCGTCAGTAGGTGTCAACGGAATACCGCAGCTAGCATATACCGACTCAGCCTCCGACGGAGTTGGCACAATAGACTGTAGCCATCTACGACGTTCGTTGAAATAAGCATTTCCATGTTCCTTAAACCACGATCGGCGTTTGTACTCTGGAAATTGATTGAGTATATATTGCAAATAAGCCAGATAAGACCAATTAGGATAACGATTCTGATAATTACTAAAATAAGCTACATCTTTATGAAGAGCGAGTAACTTATAAAGTAACGTTGTACCGGAACGACCTGCTCCAAGAAGAAATACTACTCGACCACAACTTTCATTCATTACTTCTCCTGAATCTTATTAGTGTACACTCGGTAAAATCTTTATCAATCAAACACCATCAGTCTTTTATTGGCAAACATCTCAAAAATGCCCTTAGCTCCCACGAGCCTCCTTTGACAAAACACTCCGCATAACCAACTTTATTTTGTCTTTCTTCAAATTTCCACACTCTTTTTGAATCGCATTTTTCCTTTTATATACCTCACAGGTTAATACAAGGTGCTTTATTTATTGCATATTGCTTCCCAACTTGACCACGGCAAATCTTTTTTTCCTAGTTGATGTGCTAATTCACGCATATCATCAGCCAGCGCATCTTGTAAGTATATTCTTGTATCTTCACGCATAGGTGGGACAATCTGGCGCAAGTCAATCTGATTATGACGGTGGCGCAAACGGCAAACCAAATCATTTTTTCTAACTATTTCAACTAGGCTACCAGCCCCAGTCGATCGGCCAAGCTTTCCCAGTAATTTTAGGAAGTTATCTACTCGGGTATTCTTAATAATTCGACTTTCATTCACTTTCTTTTCCAGAAACCAGGATTGGTGATCCTCAGCCACATTTAGAAAGCGATATAAATCTCGCGCTTGTCTAAAAGAATCATCACGAATATCCTCTTGAAAAATCACTAACACTTGGTCCCTTGGAAATACCGCCAACCAACGAGCCAGTTGTCGTCCATAACGTGATTGTTCCAAATACATAGGGTTGTTTGCTAAACCATTCTCAAATTCGAGATTCTGATTTGTTACATGACCCAGTTTTACTTCATTCAGATGATTGGAATATGCGCGCTCTATTGGATCTCGGAGAGATAACACAATCCGCATTTTGGGATTATAGAAAAATACACGATCAGGCGTATCACTGCTATCAGCAAAATATGAAGGAGATACTTCACCTATCATTTTTGCGGTACCAACATCACATATATGCTTTTCATACCATTCATAGCCAAAATTATAGTAATACGAGAAAAAATCAATCTCTTTACCGGGAAGAACTGCCACCTCTGGATGATCAGATAGAACACTGTGTACCCAGGTAGATGCGCATTTTTGCGCACCGATTCCTATGAAATTAATCTTCATGTACAATCACCTTGAACAAAAAACACGATATAGCAGGAGTAAATAACCATTTGAAATAACAACATAGAAATAAACTCAGTCTCCATTCTTATAATATAAGGGTTCTGACAATAGCTAAATAATAAGTTAAATTATGTTATAACTTCATACTCTCAAGATTGTTCTTTACAAAACGTGACCAATAAGCCACCTGACCAAGCATGAACATCATGAGAAATTGAATGGGGTTAGAATATAAATGAAAATTCTTGTAAGGTAACGTTAAGGCTAAGAGCATCAGACTAACTGCTCCTATTCTGAGAAAAATACGGTGAATATCTGGAATAGCCTCATTATTAGAAATCCGTTCTGATGTCCAAGCAGCAGATAGTAATATAAGCAGAAAAACCAGATGTCCTAGAATACCCGTTTCCCATAACAAAATACTAGTAGAAGTCGTATTAACGGGATAATGAAAACGAGCAGCTAATTCACCCACATTAATTCTACTAGCATGAGTTGCCCCCATACCATAGCCAAACAAGCTGTGTTGTAAATCACCGCCTATGACGTTGATATCCCACCAATTTATTAGATGATTAATACGCCCCAATTGATTTCCACCTGCAGACTCTTCCTCTGGATCTAATGCTCTCATTACGCGATCATAAGTTGAAGTAACTCTCTTATTATTGAACGAATGTGTTGGCGCATCCCCATAATGAACTACTTCATAGGCCGTAAATATTCCTACAACCAACAAAACCCCACCGATCATAACCACAATCGACTCTATAGGTCGTTGTATTAACTCTTTACGGTAATACAAACCAATAACAACCGGCAATAACATAACCGCTGCTTTGACTTCTGCTAAAGCCAATGTGCCAAGGCCCGTTATCACAACTAAAGACATCCATGCACTACGTAACCTACCTCCACGCCATAGTGCAATTGCGGTTAGCATAGCAATCAATAACATGATTGCCATGCCTGCACTCTCCCCACCGCCTTCAATCTTGCCATTAAATGTTCCTATTACCGCATCCCAAGGAGAGAGCCTTGCACTTTTCCGAGCCACAAAGAAATATTGATAAAGAGCCATAGGTAATTGCAAGATCGCCACAATCATGAGAGCTTTCCACAATTGAACCACCACCTCCGGACGAATCAAACCAAGCATGAAAACTAGCATCAATGGCCACATAAATAGGTAATGACGAGATGCATTCACAAAATCTGTTAATTGAGGATGATCAATAACAGTAGAAAAAGTTATGAGTAGAAGAAAAGTAGCTGGGAAAAAGAAATCGTTCGAAATTGAAGTAGATAAAATGTTAGCTTTAATACGTAGCAGATGAATTAGCACAGGGAGAAGCAATGCTGCGCTCATGAGTACGTTAAGCCACTGGAGTTGGGTTAAATTAAAGAAATACGCGGTAGGCCCAGTTATTAGAAACGTCGCCCAGAATATAATCCAAACTACCCAAGTAGTGGGTGCGGTCAAGACGAAAAAGAGACCATACAGAGCCAACAACGCAATCAAATGGTACAGATTAGCGAATGCCGAAAGTATGCCACTCAATATCGAGAGAAGCAGAACACTAATCACCACAAAGACAATAAGCAATACATTCGATTGCGACTTATTGTTAGATGTTAATACAAAGACAGGTACTTTCATAATATCAATTCACGCTGTTAAGCTTATGCTCTTTCTGTCATATCATCGAGTAAACCTAGGGCCTATTGACATTTCACATAGGTAGCCATAGATATCCACATATCATGGCGACCATACCCTCAAAATTTTCTTCAATGTGGTATCGTATCGCTACTGCCCGATAATGCTTTAGCCGAGCAAAAGCATTTCCACCCAGTGCAGGTATCTATACATACCTCAATCCATATCTGCGTGACCCTTCAACGAATTCCGTTTTCTCGGTATCACAGCTCGAACCCCCTTCTTCGTCTTTGTTCCCGTATACATTCACTGTCATCGCCCTTGTCCGCTGCGCCTGCACTATGCTGATGCGCTTTAACATAGCTGCCATCAATAAATTCCCATTCACAATCTGTGATCAATATATAATACCTTGATAAGTATTATCAATTTACTATTTAATGACCACGCATTGAATCTTTTGCAGATGGAATTCCAGCTTCCAAATGCCTCAGGCGAGTCTCGCCACGGGCAACCTACCCGCATTCGATACAGCATACCTTCTGTTGGTCGTATAGGAGCCTTAATAGCACGATTTTGTTTCTATCTATTAAATACTTATCTCAAAACGTTAACAGATCCTAGTAAGCATACTCTTTTCTTTGCACACTTTTTCATAGCCATAAAAACTTATTTGACTGACCTTTGCCTTATACTTGTATGCATCACCATATTGGCAAAACATGTTTGGTTTATGCTCCAAAAATCCCTATCAATCTGATACGTTCCTTAACATTAACTGCTAAGAGTAAATCCTGAATAAAAATAGTCTGAAGCTGGTAGGCCTTATCATTATCATTATCAATGGAAGAAATTCGCACCAACATACCGTCAGGTACATTTCCAGTCAAACCGTAACGTAATTGCTGCAATTTTTGATCAAATCCAGGTAAAACAGCTTTATCACCAACAGTAACCCAATATGTAATAGGCTCGTTACGATTACCTTTAACGGCTAGCAAACGCTTAATCGGCAATTTTCCGTATTGTGTGGCTAATTCATCAGATAAAATTTTCATTATCTCGAAACCTTGCACGTAATAACATACCTCAGGTTTGTGTACTGCTAGATTGTCACTCTGATCGCCTCCATAAGCAACAGACAGCATAATACGTTCATTCTGAGAGTTAACATAAGTTCTTGCTAATGTTTGATTATATATCTTGTCAAGTTTGGCTTGTGTCTCGGCATCTATTTGCAATGGCACAATTGACTTATCGATTTGCCAATCCCCAAACTTGGCAGGAATCATGATGTCAAGATTGACCTTCTCCCGTTGATCAGCGATTCTTTGAGTAGGAGTCAAAGCCATTGTTAAAACACCGGACGACACCATCAATATGCCTAGGATAATACTGATGATTAAAGACTTTTTCATTGAATCCCTCCACTCACTTAAATCCTAAATAAAAACGAAACAAAACCATTGCCAAATATTACATAAGCATATGTCTAAGAAGAAACAATTCTGTGCCAGATAAAAAGAATTGATAAATACCAATCTTTCCACGTCATTATATTAATGAATGATCGCATACAGATTTATCACTGCCTCAGCTAACTCAACGAGTACAATCATTTCTCAGACTAATGGTTATAGATATACACTTAAATTACTAATTATTACGCACTGGTTGTAAAACATTCATCGACTGTACTTTAGCGAAGTACTGTAATAATCCATCTACAAAAAGGATTAAAACCAATGCACTAATGAACAGAACCATTCCAGCAAATCCATGGAGAAATCCCTGTCCTGCAGCATCTCCATAATGGTAAGTAATCAAAGTAAGTACAATAACGCGAATAACATTAGCGGTAAAAGAAATCGGCACTATAAGAATAGCTAATGTTACATTACGAAAAACTGAAGTATGATGCATAAGATTTAAATAAAATAATCCGAGTGCCTCCAATGTCAACAATGTTTGCAATCCAGCACAAGCATCCGCTACAAGAAGCTGATATTGGCCAATTTGCAAGATAACACCATTTCTTGCGATAGGGTAATCTGCCCAAAATAAAATATGCTCTGCAACGTATGAGACCGCCATCTTCATTGGCATTGTAAGAAAACTAACCAATTGACTAGGCAATGGAATCATAAACAATAAGAAAAAAAGTGGAAACCACATGACTTTCAGGGCAATATAACCTCGCTTAATAAGCAAAATTGCCACTAATATTAAGATAAAAGAACTAATCTCAAATATCAATATCTGTTGAGAACGGCCTATAATATAGAGTATCAAAGCTACGAAAAGGATTACCCATCCAAAACTTGAAGTTGCTTGTTGATCACTTCTTTTTATCATTCCCGTCCATTGACGAGAAATAAGCCACAACGAAAGAAACAAAATTATTGGACCATGTGCCTGCTCCTCACTAGTCCATAGTCCACTGGAGAGATCATAAAAAGTGGGAATATATAAGGCCAATAGGCCCAGTGACACGGGCCACCAATCTAACATAGGCGATCTCAGGCTGTTCAATTGATATAAGGACATAATTAATTATTTATTAGAAATCAATTAATACAGAGCCGACAATTTCAGCGCCACTATGCTTAAGCTGTTCACTCATGTTATTAATATCATTTACACGAGTGTCGTTCTTATGAGCAACTATTAATACACCATCTGTACGAGAAGCGATAGCTAATGCATCTACACCACTTGAAAAAGCTAAAGTATCATAAAGAATAACATCAAAATGATTCGCAAGCTGATCATTCAATTCATCAAACGAGGTACGATTAAGAAGTTCCAAAGGATTAGGTGGAAGCGTTCCTGCTGGTAAAACAGATAGATCAACAAAAGATTCTATCTTCGAAATTACCTCAAAAATATTAGCGCGATCAGCAAGAACATCAGATAAGCCTTGTTTATTTCTTAGGTTGAAAATTTCGTGCTGTTGTGGACAACGTAAATTGGCATCAATTAGTAACGTTCTCTCCCCCAATTGTGAAAATACTACCGCAAGATTAGCGGTAAAAAGACTCATTCCATCATTAGGATTATAACCAACAACTGCCAATGCTTTATGCCCTGAAGTAAACCAACGCAGCATCAGTTGACTACGTACCGCACGAAAAACTTCTACTTGAGCACCGAATGGTTGGTAAGCGACCACTAGCTCTGGAGGGTGGTTTCCCTGACCTGGTAATAAATAGGGATAATCAAACTGCTGCGCTAACACTAACTGAATATCTGCTTCAGTAATTAAACCTAATTTAAGTGCGGCATCACCAAAACGCAAACCACTTTCTTTCTGTAAACACAATATACGCTCTGCTTCAACTGGCGTAATTTTTCCCATATCCAGCAGAATGCGCCCTATACTAAACTTACGAAGGGATGATGCATTTGTACTAACAGAAATAGAATCACTAAATTTCGGCGTTTCTGAGGAGTTTGAGGTATCCATTATTTTTTCCTACTTTAAGCTTAGATTAACTCTTCGTATTAATTGTGGCCACGCTAATTGTCGACGTCTCTGCTCAGGTGCTCCCCACTTTATTACGCCGAGAACAGGTGCTTGGAGTATATTCACTAAATCCTCTACTGAACGCACACGTTGATCAAGCATTTCTGTAAGCAAACCAGCTCCTAGTCCTAGCAAAACACCCAAAAATACTGATAAAACCATATTGAGCAACAACTTAGGGCTGTCCGGCGTGTCTGGAATTTTTGCGATATCTAGTATAGATACACTCGACAAGTTGGATTGTCCTTCAAGATTGGTTTGGTTTAAACGTTGCATAGCACTATCATATGCATGTTGCGCACCCTCCACTTCTCTCGTAAGAAGCCGAAGCTCATCCCTCCCACGATTAAGAGTCAGCACTTTAGCTTTCTGTTCCTCAAGTGCCGTACGAATCTCAGCTTCCTGATTGATAGCATCTTGTGTAGTAGATCTTATATGCTTATTAAGCTCAGATCTTAGCTTTTCCATCTCCGCTTTTGCTCCCGCATAGCTAGGATGATTGTGCCCCAGTTTATGAGAAATCTCTGAGAACCTAGATTCAGCTTGCGACAAACTCATTTTTAGGTTATTAATCATTGTACTTCTAATAATACTATGAGTTTCATTACCACGATTCTTGTCATCTCGTTCTACCCCTGTTCCTATCAACTCCGCTTGAGCGATTACCAGTTGACTAGACAGGTCATTTAAACGCCTTGTTTCAACGTCAAGACGAAAATCTGCATCGACAATCCCTTTATCATATTGGTAAGCTGTTAATCTTTTCTGTGCTGCATCTAACCTGTCACGCAACACATTAAGCTGATCTGTAAAATAGGCTGCCGCCCTCTGTGAAGGCTCTACCGTAAGACGAATACTAATCTCTTGATAAGCATTTGCAAAAGCATTGGCAATGATAGAAGCAAATTCAGCATCTGTACTTTTAAAATTTACACGAATGACACTGCTATCCCGTGAAGTTTCAACATCTAAATTTCTAAGAAGAAAAGTTGCCAACCAATCCCGTAACTCCATATTAGTTTTGCTATCTGCATAGTTTCTTTTTACAATTTCACTCTGATCAAGTTTAAGTTGATCTATCACCATTAACGCAGTTTTAAAGCTTTTAATAACATCCAACTGTGTTGCCATATAACCTGTCGTCTGCTGCGCTGTTAGAGTAAGTCCTGTTACGGGATCAGGCCCTTTATAAGTTAGCACTAACGTTGCTGTCGATTTATAACTTTTGGGCAGTAACAAACTCACCATTAAAGCAGTCAATACAGTCACAATAAGCGCAAACAAAATAATCTTGCGACGAGCTAGTAAAATAAGAAGCAATCGAGAATAATTCATATTTATTTAAAATCTCATTTCAATCTGAGTTATGTTAAGTTGCATTAATCAAATCTTTCCAAACTTTATTACCTTAAAAAACAATCGATTAACTGTATATTTGCAAGCAACTAATCTAATTCCACAATTAAATACTAGAATCAATAACCCCTTAGCAAAAAGGAATTCCAAGGTACTCAGAAAAAAATTAAAATAAGCTTTCCCTGATATATATAACATCATCTGGTTGAATCAAATCACTAGGATTAACAGTAAGTATCTGTAAATTACCTTCTGCATCTCTACGCTGAATCCGCAAACCACGTTCAGTGCCTCTCTGAGTTAACCCTCCTCCAACTGATAGTGCCTGTATAACTGTCATATTACGTTCAAGCCTATAAGCTCCAGCACGTTGCACTTCGCCATAGATATAGAAACGTGGAGCTCGTTCAACATAGATAAGATCATCACTTCGTATATTCAAATTTCGATTTAAATCACTAAAGCGAATCATTTCTAGCACGTCAATCACTTCTTTAGTGGATTTATTTCCATCTGCGCGAATTAAGGTAACTATTTCTCCCCCATCAGGGATTATTCCTCCTGCCATGGCAAGAATATCAGTCAAACTGCGTTTACCTTCGATAGGATAACGCCCTTGATTACGAACGTAACCAAGTACCGATACCATTTGACTCTGTAGCGAAGCAGCAATGATATTTACTTGAGGCTTACGTATAATATCTCTACTTTCCAGTAGATTAACTATCTTTCTCTCAGCTGCAGATGGAGTTAATCCGTCTACTAGTACTTCACCTAACAGAGGAAAAGTTATGTTTCCCGTTTCATTCACTTTCGTTTCAGTTGTAAGATCGGGATGTCCATAAACAAATATTTTTAATACATCTCCAGGCCCCAATACACTTGTCTTCGTTTCACCCGCAGCGATACTGTCAATACACGTCATCCACAATAACGAGAAAATTACTACTAGTAGCTTTGCTTTATTCATAACAAATATCCATTAACTTATAATCACTTAATTCATACCATATTAATCAAAAAACAATATAATTTTATTTTAACCCCATGATACCACGTTCAATTAATCCCTCTGAACTTGGTCCAGGCAGAGTTAAATTATTTGCCGAATCAGGCATTATTATCATTGTTGATTGAGTAATAGGCTTCTCTACATCGGATACTGATGTCTGAGCATTAAGATATTCTATTGTTGCTAATGAACGCAAACGAGCAATTTCTGCATCAGTTGCTTGTTTGTATTTCTGATTTACCAGATACCTTTCAATTTGTGGTGCAGCAACAGTGACTGTAATAGGACTATCTTTAATTGCATTAATTGAAATCAACAGACTACCCTCTTGTTCATTAAGAATAAAAATATGACCTTTACCTTTCTTTTGCATCATGGTCGCCATATCCGATGGCAGATCAGTAGTACTCCGCGATGCCAAACTACGGAAATATTGAACATTATGCTTGTCAAGCCAAACTGCAACTTCATCAAGAGACTTAGCAGCACCCACAATTACTTTTAGTTCATTAGTAAGGTCATTAGTAGCAACACGTACTATCGTCAAATCGAATTGCTTACGCTGTGCAAAGTACTCCGGATGCTTCTGAAAATAATCATCAATCTCTTCCTTTGATGGTTTAATAACTTTACCCGTTATACCTTGCAAATACGCATGTGCAATAATCTGAGCATTTGCTCGCTCGCGTGCTTGCATAACGTCAGGAGTCCGATCAAGCTTATTACGCATAGCTTCATCCACAATTAGTTGGCGAGCAATTAACGACTCTAACAATTGCTTATTGGCAGTTTCGTATTGATCAGCTCGAACACCAGCACGCCTTATTTCATCATTAAGTTGGAGTGTAGTGACTTCCTTACCGTTGACACTCACTAATGCCTGCCCAGATTTTTTCTCTTTATCCTTTGATTGATTGCCACAAGCTGAAAAAACCAAAACAAGAGTCAGTGCCAGTGCCGTTAATCTAATCTGTGTATGTGTCAATACCATAGAATCTTTCCTTTATGATTACAAATATAATGAAGCAATCTCAAACTCACTGATTCACCACAAAACCGTAGCCATCATAAACCATACAACCATTTCTAATCAGCTACGACAATTAAATAAAAAACTTTAATCTTCGAGCGAACACCTACAAATATTATTATAAATCATATATCTAATATCACACATTATAAACTCTGTACTTTTCATAGAAAACGTCGAATAAACAGATAATATACTCTCTAATTCTCCAAATAATAGTATTGTGATGTATATAGTAAAGCGGTATCTCAAAACTGACCTTGCCCCGGTAATTCGTATATCTTAACGCGCTTATTATGCGGTTTTTTTCAACTGTGCCACATGGTGTGTGCTGTCAAAAATGGGGTCCATGTGTTTAAGCTGCGGCTAGATTTGCATAGTATAGCTGCGTAAATTGTACTGGTGACAAATAGCCCAGCTTTTTCTGTTTTCTCTGCCGGTTATAGAAAATTTCGATATATTCGGTAATCTCCTGAATGGCTTGTTGCCGTGTTTTGAATCTCCGATGATGTACCAGTTCGGTTTTAAGTATTCCCCAGAAGCTTTCCATCGGAGCATTATCATAACAGTCACCCTTGCGACTCATGGAAGCGATCATGCCAAATTGTTGTAATAAATTATGGTAATCATGTGCACAGTATTGGCTGCCGCGATCTGAGTGAGCAATGAGTCCTTTGTCCGGATGTTTTTTCGCTGTTGCACGAAATAATGCCTGTATAACCAGGCTCCTGGTCATTCTCTCATTCATGGCATAGCCTACCAGTTCTCCATTAAACAGATCCTTTACGCCAGCCAAATACAGCCAACCTTCGTCTGTAGGGATGTAAGTGATGTCACTGACCCACACTTTATCAGGTGCGTTAACAGCAAATTCCCGGTTCAGAGTATTGGGCGCAACCGGTAAATGATGTTTAGAATCGGTGGTCGCCTTGAATTTCAGTTTTTGCTTACAACGCAAGTTCAATTTCTTGCGCAATGTTCTAACGCGGTATGGCGTGGTTTGTACTGCGTGATCCGCCAAGTCATGGTGCAAGCGCTCGGAACTGCAGGTCTCCCGTGTACGTTAGTGTGCGGCCAGTATTTCTATTTCCAGTCTTGCATTCTCCTGCTTACGTTTACAGACCGGGCGAGTCCTTTGGACATGAAAGCCGCTCTCGGAAACGTCAAATGTCCGACACATGAGCGCAATCGGATATTTTTGTCGCATCGATTCAATCAGACCGTATCTCACCGCGACCCCTTCGCGAAATACGTCGCACACTTTTTTATAAAGTCACGCTCCATCTTCACTTCTGCTAATTCTCGTTTAACTCTGGACAGCTCTAATTCAACTTCAGTCAGAGGCTTCTGATGCTTACCTACCAATGCAAGTTCTCCTCGTTTGTCAGCATAAACCCAATTCTTTAATGTGCTTTCCGGTAAAGAAAACCGTTTTGCTGCCTCAACCAAAGTTAATCCACTTTCTTTAAAAAACTTAACTGATTGCTCCCTAAATTCCTGGCTATATTGTGCGCGGGGTAATTCCATCTCCATCCTCCATTTCATGTTCTCATTTTATGAAACTTCGGACTCCATGAAAATCAGCATACCTCATTTGGAGGAGTAGCGTTGCACACAGCGACGGAATGTGTGAAGGGGTAAATGCTCCATGAGTTGTGCGAATACCAATTTGCCTGAGTTCATGATGAGAAACCACGTAGAGAAACTTTCAGTTTCGCAAAAAATTCGCTTTCAAATCGGTGACATCCAAAAACATACTATTTCATTCTACAGATCAATCTCTTATACAATCATCTTGGTTAAATTGCCGGACACTACTGATGGAACACCTAAACATCAACTAAAAATATTGAAAAATTGGACTCAAATTTAATCTGATCTACTACGGCCCCAAATCTTAATATTTGACACGGACACGATAAGTCAGCGTAGTTTCGCTATTCGCGGTAACCGGTACTTTCCATTCAAGCAAACCTGCGCTTAGTTTCTTATGCGGTAAAGATTCCGCTATCACCTGCCAATCACCGGGTATGGGTTCTTGCACTTGTATCGTGACTGCTTCTTTTTTGGCATTTTTCAAAGTGATTTGATAGGCAGTTTCAAATATACTGGCATGACGCGCCGTGCCGGCAATTTGCTGGAAATCGGTTTGTATTTTGTCAGCGGTTATATCAAACGCATTACCCAATTTGAGACGTATCAGTTCATTGCTCGGTGTGTGATCAATGCGATCTTCACCGACAAATTGGCTATCGCCCTGCAAATCTTTTTTGTAAACACGAATAACACCTTTCGGTAAAGGAATACCTAAGTTCTGACCTTGATTGCGAAAATTGATCAATACGCTGATCTTATGCTTCTGGCCAATCGTTTCATATCTTCCAGAATAATAATAATCTGCGCCATGCAATAAATATTCCTTACTGAGAGGAATATTCGCCGCCGACAGCAATGCAACCTGTTTAGTTTGATTCTCAGATAATGTAGTAGGATGTTGCAAAGTATAAAGATGATATTCAAAGAGTGATTCTTCCTTCATCTGCACAGCATCACTCATTTCCGCTGCCTGTGCCATCATTTTTCTGGCAATCCGTTGTTCCGGTTGAATTTGATTCACATCGCCGGCAACCAGTTGCAACCCTGCGCTGTGATAGGCTATGCCACTTCGATTGGTTAGCGTTACCAGACCACTGAGATCCAGCAAGCTATCATCTTCATTCAAAGCGGCCACATAATCAGCGTGCCAGGATAATCCATGCGTCAGATAGGAAAGCTCAAGATCGTGTTTTCCTTGGGATGAATTAATCAGTGAAATCAGCAAGGTTGGTTTATCACGAAGATTCTTCGGTACATCTGCAAATACCAATCGTCCTGGCACCCCTGTTTCAATGCGATCTTTAAATTTCAGAACAACACCTTCATTGGTTGAAAGGACAATGGCTGCTTCACTGGCTTCAGATCCTGTCACCGAATTGGTGCGAATAACCGTGATTTCCTTACCAACGTATTTTTCTAATAATTTTGCTGGGGTAAGCAGATCGAAATCAAAATTCTGTTCCAGCAAACGAAACTGGGATGGTGCGGTAAGATTGCGCAATAGCGTGGTTTCAGGGCGAATCTGAGCAGCAACATCACGCCATGCCAACCTATTAACATTCTGATCCAACATAACCTTGCGTGAATCTTTAACCAATGCAAGGTTTTCGTTATAAATCGTAATCACAACATTTTCTTGATCCTGAGCAGTTGAAACTTTCTCATCCATTGCGAATGCAAAGGTGCTCAATATCATGACAGGAAAAGTGACCGCAAAAACTACCGTAGCAATAATTTTCTCAGAATTGCATTTGTTCTTCAACCACTTAGCCATCTGCATTAACTCAAGTTTAATATGGTCGATCATGATTCTTCCTATTAATATTAAAAACCTATTTACTGCGCATTCACAAAAAGAGTAGCTGATATTATAGGGAATTTCCATGAAGCTTTATTTTCTTAACTATACCCTTTACATAAGAAAAATAATTCCCCTATCGCTTTAATGTAAACCATCACTCAGAAGGTTTTATTTCACAGATATGCACACCACTTACAATAACCCATATTAAAATACCTTGCTTCAGGTTATAATGCCACCTGCAATTGACATCCAGTGGTATCAGGGTGTTGTGATGAATAAATAGTGTTTCTATCGCCCGGGTGGTGAAATAGGTAGACACAAGGGACTTAAAATCCCTCGGGCTTAAACCGCCCATGCCGGTTCGATTCCGGCCCCGGGCACCATTCCTATATTACCCATGCAGTTCTGCTCTAAAAATGTGCCGATGACAGAGCAAAAAGGTACCGAATAATGCGTGAAAAGTGCGCTGTTATTCTGTAATATTCATGAAAATTAATACGATTCAATGGTACATTTTTACACCGCTATTCACACCTTCTCATGATAACTATCGTTGTTCAATTAGTTGCTTAGCTGAATAGATTTGCTGTTCTGATTCCGTCAGAACAACCCGATTAATGCTGGTAAATAACCCCAAATCAATAATTCGGTTCATACATCAGCGACCGGACATGGCCATCTAGATCCTCAGGCAAACTAATGTCGGTTAATCCTTCTTGACCGGCCACTTGGCAGACGGCTACAGCAATGGCATGTGATGCTTTACGCACACGAGTCAGCGCAGGATAAATCGCTCCAGTATCAATTTCCTGTTCTGTAACAATGCTTGCCAACACTTCCGCAGCCGCTAAAAACATACTTTGTGTGACAAGACTGGCAGCACTGGCATAAATACCCAGACCGATCCCTGGAAAAATGTAAGCATTATTACCTTGAGCCGGCTTAAACAACTTACCGTCATATTGCACAGCATCAAAAGGACTGCCACTGGCAAAAATTGCCCGCCCGTCACTCCATTGATAAGCTTGCTCTGCAGTGCATTCGGTATGTGAAGTCGGGTTCGACAAGGCAATCATCACCGGACGCTCATTCACTGCAGCCATTTTACGCACAACGGCTTCATTAAATGTTCCTGCCACACCTGTAGCACCGATTAACACATCCGGTTTAATATCTCCGATGGCATCCACAAAATTGCACGCAGCATGTTCATGGGCAAAAGGTTTAATGCGCGGTTTTATATTGTCGTTTTTTGATGTCACCAGCCCCTTCCGATCGATAAACCACAAGCGTTCTTGCGCTTGTTGTCTGCTTAGTCCAGCTGCACAGAATGCATCCACCATCAATTCCGCAATACCGCCAGCTGCTGAACCGGTTCCTAAGAACATAATATTCAAATCGACAAATTTCTTCCGAGTAATACGGCATGAACTATAGATTCCCGCCAGCGTCACTGCTGCAGTACCTTGTATATCATCGTTAAAACAACGAACTTGCCCATTATAACGATCTAAAAACTCAAACGCATGCGGTGTCAGAAAATCCTCAAACTGTATTAATGCATTCGGAAAACGCAATTGAACGGCCTTGACAAATTCATCCACCAGTGACCGATAGGCATCGCCACTGATTCGTGGATAGGGATAACCCAAATACAGCGGGTCCTCACGCAGCGATACATTATTCGTGCCAACGTCGAGCATGACTGGCATGCATTGCGCCGGATTAAGTCCGGCACAGGCTACATATAAAGCAATTTTGCCAATAGATATCCCCATACCATTGGCACCCAAATCTCCTAAACCCAGAATCCGCTCGCCATCAGTCACAACAATCACTCGAATATCCTCTTCAGGCCAATTTCTCAGAATCGTTACAACAGCGCCCCGATCTTCAGGCGTAATATAGAATCCTTGCGGTCTTCTGAAAATATGTGCAAATTCCTTACATGCCTCACCCACGGTCGGGGTATAAACCAAAGGCATAATCTCTTCGATATGATCAATCATTGTTCGATAGAAAAGCCGTTGATTACGCTCCAGTAAAGCATTTAGAAAAATATATTTTTCAATGGCGCTACTTTTGCCGCGCATACTCTCCAGTACGCGTTCTATCTGTTTGCCGATATTCGCAACATCATAGGGAAGCAGTCCGCGTAAACCACAACGCTCGCGTTCTTCCCGCGTAAATGCGGTTGATTTGGTAAGTGCCGCATCAACCAACAACGCTTTTCCATACAGATTTCTCATGTTAATTCATATCCCCACAACGAGTCGTCTACGTATATCGATATAAAATGATTCATCTCATGTGCAATTGGACAATCCGAACAACGAAAGATAAACTTATCTGTCTAACTTGTACTTAGAGCACTGCACAACTTTACCCGTACCCTATTTAATAAGAAATTATCCAAAATAAAAAAATTATGAATCAATCACCCTTTCCAACACCCAATCCAAGTTTATATACTGAAGAAGAGATTGCAAGACTTGTTCATACATTCTATACAAAAGCCAGAAAAGATCCTTCACTGGGTCCTATTTTTGAAGCGCATGTAATCGATTGGGATGCTCACTTTATACAAATGATAAACTTCTGGTCTGCCCAGTTACGTGGAACCAGTCGATTTCGCGGCGCGCCCATGCCTAAACATATTGCATTACCAGAACTCACAGCGGAATTATTTGCGCGCTGGCTGCAGCTTTTTCGACAAACGACCGAAGAACTTGGCAATCCAACTTTGCAGCAGCATGCTAATGCAATTGCTTCATTCATTGCCACCAGACTGTGGCAAGGCTACCAAATCAGTAATTACCCAGATAAACAACCGGTTGTGCTTCATACTAATTAATTTAACTTAAGGCGTTGATTAACATTCAGGTATATATTTAGCGTAAATAAAGAACCTTTCTCATGTGGCTGGAAATTAGATTCACAAAAATTAAAAAGAGATAATAAAGTATCCTTATTCGATTATATTCTTGTACAGGCAGTACTGTAATATTCCTTTTATCATAAGGATAGGATATTTGCATTGAAAAGCATTAAAAGCAAAATTATTGTTTTCTCGATTCTGGCCACCTTAATACCTTCGCTAGGGCTGGGAATACTTTCGTTTCAGCAAAATGAAGCGATGATCAGCGAAAATGTAACCCGTGAATTACGTGCATTGGCAAATTATGCCAGTCGTGAATTAGATTTATGGACTAAAGATCAAATTTACATTGCTCGCGAACTTTCAACTTCCAAGATTCTTATTGAGAGCCTATCATTAACAAACCAATCTCAGAAAAATAAGTTTATAACGCAGCCAAAAGTATTGGAACATTACCTAAAATCTGTACATAAAAAACTAGAAACGGTACTTGAATTAACTGTAATTAATACAGATGGTGAGGTAATTGCCAGCAATATAGAATCACCAGCTCCGGTTCAATTGCCACAGAATTGGCCAGAAAGTGCATCAATTCAAGGTAATGTTGTCGTTCCACCTCATTGGAACACACACTACACAACCGCCACACTCAGTATTTCAGTTCCAGTTTTATCAATGGATGATTTTATATTGGGAGCATTAATCGTAACATTTGATTTACGTAACATTCAGTCAAGTTTAAAGGACTCAGTAAAATCACCGCCAGGTGAGGTTCTTTTATTAGATAAGAACGGTAATATCATGCTGGCTAGTTATATTTCAGCACTCAGCACCGACAGTACTGCATCAATTGATTCCAGAGTATTACAACGATTACAGGATAATCCGGGGGAATTTGAAATCTTCCAAGGACTGCTGCAAGAAAAAGTAATTGGTTTAGCTTATACGTCGGAAAAACCGCCCATTACGATAATAGTAAGCAGAAGTCATGAATCTATATATGCTGCTTGGGAACAGCAACGTAATCTATTCATCGGGTTGATTAGTGCCATTCTCCTTATCGTTACCTCAATTGCTTTTAGAATGGGACATGCAATCGTTGTTCCTTTGCAAAGACTGATTAATGCCACTGAGCGAATTGTGAAAGGAGATCTTGCCGTTGAATTAACTACTTCACAACGTAACGAACTAGGTCAGCTCACGCTGATGTTTAATCAGATGACTGATAAGTTACGTCAGAATCAGACCGAGATCATTGCAGCCAGTACTGCTATGCAGCAAAAAAATCAATTACTGGAAACACTGTCTATCACAGACAGCCTTACCGGGCTTTATAACCGCAACAAACTTAATTCAATTATCAATGATCAACTTGCCCGGTATGCACGTAATAAACGTCCATTTGCTGTCCTGATGATTGATGTTGATTATTTTAAAACGCTGAATGATAGCCTCGGACATATCGCTGGCGATGAAATCTTAGTTTCTGTCGCGAAAAAGATTTTTCATTGTATCCGTAGCGTTGACTTTGCGGCTCGTTATGGTGGTGATGAATTTATTATCATTTTGACCGAAACAACGGTTGATGAAGCCATGAAAACCGCTGAGCGCATACGATCGCACGTCATCAAAATCTATTGCGACACAATTAATGAAGCGGTTAAAGTAACTTTAAGTATCGGTATCATACAAAGTGAACCGGAAGACACATCACTAACTATCCTACTTTCCAGAGTTGATAGTGCACTCTACGAAGCTAAACGCGCTGGACGTAATCAAGCATACTGTTTACCGCCCAAATCCAGTATCAGTTCCAGTTCTGTCGCTTCACTATAAATCCTATGGATTATTACGATTCTCCTCTATCTCGAGCATCGTATTCAATATCCACCCTTGATCTTTATCTCTCTGAACGCGTAACCACGGACCTTGATTAGCATTAGCCACCAATACGGTATCTTTTTTCAGAGTAGTTAAGATCTGGGCATATTGATTTGGTTCTTTACGTAAAAAAGCATTCTTAATTGTACGTAACTTTACTGGTATGTGGAATTCAAGTAGAAATTGATCTACGTGTGTCACTCTCTTGCGGTTCTGATCTGATATCAATCCGATAAAATTATTCGCCTGTGCCACATGATTCATAGCAGCGGCATATTGATCTTTCGAATAAAATGAGATAGCTGTCTCTAATAATCGCTGGGCTTGGATACGCAATATCTGATCAAATGAAGTAATTTTTAACTGCTTCATATGCTCCAGGGTAGCTTCTACCTCTGCAATTGCTGAGGCTGTGCCTGGTTTTGTAGCTAGCCGATGTAATTTCACTTGTGCACGAGTAGCCTCCTTATTGACTTCTCTTAACACATGCGCTTGACTTTTCTGCAGAATATTTGTGTTCTTAATCAGTTCGTCTTTTTCCGCAACCAATTTCTCCAAACGTGCAATTTCATTTTTTAAATCTTCATCCTGTGGTGTTGGCGCCGGCACTGGCTCGATCACTGAAATAACGATGGGTTCCTTGGAAGCACATCCCGATAAATTTAAAATTAGCAGAATAAAGACTAGCTGATACGCACCTACGCTAGAAATTTTAACTAAATAAAACGGTATAGTTTGTATCCACAATTCCGTCATTCTGCTTCTTATCATTCCCAAGTTATTAATCATACTAATTGTTCTTGCAAATTTTTATTGGCAAATATAAACAAATAAAGCACCCTGCCGCAAGGAGCGAGGAATTGAACCAGGTAGAGATTAAAGCATCAGGTTAACTAATATTAGACAAGATGTCATTTCGTCAAAAAATACTTAAGATTATTACGTGGACCAGAAATAAAATGGGACTATTGACAATCCCAGATCGTGTTATTAATAATAAACATGTTAGCGACTTAATATAACCTCTAATACAAACTTGCTACCAATATAAGCAAGCAATAACGTTGCAAACCCCGTCAGTGTCCAACGAATAGCTATCCGCCCTCGCCATCCATACAGTTGCCTGCCAATGAGCAACGCGGCAAACACGCCCCAGGAGATAAAACCAAAAAGAGTTTTATGCGTAAATGTAAGTGGTTGGCCAAAAACTTCTTTTGAGAAGACAATACCACTTGCAAGTGTCAGCGTTAGTAGAACAAATCCAACCCATATAATACGAAATAACAGTTTTTCCATCACTAACAGCGGTGGTAGATTCGTTAGTATTGGATGAGTGGCAGGATGGTGCAAATGGCGCTCTACCACTGTCATCAATAAGGCATGTAATGCTGCTATCGTTAACAGGCTATAGGCCATCATCGCAACTAACAAATGCGCTTTGAATGCGGGCAATTCAGTATTCACAAGAGGACGCATGGATGGAAAAATTAGCGGTAATAAAATTGCAATTGCAGCAGCTACTGCAATCGGTGCAACCAAGGTTTGCAATCCTTGCAAGCGACTAAAAAACCCTGAGAACCAATAAATCAATGCCGTCAGCCAGACTATGGATGAAATCGCGTTACCCAATCCAAAACTAAGTCCCGTTCCAATAAACATCGATTGATAAAGTGTTACGGCATGCAGCATCAAAGGAATAAGCATGGCATAATGCACCCAATCAACCATCACTAACACGCGATCATCACCATTTGATGGCGATTGATGCCAAGTGTTTCGCCAGAAATACCAACCGATTAGTATATAAAGCAAGAAGGCAGTGAGATAAGTTAAAATACTGATCAATGACATCACAAACTTTTTAAGAAGCTGAAATAGCTGGTTAGTCTACATGGCACTTCAGCAAATTCAAAGCGCTAACCTGGATATTTATTAAAAATTGAATGATCATATTATTCTACATTCATCTATTTTTGTGGGGTTTCAAATATGTTTGAAAATCTGACCGGTCGACTAGCCGGTGTAATTAAAACATTACGCGGTGAAGCAAGACTCACCGAGAGTAATATCCAGGAAGCATTGCGTGAAGTTCGCCTGGCATTGCTAGAAGCGGACGTCGCTTTACCAGTCGTGAAAGATCTCATTTCACGCATCAAAGAAAAAGCGATCGGCCATGAAGTAATGGCCAGTCTCACACCAGGTCAAGCTTTAGTGGAGGTGGTGCATCAAGAACTGATTACCCTTATGGGGAAAGAAAAGGTTGATCTTAATCTTGCCACGACACCACCTGCCGTGATTCTCATGGCCGGATTACAAGGTGCGGGCAAAACCACCAGTAGTGGCAAGTTGGCAAAGTGGCTAATAGAACAAAAGAAAAAGAAAGTGCTATTGGTCTCATGTGATATTTATCGTCCGGCTGCTATCCAACAGTTAGAACTTCTTGCCAATCAAGTAGCAGCTGATTTTTTCCCCGTTAAAGACGGACAAAAACCTGGAGAAATCGGTATAGCCGCATTGGATCATGCACGCAGGCATCATCATGATGTCATGATCGTTGATACTGCCGGTCGATTAGGTATTGATGAAGCCATGATGCAAGAAATCAGCGAACTTGAAACATTATTGAAACCGATTGAAACTTTGTTCGTCGTTGATGCGATGCAGGGGCAGGACGCGGTTAACACAGCCAAAGCATTTTCCGATGCATTGCCTTTAACCGGCGTTATCTTGACTAAACTGGATGGGGATGCGCGTGGCGGCGCGGCACTGTCGGTTAAACATATCACCGGCAAACCCATCAAATTTACCGGTGTTGCAGAGAAGTTAAGCGGATTGGAAGCATTCCATCCCGATCGAATGGCTTCACGTATTCTGGGTATGGGTGATGTACTCGGATTGATTGAAGAAGCCCATCGCAGTGCTGATCAGCAGGAAGCCGAAAAGCTGATGAAAAAAATGAAATCAGGTAAAGCATTTGACCTGGATGATTTTAAAGCACAGTTTCAGCAAATGAGAAATATGGGCGGCATGAGCGCCCTGATGGACAAACTACCTGCTCAATTAAGCCAAGCCGCACAAAATGTAAAAGTAGACGACAAAGTAATTAATCGGACCGAAGGTATTATTAATTCCATGACACAACAGGAACGCGCCAAACCCGAAATCCTTAAAGCCTCTCGCAAACGACGCATCGCAGCAGGTGCCGGCGTTTCCGTACAAGAAGTCAATCGCCTATTGGCGCAATTCGAACAAGCCAAGAAAATGATGAAAATGATGAACAAAGGTGGGATATCAAAAATGATGCGCGGATTAAAGGGAATGCTCCCTCGCTTGCACTAGATGACGGCTATCTTTCTTGCTGAGAAACCAAGGTTATGGTGGAACGTATCAATGCTTACCCGTACTACCGAAGCCATCTTCGCCCCGATGGCTTTGATCAAAACTATCCACTTTGTTAAATTCAACCTGTATCACAGGAATTACCACGAGTTGTGCAATGCGCTCCAATGGATCAAGCCGGAAAGATGTCTGGCCGCGATTCCAGCACGACACCAAGATCTGTCCCTGATAGTCCGAGTCAATCAAACCGACCAGGTTCCCCAATACAATGCCATGCTTGTGGCCTAATCCGGAACGCGGCAATACCAACGCCGCTAATCCTGTATCGGCAAGATGCACTGCAATCCCTGTGGGAATAAGGCTGGTTTCTCCTGGATTGATCGTAATGGGCTGCTCAATACAGGCACGCAAATCCAAACCGGCTGACCCCGGTGTCGCATAGTTAGGCAACTGTTCATTTAAACGTTCATCAAGAATTTTAATATCAATTTTCTTCATATGATTAGGTCTTTACTTAATTTTATCGCTTATAAAGCAAGCTGATATGTCTTATCAAATGCCGCGCCTGCTCCATTTTAGACGCTTTGGGAAGAACATGTTTACCAGCATCATCCAATAAAATCAATTCACTCGCGTCAGCACCGATAGCATCTTGGGCTAAATTAGCAACCAACAAGGGCAGATTCTTCTTACGCCGCTTAATGGCTGCATTCTTCTCAAGATCCTCTGTTTCCGCTGCGAAACCGACACAAAAAGGCGGCTTGGGCAAATTGGCTATCGTCCTCAGAATATCCGGATTTGCAATCAATTCTATCGAGAGCTTATTATCCGATTTCTTGATCTTCTGCTGACTGACTTGTGCCACGCGATAATCAGCAACAGCGGCGACACTGATAAAGATATCGGTCTGCGGTATTTCTGCCAGCACAGCATGCAGCATATCCTCTGCACTCACAACAGGAATGAGCTTGTTCACCATCGGGGGTACCAAACATGTGGGGCCAGAAACAAGGATAACCTTTGCACCCGCCTCTACCGCAGCTTTAGCAATGGCATATCCCATTTTTCCGGAACTGCTATTGGTTATGCCACGGACAGCATCAATCGCTTCAAAAGTTGCTCCCGCCGTCACCAAAACATTTTTGTCCTGCAACAAATTATCCGTCTGAAAAGCGGATTGTACTGTTTCTGCCAGCTCGGAAGCTTCCAGCATGCGCCCCATGCCCGTTTCACCACAGGCCTGTTCACCACTGGCCGGACCGATAATCTTGATACCATCCTGCTGCAATAAAGACAAATTACGCTGTGTCGCGGAATTCCCCCACATTTGCCGATTCATAGCAGGTGCTATCATGAGCGGGCAATCACGCGCCAAGCATAATGTCGCCAATAAATCATCCGCCCTGCCACTGGCAAGTCTTGCAATAAAATCCGCACTGGCCGGCGCTACCAAAATCATATCAACATGACGCGACAAGTTAATATGTGCCATGTTATGGGCGGTATTGGTTTCCCACAGATCCGTGTAAACAGGATTGCCTGTCAATGACTGAAAAGTCACCGGTCCAACAAAATGACAAGCGGATTGCGTCATTACCGTCTGCACATCAATTCCGTCTTGCGTTAACAGGCGCGCCAGTTCCGCAGCTTTATAAGCAGCCACACCACCGGTTATACCCAGCAACAAACGCTTCTTAGATACAGAGGATGTGCGTACTATCATATTAAAAGTTTCTGAATAAGCTTGGTTTAACAAAAGTAAACGTATTGTATTAATAATCAATAAATTTGCTCATTTTACTCAATAGGGCTACACCGCATGTCGCTATCAGTCAATGTTATCTCGACAACGAGTGATAAACCCGCAATAAACCTTATTTTACATGATTAAATTGTCAACTATATCTTATGGCTATTCCAGATTGGCCCATATCTGAACGACCCCGCGAAAAACTATTACAAAAAGGCGTTACCGCCCTTTCGGACACAGAGCTATTAGCGATATTTCTGCGTACAGGGATCACAGGAAAAAGTGCTGTAGATCTGGCACGAGAATTACTGTCGCATTTCGGTAGCTTGACCAATGTATTTGCAGCCGATCAGGCCAGTTTCTGTCAATTGCCAGGAATGGGTATTGCGAAATATACACAACTGCAAGCAGTGTTGGAAATGGCCCGCCGTGCGCTGGGTGAAGCGTTAAAGAACGGAAATGCGATGAATTCACCTGCACTGGTGCGAGATTTTCTACGTTTAAGTTTAACCAATAAACAACACGAGGTATTTATTGGTATTTTTCTTGATGCCAAAAATCATACAATTGCTACCGAAGAATTATTTAGCGGCACATTGACACAAGCCAGTGTCTATCCAAGAGAAGTAATCAAACGTGCATTGCATCATAATGCAGCAGCTATCATCTTTGCGCACAACCATCCTTCAGGCGTGGCAGAACCCAGTCATGCTGATAAAGCACTTACTCAATCGTTAAAACAAGCATTAGCCATGATCGACGTTAAAGTACTCGATCATTTTATTGTGGGTGGTAATACCACCATGTCATTTGCCGAGCATGACTTAATCTAAATACAGAAACCAAACTATCAATGGCATAACAATAGACTACTTACAGTAATCATGCTTTTTAAACCATCTGACAGCATCTTTGAGTGCTTCAATTGCGGGGCGGTATTGATAACCTAATTCACGCTGAGCCTTTGCACTGGAGAAAAACATAAGTTTCTTGGCCATACGAATGCTATCCAGTGTTGCGCGTGGTTCGGTGTGTGTGACATTTGCCATTTTTTCCATACACCACGCCAGTGGCAGCATTAAATTAACCGGCACTCTAATGCGGTTTACCTGCACTCCATTGATCTCATCAATCGTTTGAAGGATCTGTAACAACATCATGTTATCGCCGCCCAATATGTATCGCTCTCCTAGTTTTCCCTGTTGGTAAGCCAATAAATGTCCCTGGGCAATATCATCCACATGGGCAATATTCAATCCAGTATTGACATAGGCAGGCATTCGACCCATTAATGTATCCATCACGATACGACCTGTGGGTGTAGGGCGTACATCTCCAGGGCCGATTGGGGTTGATGGATTGACGATGATTAAGGGCAACTGGTGATCATCCGTCAATTTCTTGACTATTCGTTCAGCCTGATATTTGGAGCGTTTGTAATAGCCGTTGATGGTTGCGAGATCGGAAGGTGTTTCTTCATTTGCGGAGGATCCGTCCGAGTTCAAACCTAGGGTTGCCACACTACTGGTATAAACAATGCGTTTTATGCCAGCTTCCGCAGCAGCCATAATAAGTGCTTGCGTGCCATTAACATTGATGGCATACATTGTTTCCGGATCGGGAACCCAGAGACGATAATCAGCAGCTACGTGAAATAGATTATCGCAGCCGTTCACTGCACGTTTTAGTGACTGATGATCAAGCAAATCACCTTCAGTAATTTCAACGGAGAAATTCTCAAGGTTCTTTCGATTGCTACCTGGCCTTACCAACACGCGAACTTCATGGCCTGCTGTCAGTAAGCATCGCATGACAGCGGAACCGAGAAATCCTGTTGCACCGGTAACCAATGATTTCATATGAATTAATGTTCTTAGTCAGCTATTAAATTTAAAATTACTTAAAAAAGTAGGCGAATAATTTGAAACACAATAAAATTTAATAATCATCTTTTAATAGATCTCAGAGAAAGATTTCTTTGTGTACCTCAATATCGGGAAGATTTCTGGATGTCAATTTAAAAAGTAAATCCAATGCCCCATCATAACCAGCCAATAAGCTAGTTGTTGTGATAGTCGCTCTAACACTACGGCGACTGATTTTAACTTGCGCGCTTGTAGAAAAATCCCGATGCCGGTTAATTTTATTGAGTGTCAAAATCGCCATCCCGATTGCCCATAAACAGAAACGACGAATTCCTTTTTCATGCGAAGGGATCAAACTAGTATAGATGAGTGCATTCTGTAAATGGCTTTTGGCGATTCCGAGGAGCTCTGCCAATCCGGCCTGAAATTTTGCATCGGACACACCCGGTTGCAAATTGCCAAGATCAAAACCATGTTTAAGAAAAATATCTTGCGGTAACCAGCAAGCACCGCGCTTACGATCATCCCAAATATCTTTAAGGATATTCGTCATCTGTAATCCTTGCCCAAAAGAAACGGAAAGTTTCATCAGCGTAGGTTTATGACTATTGATTTCCTGGGAATAATCGCAAAATAGTTCGGTTAACATTTCGCCGACGACACCCGCAACGTAATAACAATATTGATTCATCGCGGATAGATCTTTAAGTCCCTGCAGGGATTCTGTTTCCTGATAATCAGACATACCTTGCGCCATGATTCGAACACAGCGTTCCAGGGCATGGCGTTGCGTGGCATTAAAACTATGCGTGATGCGAATAACCGCAGGGGCATTTTTGATTAAATCATGTTCTGCTGGAATCGTATGATCGGAAAGGAGAGGATATAATTTTTGTGCAAATGCTTCGGCGGAAGCATTGCCACAAACCACTTCAGAAAATAGGTGCGACAATTGTCTGGTTTGTTCCAAAGTCAGCGCATTATCATCTTCAATCGTATCGGTGATACGGCATAGCAAATACGCATTACCAATGACACGGCGTAACGCTTCAGGCAACTGTGGGATAGTTAACGCAAACGTACGCGATACGCCTTGCAGGGCATGGTCCTGATAGTGTTCATCATCAATACTGGAAAGACTTGTCATTACAAATTTGTCATAAAGCGATAAGGCATGTTACTACAATTGGGCGCATCTCTATATCCTATGCCATTAATTAAGACAAAATTTGTTCGCCAGCGATGAGTTGATCAATGGTTTCGCGCTGCCGAATAATATGAACAGTGTCCTTGTCTACCATCACTTCAGCAACACGTGGCCGGGTATTGTAATTCGAACTCATACTCATACCATAGGCACCGGCTGACATGATCGCCAGTAAATCTCCACCGATCAAACCAAGCTTGCGATCATGGCCTAGAAAATCACCAGTTTCACACACAGGACCGACAATCTGATAACTGTTAATTTCTCCATTGCTTTTCCTGACCGGAAGGATCTCATGATAGGCATCATATAGTGCCGGACGCATCAGATCGTTCATGGCTGCATCGACAATGGCAAAATTACGGGCAGTGGTATGTTTAAGGTACTCAACCCGAGTCAATAGGATGCCTGAGTTACCCACCAAAGAGCGGCCCGGTTCAATTAACAGGCGTTGTTTAACTTGACGCGTGCTGGCGCATAACATGGAAACATAATCCTTAATGGATGGCGGCGTCTCATTCGCGTAGCGAATCCCTAATCCACCGCCTAAATCCAGGTGCTTAATTTCCAAGCCTTGCGATTGTAGCGTATCGAGTAAATTGAGCATTTTGCTACTCGTCTGCATGAATGGCTCAAGCGCTGTCAGTTGAGAACCAATATGACAATCCAATCCGGTAAAACGAACATGAGCATACAGGTGCGCTGATTGATAGATCCTTTCAGCTTCGCTGGCCGGAACACCAAATTTATTTTCTTTGAGACCGGTCGATATGTAGGGGTGGGTTTTGGCATCCACATCCGGGTTGACGCGCAAACTGACAGGGGCGACCTTGCCCATGTCTTTAGCGACCTGATTTAGAATAACTAATTCAGCTTCAGATTCCACGTTAAAACACAGAATATTGGCATCCAATGCCATACGCATTTCCTGTGTATTTTTACCAACGCCGGAAAAAACCGTTTTTTGCGGATCTCCGCCCGCCTTCATAACCCGTTGCAGTTCACCACCCGATACGATATCGAAACCGCTGCCAAGCTGCGCAAACAGATTCAGTATGGCAATGTTGGAATTGGCTTTTACCGCATAACAAATTAAATGATCCCGGTTTGCAAATGAAGTATCAAATTCCTGATAAGCCTTGGTTAAGGCTGACCGTGAGTAAACATAACATGGCGTGCCGAATTCATCGGCAATCTGTTTTAAAGGTACTGATTCTACAAAGAGTTCATTATTGTGATAGTTAAATTCTGCAAAGCCACTCATTTCTTTTCAGTTTCATTGGGTGATGTGCGATTGGCTTCATCGGGTTGTGGCAGATAAAGCGGTCCTTTAAGACCGCAGGCACTGAGTAAACAGGTTAAGAGCAATATGATAAGAAATAAACGCACAAGAAAATTCCCTGGACAATAATTTGCGGGATACTAACACAAGCGAATCATAAGGGCATCTCTAAAAATCCGGATTGTAGGTAACAAATAAACTATCCGGAGTTGTAGCACAAGATCTATTGACCTAGTTTAATGAAATCAGAGTGGTCTCGTGCATACAGTGATTGGCACTACTGCGAAGGTATCTGATATGTCCCAGTTTGAACAATTACTGCATGGTGATGAAGAACCCGTCAGTGCTGATCGTGGTGCAGGTACATGCGCATCTAAAAGAAACATTGACGAAAGACTGTGTGGCTCGCAAAAGCGAGTCTGGGCAGAAAGTAAATGTATGGACGAAAAAATTTAATCAGGCTGTTACCAGAATTCGTGTCATCGGCGAGCATCCATTTCGAATATTGAAACGACAATTTGGTTATATCAGAGTGCGCTATCGTGGTGTTGCCAAAAATGCTGCACAACTTTTTGCACTGTTTGCGTTAGACAACTTGTATCACGTTAGACGTGCATTACTGGTATCTAGGGCTTAATGTACCCGGAACACAGAAAGTCACCGGAAAAACCCGGTGACTACACAGATAAAAAGCAGTTCTGAGTAATTCTTCAATGAAGTCTTGTCTAAAATTGCAATTCCAGAAATTAAAAACCTGAAAGTAGTTACTTATTCAGGACTTTCCTAGTCACTGTAAACACGCCGCAATACCCTGAAACTCTAGCCCGTCAATAAAACGACCGGAGGTTGCAATCGGTACTGCTCCGAGTGGAACTCCAGTAGTAGTATAACGGTAGAGTTTATTCCTCGCCCCAAGCCATAACGTACCATCTGCCGAATCAAAAGCTAATCCACCCACGAGATCATCTACCAATCCCGCAGGAAACTCTACACCCGTTGGCACACCGTTTCGAGTAAATTGGACGATCCGTTCGTTACCCGCAAATCCGTTGTACTCGCTCATCCATAAATGACGACCATCCCAAGCAATCCCGATAACATAAAAATTAGGCTCAAATGAGAAAACGATAGTACCAGTCTTAGGATCAATTTTTTGAACTGATCTATTGCCTGTATCCGTGCGCCATAGAAATTTTCCATCGAATGCCATGTCACGCCCATTAGATACCGGTGGATTCAGTGGTGGTTTGATTATTAAAGCAGGGCTGTTCAGATCCCGGGCGGTGATTTGTCCCGCATCATTACCAAAGTAAATCAGATTTTTACTTGCATCGATAGCAATTCCTGTCGCTTCGGTATCATGCACACGACGAAGGATCTTTCCGGCGCGAGTAACGTTTAACACGCCTAGGCTAGTATTCTTATTATTTCCTAACCAAAGCGTGTTGTCAGAGGGCCCTGCTATCACAATAATTGGCAAGCACAGTAAGGCCGATAATATTAGCTTTAGCAATAAGTTGTACATGTAGTTCTCCTAAAAAAGTGCGTAATATCAGGTTTTGGTTATTAAAAACTATGTCGTACTTAATTATTGAATGTGATTTAAAAATCATACTAATCCACTGAAGTACCAACACCGAAAATCCTATGTTGAGGAGTCCAGCCTGCGCCATTGAACCTAGACCAGTAAATACCATTGTCTGGAAACCCGATGTACTGCAGTTTATTTCTATGTTTTATAACAGTCATCAGCTTCATATTCTGGATACAAAAATCAGAATCAATCTGAGATAGAAATAGACGTGGTTGGCAGCATCCTCATCTCACTTGTTTGCTTCCAAAATGGAAGCAAACAACTACCCTGCTGCTAACAATTTAGCGCATGATCTGTGTTGGGCCGACATAAAGAAACTGAAATAATGCGAGGTTTATTGAAAGGACAATCTGTAGGGGAGATCAGAAGCTTTACTGGTAGATTTCTCAAGAATGCTTCACGAAGTTGATCTTGATAAAGTTTACGACCTGTATCGGTAGGAGAAGTAACATAGCCTGCCTGAGGAGAAGCACAACCGGCAGGGTTAGTATATATTCCTCCTGTGGATGAGTCGTTAACTAACTTTACAGAATAAGAGTCAATTCCCCAACCTGACTCCACAGCATAAATAAGACTCCTATCCGTCCACTGTTCCCCAGCCGCTATTACAACTTGTGCTATTGTTAGGGACAATGTAACCGAACAAATCATAAGTAGTTTCTTACTTAATAGTTTCATGATGATATCTCCTTAAAAAGAACTCCGTCGCAACAAATGAATAACATTAACTGATTGAATTTCAATATATATTCTATAAATCAAGGAAATTTACGAAAAAGCATTCCCTGATAAAAACTATACAGGCACTCATAATCACAAGCCTGTGAGAAGACTCACATTTTCATGAAGAAAAAGACTTCTGTACAACTTTTTCCGTCGACTCAATAACCAACTAAAATAGTGATAATTAAAAAACAGTTGGAACAGAAGATGCAGATGAGTTTTGGAACACTGGAACTAGCGCAATGATTGAAGCGAGATAGCGTGCTAATGAAGACCGACGTACTTATGATTGACTGGGAGGAGTTGCGTCTGAAGCTTACGGGTTATACAAAGGCAGATTATCGCATGGTGGCTAACGATAGATACTGCCCGGTTACGAATTTCTAAAAAACAGGCCAGATTTATTGTTTACACATTGTGAACTTCACTATATTTTCTATTAGCAGCCAAAGGACAGAGAAAAATCAATTATTCTGCCCGTTTTGCATAAGCGAATGGATCTCTTGCAAAGGCTTAAGCATCGACTGACGCATAAGACATAATCGGGTTGTACTGAATGAAGCTAATAATAGGTTGTGCTATGACAGAATCAAATAAAATATGAAATTGACTGTGCCTATACTTCTTATGCCACACCAGCCCATATATTCTACTACTTTAGGTTGTGTGAGAAGATTTTATGCCAGGAAAGCACTGTAAGTTGCTGATTTATATACATCGCAAGATTGCACACACGCTTTTAATCAGTTGATCTTACATTTACAGCATGACATTAAGAATCGAATTTGGATATTCTGATTACAAACCACCATTTATTTTTTCATAGCAATCGCTTCTCAGGAAACCAGATATTAAACCGACTCCCCTTGCCTACCTTACTGATAATTTCCAGACGAGCCTCATGGCGACTCAAGACATGTTTGACAATGGCAAGCCCGAGTCCTGTGCCACCGGTTTCCCGTGAGCGGCTGCTATCGACGCGATAAAAACGTTCCGTCAAGCGCGGAATATGCTCTGATTCAATGCCGATTCCACTATCCTGCACAAAAAACAACCCTTTCCCATCGCGCTTTTCCCAGTTAATATTGATTTCACCGTTATCGGGGGTATAACGAATAGCATTGCTGATTAAGTTACCAAAAGCGCTGCGCAATTCTTCTTCGCTTCCCAGCAGTTGGTCTTGCGTCAAAATATTCAGTTTGATTTGATGACGCCCGGCGCTCAGGGACTCTGCATCCTGTAGAATGTCATGCAACAAATTGACCACATCCACCGCTTTCTCATTCATCTTATTCTGCTCATTTTCCAAACGCGACAGAACCAGTAAATCTTCAATCAACCGTTGCATACGTGTGGTCTGTTCGTTCATCAATGCCAGGGCGCGCTTATTGAAACCGATATTCACATTGTCATCGGCTGATAAAGTTTCGAGGAAACCACCGATGACCGTCAACGGTGTACGCAATTCATGAGAAACATTGGCAATGAAATCACGCCGCATGGTTTCCAGTTTTTCGAACCGGGTGATATCACGACTGATGAGTAGCTTCTGGTTAAAGCCGTAAGGCACTAACTGCAACGAAACAATCAGTCCTTGTTGGCGCGTTTGATTGAGAATCAGAGGGTTGCTGTATTGACGTGCCGCAAGATACGCAACAAAAGGTATTTGCCTAACCAGATAAGTGATTTGCTGGCCCGTATCCAACGACAGATTAATGCCTAGATGTTGTTCCGCCACCGCATTACACCATTCGATCCGATCGGCATCATCCAGAATGACAATGCCATCAGGCATCGCGGAAGTAACGTTACGCATCCGTTCCAATGCGAGGCTCAACAACTCCTGACTCTGACTATGTTGCCGCACGTAGCGTGCCAAATGGGCAAATACGTCATCCCAGGCACCCGAACCTGCAGGAATACTGGCGGGTGAATGATCGGAACGCTGTAACCAATGTTCCAATGCAACCAAATGACGAATATGGTGGAATACCATCCATAATAAAATAACACTCAGAAAAATCAAGGCCTTCACAGCACCGAGAATCATCCATAGCACTGCGGTGATAAAAATAATCAGAAAGATATTAAAAGAACGTTGCCAGATATCAGACACTTAAATATTCCTGAGAAAAATAATCACTTGGGAAGCTCTGATCACAACCAACGCTGCAGATAAAGAAATCCAGTTCATCAACGATATCATTTAACAAGATACTGCATTCTATTCTATCCGATCAGATTTCCGTATTATCCGGGTCTTTGGCAGACAATCCGGCTACCGCCGAGAACCGGTAACCTGCGCCTCTGACAGTTTGTATCCATTCATCTTTGCCCGCCAATTCCAACGCCTTGCGTAACCGCCGGATATGCACATCGACAGTACGTTCTTCAACAAAAACATGATCACCCCATACCCGGTCAAGTAATTGACCACGCGAATAAACCCGCTCGGTATGCGTCATCATAAAATGCAGCAACCGATATTCCGTCGGTCCCAGTTCGATTTCTTTATTCACGGCAGTCACCCGATGATTGACCGGATCCAACCGCAATCCATCAATTTCAACCACCTCATCCGAAGCTTCCGGAATCAGTCTACGCAGTACCGCATTGATACGGGCGATCAATTCACGCGGCGAAAAAGGCTTGGTAATATAATCATCCGCGCCGATTTCCAAACCTGTCACTTTATCCGCCTCCTGCGTGCGTGCCGTTAACATGATAATCGGAATCAAGCGGGTACGTTCATTGCGCCGCAAAACTCGCGCAAACTCGATGCCACTCATCTTGGGCAACATCCAGTCCAGCAAAATTAAATCCGGCAACGCATCATTGATCATCATCATCGCCTGTTCCGCATGATCAGCACACACGGTCTCATAACCGGCTTGCTGTAGATTATAAGTAATTAGCTCCTGTATCGCCGCTTCATCTTCCACAATCAGTATTTTTGCGGCCATGTGTGAATTCCTGTATCCATTAAATTTATTTTGTACAGTTTGCTACAATGGATCTATTTATTACTCTTAATCCATTTACATCGAATAACATACTATGGCCGGCCTAACCAAAGAAACACCACATCCCACAGAAATCAAGCTACACCAGAAATCCAGAATCCTGGATATTTCTTTCTCTGATGGAAAAACCTTTCAATTCCCATGTGAATTTTTACGTGTTCATTCACCTTCTGCCGAAGTAAGCGGTCACGGTCCAGGGCAGGAAGTATTGCAAACCGGTAAGAGAATGGTCAATATCATTAGAATCGAACCTGTTGGCAATTATGCCATACAACTCAATTTTACCGACGGCCATAACACTGGACTCTACTCATGGGATTTACTCTATAACTATGGCCTGAATCAGGATAAAATGTGGCAACGCTATCTGCAGCGTATGGAAGAAGCCGGTGTCAATCGCGAACCTGCGACCCGATCCCAAACCACGAATCACTCCTGCAAATAAATTGCTATTGATCTTCTACGTGCCTATCCAATTTAAACTCAATTACTATCATGACTAAAACTACGCATTTTGGCTTTAACACCGTTTCCGAGGATGAAAAAGCCGGCAAAGTCGCAGAAGTTTTTCATTCCGTAGCGGAACGCTACAATTTGATGAATGACTTGATGTCCGTAGGCTTGCACCGTTTGTGGAAACGCTTTGCCATTGAAACCAGCGGCGTTAAAAATGGCGATAAAGTATTGGATATTGCGGGCGGCACCGGTGATTTAAGCGCATTGTTTTTACAAAAGGTGGGAAAATCCGGTGAGGTCTGGCTGACCGATATCAATAACTCCATGCTTTCCATCGGCCGTGACCGCCTGATTGATGAAAGCACCCCTACTCCCGTCGCGCAATGCGATGCTGAAAAATTACCTTTTCCGGATAATTATTTTAACTGTGTCAGCGTGGCATTTGGCCTCAGGAATATGACGCATAAGGATAGAGCGCTCAAAGAAATGCTACGCGTCATCAAACCCGGTGGAACCGTCATCGTGCTGGAATTCTCCAAAGTCTGGAAACCGCTGCAACCTGTCTATGACACTTATTCATTCAAATTACTTCCCGCCATGGGAAAAGCCATTGCCAACGATGCGGAGAGCTACCGCTATCTGGCGGAATCCATTCGCATGCACCCTTCCCAGGAGGAATTAAAGGAATTGATGGAACAAGTGGGTTTTGACCGCGTGGAATACTTTAATTTAACAGCAGGTATCGTAGCATTGCATCGCGGATATAAGTTTTAATGCGCAAAGATATTCCTTATCTAAAACAAATCCATGCCTTTTAGCCCGATTATCCTGTGGACCGACGCGCTGATTTATCTATTTGTCGTGATTGTCCTTTGTTTTATTCGGTATGTCCGTCGTCATGAACATTTATTGACACCCTGGAAGCGCGTGGGACATAGTGCCAGCGGCATGTCTGCGCTGACGATTCTGCTGTTTTTCTTAGTCATCGGTTTGCTGGATACGGTGCATTTCCGTCCCGCGCTCGACCATCAAACCAATCAAGGTGAAAAAGTTTATAGTGTTGAAGTACTGAGTTTGCTCGATATCCTGGTCACGCCGTTGCGTACACAAGTGGAGAAAACCTACTCGGCGCCGCTGGCGTCACATCTCTATGCCAAAGAGACGATAGAACTGCCGGATGGCAAACAAGTACGCACCTTCGCGCGACTTGAGTTTGGCGGTGCGCACTTACATGACCCGGAAACGGAGCGCATGAACGATATTACATGGCGTTCTGCACAGGGCTTGGCACATGGCCTATTGGTTTGGAGCTTGCTGATTGTTGGTTTGGTGATCATCCTGTGCCGCCGCCATCAGCAAAATTTCACGCAAAGTCTGAACGCCATATGGCACCGCACCACGGAAATTCCGTGGTATGCCATATTGATCACACTGTTCATTCTATTGCTGCTGATTGGCTGTGTGTCCATGCTGGCGACGCACTATCATGTTTTGGGCACCGACAAAGTTGGACAGGATATTTTGTATCAATCGCTCAAAAGCATTCGCGTCGCTCTGGTAATCGGTACGCTCACCACGCTGATCATGCTGCCGTTTGCATTGCTGCTGGGCATTATGGCGGGTTATTTCAGAGGTTGGATCGACGATGTCATTCAATACACGTACACCACGCTGAATTCTATTCCCAGTGTTTTACTCATTGCCGCCGCGGTACTGATGATGCAGGTATATATCGAAACCCACCCGGAATTATTCGAGACCATCGCATCGCGTGCGGATCTGCGCTTGCTGTTCCTGTGCATGATTCTCGGCATTACCAGTTGGACCGGCTTATGCCGCTTGTTGCGCGGTGAAACCATGAAACTACGGGAATTGGAATATATCCAGGCGGCACATGCGTTTGGCGTTTCGCATTGGCGTATCATCAGCCGCCATATTTTGCCGAATGTGATGCACCTTGTGTTGATTGCAACGGTAATGGATTTCAGCGGCCTGGTTTTGGCGGAGGCTGTGCTATCGTATGTCGGTGTCGGCGTTGATCCATCGATGATCAGCTTTGGTACCATGATTAACGCGGCACGTCTGGAAATGGCGCGCGAACCGATGGTGTGGTGGGCATTGCTGGCGGCATTTGGTTTTATGTTTACCTTGGTATTGAGCGCCAATCTGTTTGCTGATGCGGTACAAAATGCACTCGACCCACGTACGCGGACTTCAAGACAAAAAAGTAGTTTCTTGCAGCGCTTTGGAAAGAAAAAAGATACTTCGTTCAACAAAACAACTGAAGCCATGGCGTCATCAGAGTCCTCTCCTCGCTCATGATAAACTTATTGTCCATCAAGAACCTTGAAACTCTGCTGCACACCGGCAATGCGCCAATCCGAGCGGTTGACGGATTAACGCTAACCATTTCACGCGGTGAAACTTTTGCGTTATTGGGTGAATCAGGCTGCGGCAAATCAATGACGGCATTATCCATTATGCGCTTGCTGCCCGATGTAGGTGAGATCGTCGCCGGTCAAATCAGCATCAACGGCACCGATGTGTTGCAATTGCCCGAAACCGAGATGCGCAAAATCCGCGGCAAGCATATCAGTATGATTTTTCAGGAACCGATGCTGAGCCTGAACCCGGTTCTGACTATCGCCGAGCAAATTGAAGAAGTGTTGAAACAACATTTAAATCTGTCTTATCAAGCTACCCAACAACGCATTCAGGAATTGCTGGAACAAGTGGGCATCCCCGATGCGCCGCGCCGCATGCACGAGTATCCGTTTCAATTTTCCGGCGGCATGAAACAACGCGCCATGATCGCCATGGCACTTGCCGGCGAACCCGAATTGCTGATTGCCGATGAGCCCACAACCGCACTGGATGTGACGATCCAGGCACAGGTGCTGGATCTGATGCGAACAATCCAGCAGCACAATAACATGGCGATTTTGCTGATTACACACGATTTGGGCGTGGTAGCCGAAACGGCACAGCGTGTCGCAGTGATGTATGCGGGAGAAATTGTCGAACAGGCAACCCGCGATGATTTTTTCAACCATCCCGCACACCCTTATTCCCAGCAGCTATTCGCCTCCCTGCCCGAAAAACAAAAACGCGACCAGGCATTAACGGTCATTCAGGGCAATGTCCCGTCATTATCGCAGCAATTTACCGGCTGCCGTTTTGTCGATCGTTGCAATCAGGCGCTGGATTTATGCCGCCAATCGATACCGCAATGGCATTCGGTAACCGATGATCACCAGGTTCGCTGTCATCTATTTGACAAAGATTCTGTCAATGCTGCCAGTCATTCCGTGGCGAACAACGCCATTCGGCACGCTGCCACCACCACGCTGCCGGCAACCGTTTCAGCCGCATCTGACCTATTACAGGTTACTGACCTTAAAGTACATTTCCCAATTCATAAAGGACTATTCAAACGCGTAGCCGGTCATGTCAAAGCGGTGGATGGCGTATCGTTTAATATCGCTGCCGGCAAAACCTTGGCACTGGTCGGTGAATCAGGCTGCGGAAAAACGACCATCGGAAAAAGCATTTTGCAGTTGATTCAACCCACTGCCGGCAGCGTGCGCTTTAACGAACAGGAATTGGTGGCATTGAAACGCAACCAGTTGCGGCAAATACGCTCGCAATTTCAGATCATTTTTCAGGATCCCTACTCTTCACTCAATCCACGCATGCGGATTATTGAAATTCTGGAAGAAGGCATGAATGCTCTGAATGTCGATAACATTCACCCTTCGGATACCAATCATCAGTCGTCCACTGGCTCGAAAGAAAAAGAAATCGATGCATTATTGCAGCGCGTCGGTTTGCCCGCTGATGTAAAATGGCGCTTTCCCCATGAGTTTTCCGGTGGTCAACGGCAACGTATCGCGATTGCCCGCGCTTTGGCGGTTAATCCCAAGCTATTGATTTGTGATGAACCAACCAGCGCCTTGGATGTATCCGTTCAAGCACAAATCCTGAATCTGCTCAAGTCGCTACAAACTAACTTAGGAATTGCATTTTTGTTTATTACTCACAATATCGCTGTCGTAGAATATCTGGCCGATGAAATTGCCGTGATGTATCTGGGTCGCATCGTTGAACGCGGACACATCGATGAGGTGACCGATTGTCCCAAACACCCATACACACAAGCTTTGCTGTCGTCGGTTCCACAAATTAAACCGAATCCTGATCGGGAAGTCATTCACTTGAAAGGAGATTTGCCGTCACCGGCCGCTCCGCCTCGCGGGTGTCATTTTCATCCACGCTGCGCGCATGCCATGCCGGTTTGCCGGGAAACTTATCCGTCCGCCAGTGTATTCAGCACAACGCATACCACTCATTGTTTTCTTTATCCACAGGAACAAGGTTCTGAGAATTATGAGCATTAATCACGAAGTGGCGCGCCGCCGCACTTTTGCCATTATTTCACATCCGGATGCGGGTAAAACCACGCTGACCGAAAAACTGCTGATGTACGCCGGCGCCATCCATATCGCCGGCAGCGTGAAAGCTCGCAAGGCAAGCCGCCATGCCACCTCAGACTGGATGGAAATTGAAAAACAACGCGGCATCTCGGTCGCCAGCTCAGTCATGCAAATGGAATACCGCGATTGCGTCATTAATTTGCTCGACACCCCCGGTCACCAGGATTTCTCCGAAGACACCTATCGCGTACTCACCGCAGTGGATGCAGCGCTGATGGTCATCGATGCTGCCAATGGCGTGGAAGCGCAAACGTTGCGCCTGCTGGAAGTCTGCCGCGCGCGCAACACACCGATCGTCACTTTCGTCAATAAAATGGACCGCGAAGTGCGCGAACCGCTGGACCTGCTGGACGAAATTGAACGCACACTCGGCATGTCCACGATACCATTCACCTGGCCTGTCGGTATGGGCAAAAATTTTCATGGCGTGTGTGATCTGCAAAATCATTGCATGCGCGTATTCCAGCCGGGATCGGATCGAGTCAGCGATGACGACGAAGTAATTGCGCAGTTTGATGATGCAAAAATTCAGCAACGATTTGGTACCGGTCTATCCGTAGCTTTACAGGAAATTGATTTGATCAAAGGCGCTTCACCTGCTTTTGAACATAAAGAATTCCTTGCCGGTAAACAAACTCCGGTTTTCTTTGGCTCGGCCATCAATAATTTTGGCGTCAGAGAAATTCTCGATGCGCTGGTCGATCTGGCGCCGCCACCGGAACCACGTAGCGCTATTCAGCGTGAAGTACTACCGGATGAAAAAAAATTCTCCGGCATGGTATTTAAAATTCAGGCCAATATGAATCTGGCGCACCGCGACCGGATTGCCTTTGTACGTGTTTGCTCAGGGCATTTCAAGCGCGGCATGAATTTGAAAGTGGCGCGTAACGGCAAAGACATCCGCACCAGCACCGTGGTGTCGTTTTTATCCCAACGTCGCGATATTCTCGAAGAAGCCTATCCGGGTGACATCATCGGCATACCCAATCATGGCACGCTGCAACTGGGCGATACGTTAACCGAAGGCGAGGTTTTACAATTTACCGGACTGCCTTTCTTTGCACCGGAGATTTTTCGCACCGTGGAAATTACCGATCCGTTGCGCAGTAAACAATTGAAGCTCGGATTGGCGCAATTGGGTGAAGAAGGCGCGATCCAGGTATTCCGTCCGCATTTGGGCAATGTTTTGCTACTCGGCGCTGTCGGTACCCTGCAATTTGAAGTGGTGACCCATCGCCTGCAACATGAATATGCCGTGGCGGCCCGTATTGCACCCGCCAAATATCAGTTGGCACGTTGGATTACCTGTGACGACCCGCGCGAATTGCAACGATTTATTGAAGCCAATTCCCATCGCATCGCCTACGATGCCGTGGATGCACCTACCTTCCTGGCATCGTTCGGCGCGGAACTAAGCGTTGCCGCGGACAACTGGCCGGCCATCCGTTTTCATAAACTGCGGGAACATGCCGGCCTGGTTTTTCAGAGTCATATAAATGGATAATGATAGATATGTCTATATGGGCACAGTTTTTTCTACCACTGATCCTTTTAACCTCATCCGCACTGGCCAATGATGCAATCCCTGCAACGACTGAGAAACTGACACAATTTGTGGTGATGGGCGATATGCCCTACACAGACATTGAATATGCCCTGCTGGAACATCCTGATGGCGCCATCGCCACTGCCGTTAAAACACTCAATCCCCCGGTACTGATTCATTTGGGAGACTTCAAGAAAGGCCGATTGAGCTGTAGCGATGAATTATTTAACGATCATTACCGACAGATCGCTTATCTGCATCCGCACAAAACAGTGTATACGCCCGGTGATAACGATTGGACCGACTGCGATCGGTTCACGACATCGACGCGATACGACGAGTTGGAACGATTGGCCTCTTTACGCCAGATCTTTTTTCAGCAGGACAAACATCAATTAACACGGGATATTCCGGGACTCATCCGGCAAGAAGGTTTTATTGAAAATGCCCGCTGGAAAATCGATCAGATTGTCTTCACCACGCTACATATTCCGGGTACCAATAATGGCCGAAAAGAAATTCTGCGCAGCAACATCCAGGATGCCTTGAATGCCGCAGATGTGCGCGATCAATCCAATGAAAAATGGCTACAGCAGCTATTTACGGCAGCAGAATCCGCACTGGCGGTGGTGATTGCATTTCAAGCGGATATTTTTGACATCGATCATAACAAACCCGTCTGTACTACTGAAAATCGCACGGATTGCGATGGCTATCGAATGATACGTGATTTGATTAAAAATAAGGCACAACAATTGAACAAACCGGTGCTAGTGATTCATGGTGATTCTCCGGCATATTGCCTGCACCAACCTTATCCCACAATCCCCAATCTCTGGCGACTCAACGCACCGGGTGATTATAAATACATCGATGTCAGCCAGGTCTCGATCAATCCGGAAAATAAAGCATCACCCTTTACAGTAATCGGTCTACTCGACCCAAAACCCGCACCGGCAATTTGTGATCATAACTTTCTCGGTTTATCCATTCACCCGCCATTCTTAACATTGGAAGCGTTTTTATCATGATCTTCAGTATGACAGGCTATGCAACCGCCACCCAGGAAACATCTTATGGATCTTTCAGCCTGGAACTACGTTCGGTCAACAACCGTTTTCTGGACATCCAGTTCCGCCTGCCGGATGATTTTCGTAAGCAGGAATCCGCCATGCGCGAACTGCTGACCGCTCAACTCGGACGTGGCAAGATCGAATGCCGTCTTAATTTTTCCCCTTTGGCAAATAGCGAAAATGATCAGCAACTGGATAAAATCTTACTCGAACAACTGCTGCAACTGGAAAAAACGATAAAAACACGCCACCCTGAGGCACAATCGTTAACCGTAGCGGAAATCCTGAAATGGCCGGGAATACTGGGGAATGACCATTTCCCCCTGGATGAACTGGATGCAATCAGCATCGGATTGTTGCAAACCGTGCTTGAAGACTTGAAAGCCTCCCGTATCCGTGAAGGCAGCAAGCTGAAATCCATCCTGCTGGCGCGCATTAACCAAATGCGCCAGCTGCTGCAAACTGCAACCCCGCGTATTCCAACCCTTATCGCTGCTTTTGAAGAAAAATTGCGTACCCGGATAGAGGAAATATTGGGCAACCTCGAAGATGACCGTATCCGTCAGGAAATCACCCTGTTTGCCGGAAAAATTGACGTGGACGAAGAATTATCCCGCCTGCAAGCGCATCTCGATGAAGTGGAACGTATTCTTGACAAAGGCGGCTCCGTCGGCAAGCGGCTGGATTTCATGATGCAGGAATTGAATCGCGAAGCCAACACCATTGGTTCAAAATCCGTCGATCTGGAAATATCCCGGATTTCGATGGAACTCAAGGTATTGATCGAACAAATGCGAGAGCAGGTGCAGAATATTGAGTGATGAGGTCAAATTCGATCGAATTTTCGAGGGTGTAAATAATTTTGTGTAAATGGTCATTTAGCAGGAAACTGCGTATTTATTTTTGGAGTAAAAATGACTACACCTAAATCCCTACCGACCGACTTAATTGATAGCTTGCTGGCGGATTA
>JAGNZK010000018.1 GCA_017984435.1 Nitrosomonas sp. | reverse complement strand
GCCGTATTTTATAACAGCCAGAGACTGCATTCATACCTGGATTACAAAAGCCCAAACCAATATGAAGCAGAAGCAGCAAAATCGATAAAAGCAGCTTAACTGGGGTGTCCGGTTTTACTTGACCAGGCCACTCTGAATATAAGTCAAATCTATTTCTTAATCCTAAATGCTAAGGGCGACAACTACAGTCATGTCAAAGGGTTATTATACTACTCAAAGATTGTCGTTACCGATCTGAGTTTACGTCGCTGAATCTTTAGCTGTCTTCTGTCCAACCACGATAAATTGCTGAATATACGGAATAGTTTTATCGGGTTCTCGCATTGCCAATAACAATTTCTGATACAACCCTTTTTTGCCAATACGAATCTTTCTGAGTTTGAGATCTTTGGTTTTAATGTCCGCCAGCCATTCCGGTAGTATACAAACACCACGTTTTAGTGCGGTCATTTGCAACATGATTTCCAGTGATTCAATTTGCTTCAATCTCTCCGGTTTAAGGTGGGATGGGGTTAAGAAGTGAGTCAGAATATCCAATCTTTCCAACGGAACCGGGAAAGTCAGCAAGGTTTCCTTGCTTAAGAGCTCGGGTGTTAAATAGTCAGCATTTGCCAACGGATGATCGGATGCTGCCAGCAATACCAACTGATATTCCGCCAGAATTTTATAATCAATTTTCTCTTTTTTGACTAGATCAGGGGTGATCAAAACATCAATGTGATGATTCAATAATCCTTCCAGCCCGGAAAATTGGAATTTGTGAACGATATCGACATCGATGTCGGGCATTTGTTGCATGAACTGACCGATGACGCCAGTGAGCCATTCAAAACACGGATAGCACTCCACACCGATGCGCAGAATCCCTTGTCGACCTTCACTATACGCCGCAAGTGTTTTTTCAGCCTGTGACAAAACCGGCAAAACCTGATTGGCCACTTCCAATAGCAGTGTACCCGCCTGAGTCAGGCGCAAGCTACGTCCCTCGCGTTCCCATAGGGTTACTTCCAATTTCTTTTCCAGATAACCGATCTGATGCGACAAGGCAGGCTGGCTTAAACATAGTGCATTGGCGGCCTCGGTCAATGTGCCATTGGCGTGCAGTGCTTGGATGATTTTAAGGTGGCTGTGTTCGATCATTTATGAGAAAACCTTATCGAAGGATGGAAACTTATCATTATTATTCATTATTCATTATTCGTACAATAGCCGGACTATTATTAATATTGGGATGGTGATTGAATCATGGTAACCACGCATAATCTAGGATTTCCGCGTATCGGCAAGAATCGGGAATTGAAATTTGCTTTAGAAAAATACTGGCAAGGCGCCATTCCCGAACAAGCTTTGTTAGAAGTCACAACCAACCTTCGTGCGCGGCATTGGCAGGATCAAGCCATGCTGGATTGGATTCCGGCGGGTGATTTTTCTTTATACGATCATGTGCTGGATACCAGTTTCATGCTGGGTAATATCCCGGCGCGGGTCAGCGCATTATCCGGTAGTGCGATGGACAACTATTTTCGTGTGGCGAGAGGCCGCTCGGTCAGTGATGGTTCAGCTTGTTCCTGCGTCAGTGCAGGTGAAATGACGAAGTGGTTTGATACCAATTATCACTACATCGTACCGGAATTTGATAGAGATACGAGATTTTCTGTGAATGCTAGTCGTTTACTCGAACAAATCCAGCAAGCCGAGCAAACGCATCCGCAAGTTAAACCGGTTATTCTCGGCCCGGTGACTTATTTATGGCTGGGAAAATCCAAGGATGGCATGGACAAGCTTGATCTGCTGGATGATTTGCTCAATGTTTATGCGCAATTGTTGCATGAACTTGAGAATGCGGGCATTCAATGGGTGCAAATCGATGAGCCGATATTGGTCATGGAACTTACCCAAGAGTGGAAGCATGCATTGAGAAAAACGTATTACCAATTACAAGCTACCCCTATCAATCTGTTGTTGACGACTTACTTCGGGGAACTGCAAGATAATTTGCAATTGGCTTGTGAGTTGCCTGTCGACGGATTGCATTTGGATGCCGTGATGGCTAAAGACGAAATCGCCAAGGTGATTGACTGGTTACCGAGCCATAAAATCCTATCTCTGGGTGTGATCAACGGACGTAATATTTGGAAGACTGATTTAACTGGAATATTGGATTGGCTGGAACCGATCTATGCGCGGCTGCAGGATCGCCTTTGGCTTGCGCCATCCTGTTCATTGTTGCATGTGCCGGTTGATCTGGAGAATGAACAAAAATTGGATACCGATATTCAGTCGTGGCTGGCGTTTGCGATGCAGAAATTAAATGAAGTGGCAGTACTGGCAAAAGCCCTTGACCACGGAAGAAGCAGCGTTGCTGAAATCCTGCAGGAAAATAGCGCGGCGATAACAAGCCGCAAGCAATCCCAGCGGGTGCATCAGGCAGCAGTCAAAGCGCGTGTACTTGAAATCAATGAAGCAATGGGTACACGTCAATCCCCTTACCATCAACGTGCAATCGTGCAACGGGAAAAATTCCAATTGCCGCTTTTCCCTACGACCACCATCGGTTCTTTCCCGCAAACGCAGGAAATTAGACAAACGCGCCGTGATTTCCGCGAAGGCAGGCTATCGGAATCAGCCTATCGTCAGGCGATGCAAAAAGAAATTGAAACTTGTGTACAGGAGCAGGAAGCGTTGGGATTGGATGTTTTTGTGCACGGCGAGCCTGAACGCAACGACATGGTGGAATATTTTGGTGAACAATTGACGGGTTATGACTTTACTCAGTTTGGTTGGGTTCAGTCCTATGGATCACGTTGCGTCAAGCCGCCAATTATTTATGGCGATGTCGCGCATTCTCAGGCGATGACCACGGAATGGATTCAATATGCGCAATCACTGACCAACAAACCGATGAAAGGCATGTTAACGGGTCCGGTCACCATGTTGAATTGGTCTTTTGTACGCGATGATCAATCCCGTGCAGAAACGTGTATACAACTGGCGCTGGCGATTCGCGACGAAGTGCTCGCTTTGGAAAAAGCAGGCATCAGAATGATTCAGATTGATGAGGCTGCGTTAAGGGAAGGTTTGCCGCTCAGAAAATCGCAGTGGAACGCTTATCTCGACTGGGCTATCCGTGCGTTTCGTATGACTGCCAATGGCGTTAAGGATGAAACACAGATTCATACACACATGTGTTACTCAGAGTTCAATGACATTATGGAAGCTATCGCGGGCATGGATGCGGATGTGATCACCATTGAAACTTCTCGATCCGACATGGAGTTGTTGGATGCATTCGATCAATTTCATTATCCGAATGAAATCGGTCCGGGCGTGTATGATATTCATTCACCTAATATACCCTCTGTCGATTCCATCATCGCATTGATGGAGAAAGCCGCACAACGCATACCTGCCCAGCGGTTGTGGGTCAATCCGGATTGCGGATTGAAGACGCGTCATTGGGAAGAAGTTAAACCGGCATTGCGCAATATGGTCGCTGCAAGCCGGTATTTGTCCAGTCATCTCAGCGCAATCCAGACTCGCTAAATTTGACTTGGCAATGTTATTTAGCGATGATATGCGCGTATTTTATCCACTTCAGTTTAAAGGGACAGTCATGACAACCAATACCATACTCAAGCAAAAAATCAATTCTATTATCGGTGAGAAACACTTACTCAAACATCCTTTTTATGTTGCCTGGACCGAAGGTAAACTAACCAAAGAACAACTGCGTCATTATGCCGAGCAATATTTTTACAATGTATTGGCTGAACCAACTTATTTAAGCGCGGTACACTTTAATACGCCGCATATCCATTCAGAAACGAATAGTGGTGACATCAGCGTGCGCCAAGAAGTATTGCGTAATCTGATTGATGAAGAACACGGTGAGAAAAATCATCCGGCACTCTGGAAAAACTTTGCGTTTGCCTTGGGTGCAAATGATAAGAGTCTGGCAAATGCAGTCGCACTGCCCAATACCGAGAAACTTGTCGCTACATTCCGGGATATTTGCCTGAATCGCCCGTTTTATGCCGGACTTGCTGCATTGCATGCATTTGAATCGCAAGTGCCTGACGTTGCCGCAGTGAAAATTGATGGTCTGGCTAAATTTTATGGCATGAAAAATCCTGAAGATTATGAATTCTTCTCGGTACACCAAAAAGCCGATATTTATCATTCGCAAGCCGAATGGGCAATTATTGAACGCTTTGCCGATACCCCGGAAAAGCAAGCTGAAGTACTGGCGGCTACCCAAGAAGCCTGCGATGCGCTGTGGGGTTTCCTGGATGGCATTCATGAAACTTATTGTGCCAATCTGATTTGCGAAGAAAAAGAAGCGGTAACAGTACACTAAGTAAATAAACCTGTGGCAAGTTCAGCACGAATGCGTCAATTACGTTTATGCTGAGCTTGCCGGATTCATCAATCAGCTGATCCGCCGCCATGTGAACTAGCTGTCTAAAAGCCTTATTATATCTGTCGACGATCGTTCAATTCATATGTCACCGCACGATAAATGTTGTTCGATTGCACCCTATTTCAAAATTTCGGATGGTCAAGTCATCAACTTCAAAAATCTGTGCGAGCAATTTGTTGCCAGGGCAAGTAAAGAAGAAAAATGTCTTTATTACGGATTCAGTTTTAATGGCGACGAAGCCTATTGCCGCGAAGGCTATGAGGATGCGGAAGGGTTGCTGATACACTTGGATAATGTGGGTGATCTGCTTCAACAAGCACTCGATATGGCTGAAATCATACGTTTGGAAATACATGGGCAGGAAGAAGAACTGAAGAAACTGTATGAACCGCTGGCACAATTCAAACCGCAGTTTTTTATCCTGGAATACGGTTTTCGTCGTTAGCTTTCTTAATAAGAGTGGTTTCTGATACCTACTTCAATGGCATCCAGCATCATCTCGGCGACATTAAATCCTGTTTGCTTGGTTATCTCCTGCATGCCGGTCGGGCTGGTCACATTAATTTCTGTCAGATAATCACCGATCACATCCAATCCCACTAATACTAAGCCATGTTTGACTAACTCAGGTCCGATAGATTCTGCGATTTCCCTGTCGCGTGCTGATAGTGGTTGTGTTTTTCCTGTGCCGCCTGCGGCCAGATTGCCGCGTGTTTCTCCCGGTTTTGGAATACGTGCTAGCGCATAAGGCACCGCTTTGCCGGCGATGAGGAGTATGCGTTTATCTCCCTGAGCAATTTCAGGAATAAAACGTTGTGCCATGATGGTTCGTGTTCCATAGTGGGTCAGTGTTTCGAGAATTACACTGATGTTGTGATCGGCACTGTGGACACGAAATACGCTGGCACCACCCATGCCATCCAGCGGTTTTAAGATGATATCCTGATGATTATTCAGAAATTCCCGGATTAAATGCGCTTGACTGGTTACCAGCGTGGGCGCGACAAATTGTGGGAATTTAGTAATCGCCAACTTCTCATTGTGATCGCGGATGGCTCGCGGACTGTTGATGACAAATGCGCCTTGCGTTTCGGCCAATTCCAGTAAATAGGTGCTATAAATATATTCCAGATCAAAGGGTGGGTCTTTGCGCATCAGAATTGCATCAAATTCATTCAGCGGCGTAGCGAAGGTATCACCGGTATTGTACCAATGACCATCTTGATGGGGCGTATCCGTCAAAACCAGGGAGCGGGAAAAGCCTGTGACAATATGATTGATCAGTACAATATCATGTTGATAGAGCACGTGAATTTGATGGTTTCTGGCAATTGCTTCGCAGATCATGGCGAAACTGGAATCTTTGCTGGTTTTGATGGAGTCCAGTTGATCAATGATGAAAGCGAGTTTCACTTTGATTTCAGCTGGGAAGTGAGACTGGTATGTTCGAATCGGTTTGTTCCAACTCCAACGCTGCGGCCAGTAGGGCGAGACGTGCGACAACGCCATAGGCATAAAAGCGATTGGGAATGGAATTGGATTGCGCTGCGCTGTTAGGCACCAAGCAAGTGGTTTCAAATGCCAGCGGAACAAAATGCATACCGGGCGCATTCAGGTTTTCATCGATACCGCGTCCAGTATGCACTCGGTAAAACCCGCCAACGACATGGCGATCAATCATATAAATGACCGGTTCCGCAACAGCTTGGTTAATATTCTCAAACGTGTAGACACCTTCCTGCACCAAAACATTGGAAACCTGTAATCCTTCTTTAACCACGGCCATTTTGTTGCGCTGTTTGCGGTTGAGTTTATAAATGTCCGAGCCATCCTTGACCGTCATAATGCCCATACCGTAAGTACCGGAGTCAGCTTTGACGATCACGAAAGGATCTTCTTTGACATCATATTGCTGATATTTTTTTTGAATCACGGAGAGAATGCGATTGACGGCACTGGCTACACAATCTTCTCCTTGTTTTTCGCGAAAGTCGATTTCGCCACAAGAGTTAAAGCGTGGATTGATCAACCAGGGATCGATCCCAATTAAATCGGCAAACTCTTGCGAGACCTGGTCATAAGCAGCAAAGTGATTGGATTTTCGTCGTGTTGCCCATCCGGCATGTAATGGGGGGATGACGATCTGGTTCAGGTTCTGCAGAATTTCCGGGATACCCGTCGATAGATCATTGTTAAGAAGTACCGCGCAAGGATCAAAGTTATCAACGCCTAGCTTATTATTTTTGCGTACGATGGGTTCGAGTGTAATAGTTTGTCCATCCGGCAGGTCAATCTTGGTAGCTGCTGTCACTTCGGGCAGTAAAGTTCCAATACGTACATTGAGTCCCGCATGTTGCATGATATTTTGCAATGTCGCGACATTCTGCAAATAAAAGGTATTGCGGGTGTGATTTTCCGGAATCAATAGCAAACTGTGGGTATCCGGGCATATCTTTTCGATGGCGCTCATCATTGCCTGTACACAGAGCGGCATGAATTCCGGATTGAGATTGTTGAATCCGCCAGGAAACAAATTGGTGTCTACAGGTGCCAATTTGAAGCCACTATTGCGTAAATCGACCGAACAATAAAATGGTACGGCATGCTCCCGCCATTTGCTCCTTAGCCAGTGCTCAATGGTCGGCATGGCATTGATAATACGATCTTCTAGATCAAGGATAGGGCCACGCAGGGCAGTGGAAAGATGAGGTACTGGCATTTCTGTCTGAAGTATTGAACCAGCGTCATTATAGCATTATGTATCGGATAGATTGTGATCAGTCCGATCCTGAAGTATCGTATGGTTTCTATTTTTTATAGATCACTGACTACTATGATGATTTACATTCATGCTTAATCCGCTACAGCCTGTTCTTATCTTGCTAGCTACTGCAGTATTTGCCGTAGTTATTTTTCGTTCGCTGCGTTTGCCGCCGATGCTGGGTTATTTGCTTGCGGGTGTCATCATCGGACCGCATGCTTTGGGGTGGATTGCCGAAAGCGATGAAACCCGCCATCTGGCAGAATTTGGGGTGGTTTTTTTGATGTTTAGTATCGGCCTTGAATTTAGCCTGCCTAAACTTGTTGCCATGAAACGTATTGTGTTTGGTTTTGGCACGGCACAAGTTGTCATCAGTATTTTATTCGTAATGGTTGTGGCTTGGGTGCTTGGATTGGACTGGCGTGTCGGGTTTGTATTAGGGGGTGCTTTGGCAATGTCTTCTACGGCCATCGTCATTAAAATGCTGGCAGAACGCGTGGAGCTGAATTCCGCTCACGGCAGACAGGTCATTGGCATATTGCTTTTTCAAGATTTGATGGTTATTCCATTACTCATTATCGTTCCTGCACTAGCAACCGAAATCGACAGTGATACAAACGATCTGGCTATCGCTATCCTGAAGGTGATTATCGTGTTAGTAATCATCTTGTTTTTTGGGCAGAAATTGATGCGCCCCTGGCTCCATTTGGTTGCCCGTCAAAGATCATCGGAATTATTTGTTCTGAATGTGCTATTGATTACACTGGGTCTTGCCTGGTTAACCGGATTAGCCGGCTTGTCACTGGCCTTAGGCGCATTTCTTGCTGGAATGCTCATTTCTGAAACGGAATATCGCTATCAGGTTGAAGATGATATCAAGCCTTTTCGGGATGTTTTGTTGGGCTTGTTTTTTGTAACGATTGGTATGTTACTGGACATACAAGTAGTTATTGAAAATTTCTTGTGGGTATTTGTAATGCTAGCGGCACTTATTCTATTGAAAACAATAGTCATTGCCGGATTGTCACGGTTATTTAATGCGGATTCCAGTGTGGCGGTTCGAACAGGCATGAGTTTGGCACAAGCGGGGGAATTTGGATTTGTTTTGCTGGCGCAGGCAGGTGCAATCGGGGTGATCGAGAATTCTGTCCTTCAACCGGTGCTTGCAGCCATGGCGTTATCCATGTTCATTGCACCTTTCATGATTGAGTACAGCGAACCCATGATCCAGCGTTTTTACAGTTCAGAATGGATGCATCGAGCTATGCAGATAACAGCCATTGCCGCACAGACCATGGTGACGCAAAATCATGTCATCGTCTGTGGGTATGGAAGAAGTGGTCAGAATATGGCGCGGATATTGGAGCAGGAATCCATACCGTTCATTGCCTTGGATCTTGATCCACAACGTATACGTGAAGCGACCAATGCGGGGGAAGCGGTTGTGTATGGGGATGCAGCACGGCGCGAAGTACTTATTGCTGCGGGTTTGATGCGTGCAAAAGTGTTGGTGGTGAGTTATGCCGATACCATTTCCACCTTAAAAATTCTGCGGCATGTTCAAGAGTTGCGCCCGGAGCTATCCGTGGTTGTCCGGACGCGTGATGATTCTGATATTGATTTGTTAAAGGATGCCGGTGCAACAGAGGTGGTCGCAGAGATTATGGAAGGCAGTTTGATGTTGGCGTTTCATGCGCTGATGTTTGTTGATGTATCAACAGGGCGAATTTTACGGCGCATCAGAGAGATTCGTGAGCAGCGCTATCATTTATTGCGCGGTTTTTACTATGGCGTAACCGATGAGACAGAAGATGGAAATGAAGAATTATTCCCGCGCTTATTAACCATTACAATCATTCCGGGAGCTGCGGCTATCAATAAGACATTGGGTGATATTGACTTGGGAAGTTTGGCTGTTGAGGTGACGGCAGTGAGGAGGCGCAATATTCGCGGGCTGTTGCCTACGAGTGAGACGCGATTAGAGGCGAATGATGTTGTGGTGCTTAGAGGTACGCAGGACAACCTGGCCGCTGCTGAAATTAAATTAATACAAGGTTGAGAATTGCGGATTGAATGAATTTTAACTGAATGAACAAGTACTAGGCATATCAATCTTGGTTAATTGAAATCCCATTCATTCAGTAAGGCTTTCAGCATTACAACCTACTAAGAATAGACAGTTTTCTTCAGAAAGTGTATATTCCCCGTTCCGTCCTTTTTGCTACATAGCAAAAGGCAGATGTTGGTAATCTTGATGATTACATGACAGGTTGATAAGTAGTAGATAGTAATTAGAATGGCGCATAGAAAAGCGCAAAATTCATCATTTATGGAGGGAGATATGATTAAAGCTGTTCAGGCAGTTGTAGGATTAGGATTGCTTTGTTTCGCTGCAACACAAGCTGTTGTAGCCTCTACAGACATTTCTAAATTACCACGTGTAAAACAAGAACTGGTGGCTCCACCGAATGTACCTGTGCACGATCAGGTCAGCAAAGGACCTAAGATTGTTGAAGTACGTATGGAAACTCAAGAAAAACTGATGGAAGTTGCTCCTGGTGCAAAAGTCTGGGGTTTGACTTTCAATGGTAGCATTCCTGGCCCGCTCATCGTTGTACACGAAGGTGATTATGTCGAATTGACATTGGTTAATCCAAAAACAAGTACACTAGCTCATAATGTGGATTTCCATGCTGCAACCGGTGCGTTGGGTGCTGCAGGTTTAACATTGGTACAACCAGGTGAAGAAGTAGTGGTACGCTGGAAAGCGGTTAAACCAGGCGTATTTGTTTACCATTGTGCACCAGGTGGAACCATGATTCCATTCCATGTGATCTCTGGTATGAATGGCGCGATTATGGTATTGCCAAAAGATGGTTTGAAAGATGCGAAAGGCAAACCATATAAATACGATAAAGCTTTTTACATCGGTGAACAAGATTTCTATCTGCCAAAAGATGCCAGCGGCAAGTTCAAAACCTATGGCTCACCAGCTGAAGGTATGGCAGACATGCTTGAAGTATCAAAAACACTCGTTCCAACACACGTAGTCTTTAATGGTGCGGTTGGTGCAATTACAGGCGACAATGCACTGAAAGCAAAAGTAGGTGAAAAAGTATTGTTCATTCACTCACAAGCCAACCGTGATTCCCGTCCACATTTGATCGGTGGTCATGCTGATCTGTACTGGGTGGGCGGTTCATTCAGCGATACACCGTTGACCAGCCAAGAAACTTGGTGGGTTCCAGGTGGTGCAGCTGTTGCTGCAGCGTATGAATTCAAACAACCAGGATTATACGTTTATCTTAGTCATAACCTGATTGAAGCTGTATTGCTGGGCGCTGCGCTTCATATGAATGTTGAAGGCAAATGGGATGATGACCTCATGACCCAATTAAAAGCACCAAAGAGCTTCGATGCAAAAGCTGCAATGGATCACTAAGATTTAATCTAATGTAGCTATTGAAGTAACATTAAAAGGCCTCAACCGTTGGGTTGGGGCCTTTTTTATTTTTAACATTTTTATCGCCAATCAGACATTATGCCGATTAAATCGCATATCAGGACCATTCCACATTATCCACACCATGGCATTATGTTTCGTGATATTACGACTTTACTGAAGGATCCGATCGGACTACGCACAACGATTCAAGAGATTGCCAAGCGATATCAGGATATCGAGCTAAATAAAGTTGTTGGCATTGAATCACGTGGTTTTATTATTGGTGCGCCTGTGGCCTATCAATTAAGTAAAGGCTTCGTGCCTATTCGCAAACAAAATAAATTGCCGGCAGAAACGATTGGGCGGGATTATCAGTTGGAATATGGTACTGATCGGATTGAAATACATGTTGATGCCATTCAGCCAGGCGATCGTGTGCTTCTTGTTGATGATCTAATTGCAACGGGGGGGACAGCAGAAGCAGCAGTGAAGCTCATACAAGATATGGGCGGGGAAGTTGTAGAGTGTTGTTTTGTCATTGATTTGCCCGATGTGGGCGGTAGGGCTCGTTTGGAAAGCTTGGGATGTAGCGTATTTTCGCTATGTGAGTTTGAGGGTGGCTAGAAGTTTCTGGATAGAATCTTGATTATCAGAGTTTGTAAACAAGGAATTCAATCAATGATTCTTTAAGGTTGATAATATTTTTTCATGAATACCGCCAAAGCTACCATTACTCATGATTAAGACATGATCACCCGGTTTCGTAATAATGGCGATATTTTTTATTAACTGATCGAAATCATCGTAACAACTGGCTTTTTTATCCAAGATATCCAGAGCGGTTTTTGCCCATTGCGCATCACGGGTGAAGCAAAAAACTTGATCAGCTTCCAATAGGCTACCGGCGAGGCTATTTTTCCATACCCCCATTTTCATGGTGTTTGAACGCGGTTCAAGTACGGCAATGATTCTCTCTTTTCCAACATGTGTTCGCAAACCATTTAATGTAGTTTGGATCGCTGTTGGATGATGTGCAAAGTCATCGTAAACTGTAATGCTGTTGACAGTGCCGCGTTTCTCCATGCGGCGCTTAACGTTCCTAAATTGTGTTAATGCTTTAATCCCTACCTGGGTTGGTACGCCGGTATGTCGGGCAGCAATCAATGCGGCCAATGCATTCATGCGATTGTGCTCACCTAATAGATCCCAGTGTAAACATCCTTGATATATTTCATTAAAATAAATATCCACAGCATTGTTTGTCTGTAACTTTGAGTGCCAACCCGTTTCTATGCCAAATTCCTCAATGGGTGTCCAGCAGCCCTGTTTTAAGACACGTTTTAAATTTTCGTTTTTCCCATTGGATATGATTAAGCCATTATTCGGAATAATTCGAACAAGGTGGTGAAATTGACGTTCTATCGCTGAGAGATCCGCAAAGATATCGGCATGATCAAATTCAAGGTTATTGAGGATCGTGGTTTTGGGATGATAATGAACAAATTTCGAGCGTTTATCAAAGAAGGCAGTGTCATATTCGTCAGCTTCAATGACAAAAAAAGGTGAGATTTCAGCGGAATCCAAATTGGAATGATGAGAGGATGATGAGATTTCTCCAATTCTTGCGGATACGCCAAAATTTTCCGGTATACCACCAATTAAGAATCCTGGGTTTAATCCAGCATAATCGAGTATCCAGGCTAACATTGAGCTGGTTGTCGTTTTGCCATGCGTGCCGGATACGGCAAGTACCCAGCGATTTCTCAGAATGTTTTCTGATAGCCACTGCGGGCCTGAAATATACGGCAAATTTCGATTGAGTATTTCCTCCATCAACGGATTACCACGTGTCACGACATTACCGATGACAAATATATCCGGTTGTAGTTGAATCTGCTCAGGGGCATAACCGGATATTAACTCGATACCTTGGGATTCAAGTTGCATACTCATGGGTGGATAAACATCTTGATCACAACCTGTAACCTTATGTCCTGATTTGCGTGCAATGACTGCTATGCCACCCATAAAAGTGCCACAAATCCCAAGTATATGAATATGCATTGTCGATCCTGAAAGTTTCTGATTATTTTTTAACCCAATAACAAATAGGATGGGTATTCTTTTAGAATTATAGTCGATTAGATAAGGCAATATAGGCTGTTACTATTGATTTGTATTGAGCCAATCAAAGAATTGTATTGTCTTTACAGGATATCTCTGTATTTAACCTGCTCATTGTTTGTGAAAAATACTCAAATTCAGGACTCAAGGTATCGCGGCCGATTTGCGCCATCACCCACCGGTCCTTTACATTTCGGCTCACTGGTCGCTGCGGTGGGAAGCTATCTGGATGCTAAGTTTAATCATGGCGATTGGTTGGTGAGGATTGAAGATCTTGACTGGCAGCGTGAAGTGCCTGATGCAGCCAGCGAGATTCTGTATACGCTTGAGAGATTAGGTATGGAATGGGATGGGGAAGTGATTTATCAAAGTAAGCGTTCTGGGATTTATCAGGAGGCATTGGATGTTTTGAATGATCAGGGATTCATCTATCCTTGTGTTTGCTCACGCAGGGAGGTTGCCGACTCCAGTATCATGGGGATAAGTGGTCCGATATATCCCGGAACTTGCTTTAAAAATCCCGTCCCTAATAATAAAGCATATGCATTGCGCATTCGTACCAGTGATGATCTCATCGAGTTTAATGATATGTTGCAAGGATCTTATGCTCAGAAATTGAGGAATGATATTGGTGATTTTATCTTGCGCCGGGCGAATGGCGTTTATGCTTACCAATTAGCAGTAGTCGTAGATGATGCCGCGCAAAATATCACGCATGTTGTACGCGGTGCCGATCTGCTGGATTCTACGCCGCGTCAGATATTTTTACAGCGATTACTGGGTTACTCCACGCCAAGTTATTTGCATTTGCCGATTGTGACCAATGCGACGGGTGAGAAGCTCAGTAAACAAACGCGTGCTGCTCCAATTGATTTATCCAATGCACTGACGCAATTGGTAGATGCGCTACATTTTTTAGGTCAGCAACCACCCTTAGAGATGATAGAAGGGGATGTCTCTTCTTTTTGGCAATGGGCCAGTATGCATTGGCGGGTGGATCAGATTCCCCATCGATTTTCAAACTAAAGGTATAAACGACAGTATTTATGCTAGGCTGTGGCATATTACAAGCGATATTGATTCAGCAAGCAGGTGAAATTGGAAATCTTTCTGTGAGAATTGATTTTAGATTGTTTTATAGAAGAAATTAATATTCTTCGCGCCTATTGATCAAGGAGACAGCGTGGCTTTTCTGCCATTTTACATAGCGAAACAAAAAAGATTGAAAGTGATCATTATCGGTGGTGGATATGCGGGTATTGCAGCATTAACAAATCTTTTGCGCTACGCGCCGGATACTGATATTACGATCATTGATCCGAAAGAGCAGCATATAAAAATTACGCATTTGCATGAGACATTCCGGTATCCCTTAACAGATTTGCTGGTTCCGTTTGCCGATATAGAGAATCGCTACGGTTGTCGGCACATATCAGCATCAGTACATTTTGGTCAGGGTGATCTTCAGGAATGTCAGGATAAGAAACAATTGATTGTGAATGAAGAGGTTTTAAATTTTGATTATTTATTGATTGCTTCCGGTAGCGAAAGTAAAACAGTGGACTCTATCGATGATGTATTGGATTTGAAGGATTTCACTGTTTCAGCCGGCTCTGATTTATTGACGAAATTACTGAACAAAAATAACCATCCCGAGCAATCGATTTCTGTCGTGGGGGGGGGGGCAACGGGTATACAGTTTTTATTTGAAATTAAGCAGTTTCTTGATCGAATAAAAAGTAGAACTGAATTACGTTTGATTCACTCTGGTGAACATGTGCTGGAGCAGTTTCCCGATGGGTTCAGTACTTATGTACAATCTCGTATGCAGGATATGGATATTGCTTTTTATCCCGATAGCTATTACTGTGGCCAACAATCTAACGAAATTCGATTAGCGGAAAAACAGACGGGAAAACAATTTGAACTGCCTTCGAGCTTATCAATTTTGTTTTTGGGCAAGAAGGAACAGAATATTTTCACTGCTAATGCTTTTGGCCAAATCATGGAAGATCAGAGAATTTTGCCTCATATTTTTGTGGCTGGTGATTGCTCTTATTATCAATCCCTAGGTTCTAATACATTAACAGCACAATCCGCTGTTCGTAAGGGTAAATTAACGGCACGCAATATACTGCGACACTCAGGTTTTCCCGGATTGCTTGAACCATACCTCCATCATGACTTGGGTTATGTAGTGAGTCTTGGATCTGCTGATGCTGTTGGTTGGTTGGGTTCTGAAGGTAACTTAGTAACTGGTATGCCGGCATTGGCAATTAAGGAACTCGTAGAAGCGCAATATGATTTACTATTGGTAGGGATCGATACTTACCTGGTTTAACAAACGCTACACAGGAGGCATGATAATGCTTGGTTTGTTCAAAGATACCCCTGTAATTGGTAAAGCCAGCACAATCATTCAAAGTTCAAATGATAGGCTTTTCAATTTTATCGGGATTGATTTGCTTATTAACTATCCCAGATGGTCACCGGAAGTTAAAGAGTTACAGAAACTCACTGATGGTCCCATGAGGCTAGGTGCTACATGCCGTCAAGTTCGCATCGATCAGGGCAATCGCTCCGAGTCGACATTTAAAGTTAAGGTTTTTGATTCAGGGATACGCATTTGTTTTGAGGGTGTTTCTAATCCTTATCGATGTGATTATGTGATTGAATCAATCAATTCTGTAGAGAGTCGATTGACCTTTATCTTTGAGCTATTAAGCCTTGATTTACATGTGAGGCCATTTGAGAAGCTAGTACGGATTGCTGTGCAGGATGGGACTGAAAGAACAGTAAAAAATATCAAAAAGTTAGTTGAAGCAGAACCAGCTGATTTGAAGTAGTCGGTCATTTGTATACGTTTCATTTTTTATTTAGCTAGTCGTTGATTAACCTGGAGAAAAAATCATGGATTTTATTGTTGAGAAAGACCCTGGATTAATTCCGCAAGTATTGTCCAAGATTCTTGATTCATGTGTAAATGGGGTGTCACTAGCAGATCCTGATCAAGAAGATATGCCACTAGTCTATGTTAACAAAGCGTTTGAAAACATAACGGGCTATACGTTAGCGGAAACAGTGGGTAGGAATTGCCGTTTTTTGCAGGGAAAAGAACACGATCAAGCGGAAATTATTCAATTGCGCGATGCAATAAAGAACAAGAAATCCGTGGAAGTGACACTGCGTAATTATCGTAAGAATGGCGAACTGTTCTATAATCATCTCGTTATGTCACCACTATTTGATTCTCACGGAAATTTGCTGTACTTCCTGGGTGTTCAATTGGATGTTACCCCACGAATTCGTGCAGAAGAGGAAATTAAAGAACTGAAAGAACAATTAGCAAGATTTAGAAAATGAGAGGTTTATTTCTAGAGTTATTTCAAAATACTCTGAGAATCGAGCAGAATGTTGTATCAATAGACCATCAAACCGATGGAAAAGTCGGTACATTTTTACTTACTTAATGGGGGCACGGCATAAACGGCATATTGCACTACCATTATGTTGGGTTGATGCGCTTATTATTCCTATGATTCTGTTATGTTTATAGAAATTTGTATAACGCTGTTCCTCTGATGAAATACTCTCAATTACTTTCGTAAGCAACCAACAACCGAGGTAATTCTTACATAATCATTAAACATTGTAGATAATCCTTCATTGTCGGAATTATGTTCCCTATTCAAATTACACACATACGGCTTTTAAGCTATCGCTAGGAAGCTGTTTGAGATAACCTAAATATGAAAATATTTGAAATCAACGACTAGAATTGAATATCGGTTGGATATAATTTGATAAATTTGACTGATGAAGTAGGGTGATTATAAAAGTCGACTTTCTAAGTCGATATCAGTTAGAAATGTTAGTCTAACTGAATAAGAATAAAAATAAATAGTCAGAATATTCCTATAGTTTTTGGCTTTCCAGCCAGATACTATTGAGACTGTACATATTAACGTGCTCAATGATTAACGTGTCTTTGTGTGCTAAGGCATATTTAAGAAATAGATAGGTGACTCCGGTTAAAAAAATGAGTTTACGTAAAGAATATGGATATGGTAATACCGAAGGATTAATATCCGGTGAGCTTCCTCACTCATTGGGAAATCAATCAAACGGTTCTAAGAAAAAATCAATTTTCAAAGGGCAATTTATTCCCGACTTGCTTAATGGGGATAATCTGGCAAGTATGAGTAAGATTACAAGCCAGGAGAAATTGATTAAGTTAGCTTATTTATACGAAATTTCTCGTGCGATAGGAACAAGTCAATCAGTTGATGAACTATGTCAGCAAATCGTTGAGTATCTTAGCGTCGCATGGTGTCAAAGTGATTATATCTTTCCTTTTATCGAAATCGATGACAAATGCTTTAAATCAGATAGGTTTACACGTGCATTAACACATAAATTTTCTGCGCCGGTAATGGTGAATGAAAGGATCTGTGGGCAGATATGTCTTTTTTATGAAGATATCAATCTTATTAGGTGGTCGGATGACGAAGATGCCATATTTTTAAAAAATATAGCCAATGATCTCGGGGTATGGTTAGAGAGAAAACAATTTTTTGATTTGCAAACAGTATCTTTGAGTAGACTCAGAATGATTGAAAGTGTATTTGATGAACATGCAGGTATATCGGTAACTGATAAGAGTGGAAAAATAAAATATGTTAATGACAAATTCTGTTCTGTATCTAAATACCCAGATGAAGAATTAGTTGAGCAAGACCACCGTATTATTAATTCCGGTCATCATTCCAGGGAGTTTATGCAAACCTTATGGCGTACTATTACGAAGGGTAAAACCTGGAAAGGGGAACTCAAAAATCGCGCTAAAGATGATACTTATTATTGGGCAGACACGACGATTGTTCCATTTCTAGATCATACCGGATCTCCGTACCAGTACGTTGCAATATGCACCGAAGTGACAGGGTATAAGCAATTGGAACAAAGAATGGAAATGCAAGTTAGAGAATTAGCGCGATCAAATGATGAGCTCGAGCAATTTGCTTATGTCGCTACGCATGATTTGCAAGAACCACTCCGAGCCATTAATAGTTTTGTTCAGTTATTGAAGAAATATTGTGATGACCAATTAGATGCGCGTGCTAATGATTTGATATTGCATGCGGTAGCCGGGACAAACCGTATGCAGATGCTGATTGATGATTTATTGACTTACGCACAGGTTGATGCAAGTCAAGCTCTAGTGGAGATTGATTGTGAAGTGCTATTAAATAACGTATTAAGTGATCTTTCTGTCATCGTTAGCGAGTGTAATGCAATGATTACATACGATGAACTTCCTGTGATTAGAGGTATTCCTTTTCAGTTTATTCAGTTGTTCACTAACTTAATTAACAATGCACTTAAGTTTCAAAGAGAGCAGCCACCTAAGATACATATTGGAGTGGAAGAAGAACTTGATAAATGGATCTTTTCAGTCACTGATAACGGAATAGGTATAGAAGAGCGATATTTAGAGCGTATTTTTCGAGTATTCCAACGGTTGCATAGCCGTAGAGAATATGCAGGGACAGGTATCGGCTTGGCAATTTGTAAGAAAGTTGTGGAACATCATGGTGGAAGAATATGGATTCGATCAAAACCTAATGTGGGTTCTTCAGTTTATTTCACAATTCTCAAGTCTAATTAATTATCCTTATGCGCCATAAAAAGAATACTCGTCCAGGCGTAATTCTGATGATCGATGATAACCCTACTGATGTTCTATTGATTAAAGAAGCTTTTACATTCTGCCAGGGAAACTGTGGGATTTATGTCGCTGAAGATGGTGTTTATGCAATAGAATTCTTAAAGCGACAAGGTCAATATCTTGATGTGCCTCGTCCGGATATCATTTTGTTGGATTTAAATATGCCCAGAAAGAATGGATTTGAGGTTTTAATGGAAGTAAAAACAGATTCTGATTTCAAAAGTATTCCTATCATAATTTATACTTCTTCTGTGGCGAAGGAAGATATCAGAATTGCCTATCATTATCATGCAAATGGTTATATTAGAAAATCAGCGGACTTTGATGAATGTATAAAAATAGCGAGATCAATTCAAGATTTCTGGTTTTCTACTTCAATATTGTATGAACCGTAATTTTTTATGATGATACCTAAGATTCATATCTTATTAATTGAAGATAACGAAACTGATGCCATTCTTGTGCAGAATGACTTGCAACAAGCAATGGGGGATCAGATTAGCTTGATGCATACAGAGCGATTGGATTCCGCACTTGAATTAATTCAGCAGCATTCATTTGATTTAATTCTGTCGGATCTTACTTTGCCTGATAGCGACGGAATCACAACGATTAATCGATTGCGGGAAAATGCTGCGAGCATACCCATCGCAGTATTGTCTTTTAGAAATGATGACAAGCTTGCAATAAAAGCCATAAAGGCAGGCGCACAAGATTATCTTGTTAAAGGAAGCTTAACGGAAGGTGTTTTAGCACGCGTTATCCGCTACTCAATAGAGAGAAAACGGATAGAGGAAAGTACCCAAAAGGCGCAAAAGCGATTCCAAACGGTCTTTGAGAAGGCGCCTTTGGGCATTGCGCTGATTAATTTGCATACAGGGAAATATTATGATGTGAATCCGAAATATGCTGCTATTGTAAACAGGAACGTGGAGGAGTTACTCAGTATCAATCCATCCGATATCATCCATCCGGATGACCTGTCATCCTATAAAAAGGATATAAAGCGAATCTTAAATCAGCAACTGTATGATTCTAAAATAGTAGCAAGAGTATTACGATCAGATATGTCAATTATCTGGATTGAGATGTCAATCGTACCATTTGAAACCGTCGGAAATCTGGAAGTATGCTATTTATGTATGATTGAAGATATCACGGAACGTAAACGATTGATCGAGAACCTGCGCCATCTAACAACCTATCTACAAGATGTCAGAGAAGAAGAGAGAACCCGGATAGGCCGTGAAATTCATGATGTGCTGGGAGGAACCTTAACCGTCTTAAAAATGGATTTGGATTGGCTGTCAAAAAAAATAAATACGGAACCGATGCATGAAAGAATCATGTCGCTTTATCAATTAACTGGAGAGGCGATTGAAACCGCACGTCGGGTTTCAGTTAATTTGCGTCCCAATGTGTTGGACAATTTAGGACTATATGGTGCTATCGAATGGTTGATACGTGAATTTGAGCAGCGAACGAATATCAGATGCTCACTGGAATCGACCATATCAAATTTATCGCATATTAATAAACATCATGAGACTTGTATTTTTAGAATTATTCAGGAGGTATTTATTAATATAACACGGCACTCAAAAGCGACGAAGGTCGATGTTGTATTTTTTGAGAATGAAAATGACTTTATAATTACCATTAAGGATAATGGCATAGGTATTACTGAATCACAGATGCATAACCCGGGGTCTTTTGGAATAATCGGTATGAATGAAAGAATGCAACAGTTAGGTGGTAAATTGGAAATATATGGTTCATCTTCGACGGGAAGTGTTGTAACACTGAAAATACCTCTGACATCTATTGAATTATTTAAGGAATCAAGCAATGGTTAAAGTTCTGATTGCGGATGATCACGCTTTATTCCGAGATGGGCTTAGAAGGATTTTTAGTGAAACGGAAGATATTGAAGTTGTTGCAGAGGCGGTAGATGGAAAAGATATTCTAAAGAAAATAAAAGAGTACGATTGGGATATCATTTTGTTGGATATTAATCTCCCCGATATTAATGGGTTGGATGTTCTGAAAAGGGTACTATCTGTCAATGCTGCTGCGCGTATTCTGGTGCTAAGTATGTATCCGGAGGAAGAATATGCAATCAGAGCAATCCGCTCGGGAGCTTCCGGGTATTTGACGAAAGATAGTCCAACGGATCATCTGATTAATGTAATCCGGCGCCTCGCTAGAGGCGGTAAATACGTAAATCCGGAGCTTGCAGAGAAACTCTTGTTTAATCCGGTTCTGGATTCCGGAATATTGACGCATACTACTTTCTCAGATCGAGAACTTCATGTTTTTAAACTGATCGTGGCAGGGGAGTCCTTAACCGCCATTGCCAATAAACTATCGCTCAGTGTTAAAACGGTGAGTACCTACCGATCCCGTATTCTGGAAAAAATGAACATGAAAAATAATGCGCAATTAGTTCGCTATGCTATTCAGCATCAGCTTGTTGAGTAATGGTAATAAATATTAAGCTTTTCTGGCAAAAGCCCTGGAGATTACTTGCTTGAGTACGATTAGTTTGCCATGAAAAAAATGTTCGGCACCCGGTATGAAAACGATTGGTTGTGATTGCGGTGTTGCCCATGTCAGTAAAGTGTCGGGTAATACGATGTCATCTTTATCACCGTGAACGATTAGCGCATACCGGGTTGTTTCCGGTACTGCCGGTGCATTTAAGTTCGCGACGGATGGTGCAATGAGAATAAGATACTCCGGGTTAAGTCTTCTAGCTGCATGTAATTGAATAGCGCCCCCGAATGAGAATCCAGCGAGGAGTAACGGCAAATCCTTTGAGTGACCATTGAATTGACTGCGAATTGTTTGTGTCACTGTCATCACATCGTCTATTTCACCGATTCCATGATCAAAAATACCTTCACTTTGGCCCACGCCACGGAAATTAAATTTGGCTGTGATGAATTCAAGCTCTAGTAAGGTGGTGAATAAGGTATGAACAACCTTGTTATCCATTGTCCCGCCGTGCAAGGGATGCGGATGTGCGATGATGGCGATACCTTGCGGCATTGCTTCCGGTTTTCCCAGAATGACCTCAAGTCTCCCAGCGGGGCCGTCAATAGAAGAGTTCTGAATAACAGCAGGCAAGTTGTTTACCCTGGAAATGCGTTAATTCTGGCTGGTTTCAAATCTTCAAGCGTTCTACGATATTTCCTTTGACCAAATGCTGATCAATGATCTCATCGATGTCGTCTTTATCGATATAGGTATACCAGGTTTCATCGGGATAAATAACGATCACCGGACCTTCGTCACAGCGATCAAGGCAACCGGCATTATTGATACGGATTTTCTTTTTGCCGTCCAGCTTTAACGATTTAATACGTTGTTTTGCATAATCGCGCAATTCCTTGGCACAAAAATTGTTGCAACATTGGGCATTGCCTTCCCGTTGATTGATACAGAAAAACACATGATGTTGATAATAGCTCATAGAAATACTGTAGAAAAAGGAGATTACTATAAAAGATAGATTGGATACTATTTAATAAAATTAATGCAGTACTTGCCAGAGCAACAATCCTGCCAATAAGACTGCAATGAGCGCCAACAGTCGATTCTGACGTTTTTCTTCTATGACTAAATCAGCCATCTTATTTTCCAACACGTGATTGCGATTTTCAGCGAGCGCCTGGTGTATCAGGCGAGGGAATTCCGGCAGCATAATTACCCAGTTGGGTGCTTCTTTTTGTATCCGGCTAGCCAATCCGCGCAACCCAATTTGTTCAGACATCCAGTTTTCTAAAAAGGGTTTAGCTGTTTTCCACAAATCCAGATCAGGATCCAGATCGCGTCCCAATCCCTCGATATTGAGCAGTGTCTTTTGCAATAATACCAATTGTGGTTGAATTTCTACATTAAATTGCCGGGAAGCCTGAAATAGCTGCAAGAGAACACGTCCGAACGAAATTTCTTTCAGCGGCTTATCAAAGATAGGTTCACAGACGGCACGTACGGCGGCTTCAAAGTCATCGACCCGGGTATCTTTAGGCGCCCAACCGGCCTCGACATGTGCTTGTGCGACGCGGGCGTAATCGCGGCGGAAAAAAGCCAGGAAATTTTGTGCCAGGTAATTTTTGTCTTCATCACTGAGGGTTCCCATGATGCCAAAATCAACGGCAATATACTGGCCACCTTTTCCAACAAAAATATTTCCCGGGTGCATATCCGCATGGAAATAGCCGTCTCTGAATACCTGTGTAAAGAATATTTCTACACCGACACGCGCCAGTTGAGGAATATCGATACCTTGCGCTTTTAACGTATCGACATGACTGATAGGTGTACCTTTAACACGCTCCATGACCATCACACTGTTGCGGCAGTAATCCCAATAGACTTCAGGAACCAGTAACAGGGGAGAATCCAGAAAATTGCGGCGTAACTGGCTGCAGTTGGCTGCCTCACGCATTAGATCCAGTTCGTCATCCAGATGTCGGGCGAACTCTGAGACTACCTGACGCAATTTTAGACGTTTCCCGTCTGCCCAGAGCGCTTCGGCCAACCATGCACCGGTATCCATCAGTGCAATGTCGTGCGTGATAATAGGGGCTAGATTGGGGCGTAATATTTTTACAGCCACTTCAGTGCCATCATGCAGTACGGCAAGATGAACTTGTGCCACCGATGCGCTGGCGATAGGGGTAGCGTGGAACTTAAAGAATACCTCATCGATTTTTTGACCATATTCTTTTTCTAATGTAGATAATACAAATTCATAAGGAAATGGAGGAACTTGATCTTGAAGCTTTGCCAATTCATCGGCGATATCCTGAGGCAGAAGATCGCGTCGGGTAGACAGCATTTGACCAAATTTAACAAAGATGGGTCCTAATGTTTCTAAAGCCAGCCGCAATCTTTCTCCGCGAGGTTTATCCAGTTTTCGCCAGAAAGTTAACGTTTTTATTATTACCCGTAAAAATCTCAGTCGGCTATGGCTAAGAGCAAATTCGTCTAATCCGAATCGAAACGCAACGGATTGTATTTTTAAAAGGCGGAATAGGCGCATAGGTTGTATAAGTTGTTGGCTAACGTTGAGCTTGAGAGGGCAATTAAAGTATTACCGGTTTATTTTATTCATGATCCGGATAAGTATTTATTTGTTTTACTATCGGGAAGAGTGAGTGTGTTGTGTCGAATTACTTGCTTATTATGGCCTCTTTTAAGATCAATCTGTTGAGCCGTTGTTCCAGTTGCTCGGTATCTAGCTGTAGATTTTTTACTTCTTGAGTGAATCGGTTAATAACGGCGGTTTTTGTTAGTAAAACATTTTCCTCTGTCCAATATTCAACCCAAGCTTGAGACATACGATCCAGGTTTTCTGTATGCCATTGTATGAGATGTTCGCCGGTATTCGTTAGACGATGTGCAGGTATATCGCCAATTGCCTTACTCAGATCCTGCTCAAAAATCATGCTGAGATTGATTTGCTTGCCAATATTGATCAATTCATCCGCAAGCGGTTTATTACCGATTATCTCGACTTGATCAAGTGCAGTTGATTTTCGGTTGAGCACTCTGGATAGAATAAGTGGAGATAAGGAGAGTGTTGCATCTGCACAAATACTATGATCAGCTTGCTGTACTTCACCTTCCGCGGTAATAAGCATTTTAAAATTAACCAGAGGGGGTATCCGGATACAAACTGTTTGTCCGGTAAATGATTGCAATCGTTTGCATGCCCATCTTTCGCTGCGTAAGAAATGATTAATCGGTGTTGTTACAATGGATGTTAGCATGATTATATTGAGAGTCTGTAGATTCTAATGGTATGAATAGAAATAATGTTTATATTCATATTATTAGGTACTTTGCATTATCCATTGGTATCGGAATTAAACAGAAACTTAAATATAGAGTCGACCTTTCTCCGACAGCAATAAGATAATAAGTTTCTTTGGAGTATAACACTATAATTTGAATCGATTACAAGACTCTCTGGGTCTTCTTGCAGCGATAATTAACTGTCGGGTGATCGATCCATTGCTGTTCATCGGGTAATTTCATCGGTGTGAGAAAAGTCACTGCCATATTTTGAATATGGGGGTATATTTTCCTTCTGTTTCCATCTTCAAAAATACTCGGTAGGCATTATATTGAAGTCAGATTATCGCAATCTATTCGGAGACCGGAGCTAAATGTGAAAATGGAGTGATGCTTTACTGAGGAAGATGTTTTGCATTGAGTCTGTTGATTGTGATGAATGATTTTATGACGAGGCCCTTTAATCCCTATTGCTTGCAATAGGGATTTTTTTATTCTAGCGTAGCTGCCTCTAAAAAAACCGCTTTCTTTACAATCCTAGTTGTGGATTGGAGAGGATGTAAGAAATCATGTGTAAATAGTTGTTGGGCGTTTTTTCCTTACTGCTAGAAGAACAGTAGGGAAGTTGCATGGGACAGTTACTAGTTGCTAACTTTATCAAAGTTTCACAAAACTGCCATTTTGTTTGATCCAATTTTCTCCAGTAAATACATCGCTAATGGTCGTGGTGTCAGTCGCAAAGCGATCGGTTACAGTCTGACTCGTATATGTTCCTGTTGTAAAATATTTCACTGGCGGCGTCACTACAATTCCATCTATAGGAGAATCACCGAATGCAGCAGTAATGGTTGGTGTGATATCAAAGCAAAGATTCGAGTTTACAACTAAATTGGCTGTTTCAGTCGCTGCATTGATAGTACAGTGCTTTGTATCTGTACTGAGGCTATTAAGCGGGTCTGGAAACCCAGGAATATTGATTGTCAAACCCTCTATTCTTGATGAGGTCGCTGTATTACTGCTGAGTATGGAAATGCCACTTGGCGTTGTTTGGGGCGGCACTTGACAAATGTTGGTGCTAAGGTCCGCGAGAATGCATTGACCATTTGTAGTAACTGTTATGACGTTACCACTTTGACTATAATTAATCCCAGCGGGTACATTAGAAGTGTCGCAAGCAGCGATATTGTTCCCAGGAGGAATTTGACTAATCAGATTAGCAAGCGTTCCTTGTAGGCGTATTCCCGAAATTACCTCCAAGCACATACACATCATTGTCGTTCCTGTTGACACCGGCATAGATTTGGGATTCCGGGTAGTAGCGGTATATCCAAGGTTCAATATTTTGCGTGGCCTGACAGCTAGGGAAGAGATTCGGATATGTTATCTCAGCCCAATTGAGAAGTCTTTCGGTGTCACTGGCAATATCGGCCGAAGCGAAATGGATATTGCCGACTAGAATGAATGTGCAAGCCGATAAAATAAGTTGTTTTATGCGTTGTTTCATGTGAATTATCCTCCGTTGGATGAATGCGCTGAATATTTGTTTGAATGGATGAAACGGTTAGAAAGTTATCAAAAATAGCAGTGATCGACGATGGGTAAGCGATTGGAGCCATATTCCTGATCGTTGTTATTCACTGAAGTTAGAATATAAATCAGCTGATTGAAAATAGTTATTTTTCATGGTTGATGAAAGACTGCGAGATTACATCCAAGTGCTTGGCGAAGGAGCACATAATCATATTAATATACCGATGATACTCGAGAATACTTTTCCAGTAACGATCCAAGGAGTTGTAGGTTCATTGAATAATCTGTAATCTATAGATGATTGACAAGATTTCTCATAGCAAGAGTTTCATTCAGTAAATTACCTGAAATCATTGCGATATCATTTTTGCAGGAGTCTAAAATGAAAAGAAAACAGATATTAAGTGCGACAGTCTTCCTGATGCTACTGCCGCTATTATCCGGCTGTTGGATGTTGGCTGCTACCGGTGCGGGGGCTTATGGGGGATATCAAATGAAAAAAGAAGGCTATACCGTGCAAAACCCGATCACGAAGGAAGAAGATAAGAAGAAATCGGCCAAATAAAGCCGAGTTTTTAATAATTCGATTACGTGCGGATTATTAGGTTTATTTCCCGGGATTTTGAACGTTTTCCTTACGCTGAAAGCTGTCATAAATCATCAGTGCTGCGCCGATAAAAATAGCGGAATCGGCGATATTGAATGCCGGCCAGTGATAAGCGTCGATGTAAAAATCCAGAAAATCAACCACATGACCCAACGTGACGCGGTCGTATAAATTACCTAACGCGCCTCCCAGAATCAAGCTCAGCGACATGCAGAATAGTTTCTCATGTTTGTATTTATTGAGCAGGAAAATGATCAATAGGGCGGCGCTGCCAGCGATGCCGCTCAGGAACCAGCGTTGCCAGCCGGGTTGATCACTCAGAAAGCTGAAGGCTGCTCCTGGGTTGTAGGTTAGTATCAAGTTAAAATAGCTGGTCAGAGGAATTTTCTGACCAAATTCCAAGACGGACTCCACCCAGTATTTACTGGCGAGATCCAGCGTCAGAACGATCAAAGCAATGCCTAGACTGATGTAAAGTTTCATAAACGAAGGTTTCCGGTAAGTAATCGTTAGGTTTTATGCGTAGCACCGTTCTTCGCCATCGCCGTAAAGATTGGTGATGCAACGGGCACACAAAGTGGGATGTTCCGCGTGATGCCCCACGTCCTGGCGATAGTGCCAGCAGCGTTCACATTTTGTGTGCGTACTGGACGTGACAGAAATGCTTTCTTGTTGTGGATCGTCAATCTGATTCAGATTGACTTCAGAGACAATTAACACAAAGCGCAAGTCGTCGCCTAGTGCATGGAGCAGCACAAAATCTTCACTGCTGGACTGAATTCCGACCACTGCTGCCAGTGATGAACCAATCTCACCACGTGTGCGGGAATCTTCCAGTTTTTTCAGCACTTGTGAGCGTACCGTGCGTATTTTCGTCCAACGCTGTTGCAATAATTCGGTATCGGGCTGTGACGGGAAAGTATGCCACTGATGGAGTAACACGCTGCCCTCGGTATCGCCTGTCAAATGTTCCCAGACTTCGTCCGCAGTGAAGCTCAGGATGGGGGCAAATAAACGTACCAGACTATGCGCAATATGGTGCAGCGCAGTTTGTGCCGAACGGCGTGGTAAACCTTTGGCTGCCGCCGTGTATAGGCGATCCTTGAGAATATCCAAATAGAACCCGCCCAAGTCTTCCGAACAGAAATTATGCAGTTTGTGCACGACTTGATGGAATTCATAACGCTGATAACTTTGCATCAAATCCTCCTGAAAAGCTTCGGTAAATGCCAGCATATACCGGTCAATTTCCAGGCAATCGGTAACAGTAATCAAGTCTGTTTGCGGATTGAAGTCCATCAGATTGGCAAGTAAAAAACGCAGCGTGTTACGGATGCGTCGATAACTTTCGACCACGCGTTTCAGAATTTCTTCGGAAATGGAGAGTTCGCCGGAATAATCGGTTGAAGCGACCCACAGACGCAAAATATCGGCACCGGATGTATCCATCACTTTTTGCGGTGCTATGACATTTCCTTTGGATTTGCTCATCTTGTGGCCAGTGCCGTCCACCACGAATCCATGGGTCAATAATGCATCATAAGGCGCGCGGCCATCAATGGCGCAGCCGGTCAGTAGAGAAGATTGGAACCAGCCACGATGCTGATCGGAGCCTTCCAGATATAGATCGACCGGGAATTTGAGCTGTGCATCCGCTTTCACGACCGTATCGTGCGTAGTGCCGGAATCAAACCAGACATCCAATGTATCCGTCAGTTTTTTGTAATCTCTGGCTTCTTCCCCGAGCAATTCTGCGGCATCCAGCGCAAACCAGGCTTCAATACCTTGTTGTTCCACTTTTTGCGCCACTTGTTCGAGTAGTTCCAGTGAACGTGGATGCGGTGCGTGGGTTTCTTTATGTACAAAAAAAGTCATCGGAACACCCCAGTTACGCTGGCGTGAGACGCACCAATCGGGGCGGTTGTTGATCATCGCTTCCAGGCGAGCTTTGCCCCATGTCGGGTAAAACGCTGTGGATTCGACAGCTTGTATCGCCAGCTCGCGCAATGTTTTTCTTGGCGTAGTGGCAGCGATGGTGTTGTGCAGGTTCATGCCAATAAACCATTGTGGCGTGGCGCGAAAAATAATCGGTGTTTTGTGACGCCAGCAGTGCGGATAGCTGTGATCGATTTTTTCCAAACAAAACAGATGTCCGCTGGTTTTAAGCGTTTCGGTAATGACATCGTTGGCGTTCCATACCGAAAGCCCGCCGACCAAAAGGGTATTGGTATTAAATTTACCATTGCCATCCACCGGGCTTTCACTCGGCAGATGATAATTCTGACCGACAAAATAGTCGTCCAGACCATGCGCCGGTGCGGTATGCACAAGCCCGGTACCGGCTTCCAGTGTGACATGTTTGCCGCAGATAATGGTTACCGTGCGTGCCTCAAACGGGTGTTGTAAGGACAAGTGTTCCAGCGCTTGCCCTTTGCATGTGGTCAATGTTTCACCGGTTAGATTGTAACGTTCCAGGCAGGATTGCTTCAGCTCGCTAGCGAGGATTAGCAAGCCACGTTCGGTTTGCACCAATGCGTAGTCAAAATCAGGGTGAACACTGACTGCCTGATTGGCGGGCAATGTCCACGGTGTGGTGGTCCAGATAATCGCATAGGTTTGCATATCCGCTGGAATAGTGATGCCAAAGGCATCGTTCAGTAATGGGTGTGCAGATTGAACGACAAAACCGACATCAATTGCTGGTGAAACTTTGTCTTCATACTCCACTTCCGCTTCAGCCAGTGCGGAGCCGCAGTCAATACACCAGTTGACGGGCTTCTGACCCTGATACAGATAGCCATTCTGATAAATCTTTCCCAAAGCACGGATAATGCCGGCTTCTGTTTTGAAATCCATCGTGAGGTAAGGATGATCCCAATCACCCAATACGCCCAGTCGGATGAAATCAGCTTTTTGGCGTTCTACCTGTTCTTTGGCGAAGGCACGGCAAAGCTCGCGGACTTTATCGGCAGGCAAATGCTTGCCGTGTTTTTTCTCGATCTGGTGCTCGATGGGCAACCCATGACAGTCCCAACCTGGGATGTACGGTGCATCGAAACCTGCGAGCGTTTTGCTTTTGATGATGATGTCTTTAAGAATCTTATTGACCGCATGACCGATATGAATGTCGCCGTTGGCATAAGGCGGGCCGTCATGCAGGATGAATTTTGGGCGTCCTTTGCTGACGGAGCGAATTTTCTGATACAGATTTTTGTCTTGCCAGGCTTGCAACATGGCGGGTTCCCGGCTGGCGAGATTGCCGCGCATCGGGAAAGGCGTATCAAGTAAATTAAGGGTTTTCTTATAATCAGTCATGAAATGAAAATGAATGGGTTAAAGGGTGTTACATAGGCTACTGGAATGGGTTTGAGCTGTCATAAAGAAATCTTTGGCCTGCGCGACATCTTTTTCAATTTGCCGGATGAGCGTGTCGATATTCGCATATTTTTCTTCGTCACGCAGTTTGTGTAAAAAATCAACTTGTAAGTGCTGTCCGTAAATTTCATCGTTAAAGTCAAACAAATGTACTTCCAGTATAGGTTTACCATTCTCGTGAATTGTTGGTCGCACACCCAGGCTGGCAACGCCGGATAATGCTTTGGCCTGCGATGATTGGATAGCGCCATATACCGCTACCACAAAAATACCGGAAAGTGGTGGGTGATTATATTTCAACTGGATGTTTGCTGTCGGAAATCCGATCTGCCTGCCTAATTTTTCACCATCAGTTACCTGTCCGCTAATGCTGTATGGCCTGCCCAGGAGTTTCCAGGCTGTATTCAGATCGCCATGAGCGAGCGCTTGCCGAACGGCAGTGCTGGAAACGCGCTGACCGTCGATGTTGACACTGGGCATGGCTTCTACGGTAAAACCATTGGCAGCAGAGGATGCTTGCAGCATGGCAAAATCACCGGCACGCCGTGCGCCAAAACGAAAATCATCGCCAACCAGCAGCCAGCGGACAGCCAATTCTTGGCCCAGAATGCGTGTGACAAATTCTTCTGGACTGATGCGGGCGAAATTATCATTGAAACGGCAGACATGAATACAATCAACTTCTGCTCGGATTAACAATTTCAGTTTTTCCCGTAGGCTGGTCAATCGGGCTGGTGCTTGATTCGGGGCGAAAAATTCGCGTGGGTGTGGTTCAAAAGTCATCACGCAAGCGGGAAGTCCAAGCCGGTCGGCGGTATCTTTCAGGCGAGCGAGCATGGCTTGATGACCTAAATGGACGCCATCAAAGTTGCCTATGGTCAGCGCAATCGGTGTCTTAGCGCGCGTCGATGTCCTTCGCCAAGTGTGCATGAGCAGGAACCCGAAAATTAGCGATTTTAGCTTGTTTAAGGCGATCAGGTCTAGTTTGTATTGAGTTATTTTATGTATTGATTTTTAATGATTATTAGAACAATCAGTAAGTTGCTTCAAGTTAATTGTGAATCCAAAATTTTGGAACTACCATGAGCAAGGAAGATAATTACTATCATCGATAATAAGTCTTTAAAAATAATATATTGAATGGAGTTGAGGTAAGCTGTAAAAAGAGGAATCCGACGTTTCTATAAGATACTGGAAATGTAGGACTGAGATGAAACGGATACCAAGAGGGATTTACACGCAGGAATTTCTGGCGCAGGCAGTGAGTCTGCATGAAGCGGATGGTTTGACGATATCTGAAGCGGCAAGGCGATTGTCATTGCCGCCAGGAACGCTGAAGAACTGGATACATGCAGCACGCCTGGGCAAATTAGATGATGTTGGCAAGAATCAGAAGCCGTTGACCGAGCTGGAAATCGAGATTCGAGCGGCACACCAGCGCACCCGAGAGACCTTTGGTCCGGAGCGGAACTTCACTGTGACGGCACCTAACCGGGTATGGGTGAGCGACATCACTTACATTTCGACTGGCGAAGGCTGGTTGTACTTGACTGGACTTAAGGATTTGTTCAGCGGTGAACTGGTCGGTTATGCCATGAGTGAGAGAATGACGAAAAACTTGGTCATGCAGGCCTTATTCCGAGGTGTTTCTGCCAGGCGTCCGGTCAAGGGACTGATTCTCCACTCGGATCGAGGCAGTCAATACTGCGCACAAGATTACCAGAAACTACTGAGACAGTTTGGCATGACAGCATCGATGAGCCGCAGAGGAGATTGTTGGGATAACGCTCCGATGGAGAGCTTCCGGGGAACGCTCAAAAATGAACTGATTCACCATCGGCGCTACCGTACCCGAGCACAGGCAATACAGGAGATCACCGAGTACATCGAAATCTCCTACAACCGGCAACGAAAACAGGTTTGCCTCGGCTACCTGTCACCCGCTGCATTCATGCGGCAATATTATGAAAAGCTATTCGCCGCTTAACCCGTTGGACTCCACTATTGCCAATTGACCTCAGTTTGAGCAAAACTGGCTTGTGGCACAGTTGAAAAGAACCGCATAATAAGCGCGTTAAGATGTACGAATTACCGGGGCAAGGTCAGTGAATGGCTTTCTCGCCATCTCATCCATAGTGCGTGTAAAGTGATGTGTTGACGCCGCTAATCGCTGCTATCTTTACCCTGGCAACTCTATCTTCATCAAATAAGGTAACCGCTAAATCTGGCTGCGGTTATCGCCTCTTGTATTTTAAATTCCGGAGAAAATTTTCTTACAAATTATCGTGAGAGTTGTGATAAAAATCACAGCAGGGTGGATAGATATGTTGTAATTTGTCGATGTTCGGTTGTTTGTACTGTTGAAATTGTTATCGCTGAGGTTGATATTTATTCGCAGTTGCATCAATTGCGATTGGATTGGCAGGATGTCAATGAATTACCGATGGAAAACTTGACTGGTTGAACATGAAAAGCCCAAATTGCAAATTGCCAGACCCTGCTACTCTTTATAAGCATAGTACTGATGGCGGAATTCCTGAGTATATTCAGGAAGCGGGTGATTTGCTGGCGGCGGGGGAAGCTAAATTATGTATTGAATGCCTCAATAAGGCGAGCACGAAGAATGTTGAATCATCTTGGGGCTGGATTATCGCCGCAACAGCACATTGCCAGCTGGGAAATTTTAAAATGGCAATTGGCGTTGCGACGCGAGGTCTGCAATATGCCGGAGAGAATTCATATCTATTGGATTGTCTGGGTGTGGCGCATGCCGGTCTGGGTGATTTGAACACCGCAAAGGTTTTTTTTCAGAGAGCGGGAAAAGTAAATCCCGGCAATGCTAACTGCATCATTAATCTTGCTAATATCCATCTGTTGCATAATGAAATTGATTTTGCAGTCGATGCATTGGAGCATGGCCTAACCGCTAATTCTGATAATACTGAAATCAAGAACCTGTATATCCAGTTGCATCCCGTATGGATGCTGCCCATTGAGAATGAAAGAATTCGAGTAAGAGCCCGCACACGGCTCGATCACCAGTTTGTGACCGATTGCTATGCCAACGAATCATTCATGAATAACTATAATCGTTATGTGGCAAATTCATTTCGGCAATCCAAATCGCAACAGAACACTCATCATCCTGATCGCTTGACTGTATATAAGAATAATATTATTCAATGGATTATTGAAAGAGTTGACCCATTGAGTTCGGGAGAAACGCAATATACACCGATAGGCTTGGCTTCATTGGCAGAAATCCATTGGGTGCATCGTCGCGCAGAAATTTTGATCGGTTTTCCCGATGCCACAAAATTCAATGGTACCCGCATACCCTTGACGGCTATGCTCATGATATTGGATTTTGCATTTAATAGGATCGGACTCAATAAACTGGTCAGTATTGTTTATGCCGATAATGTACATGCGCAAAAATCCACATTAGCCATTGGCTTCAAGCAGGAAGGTTTGTTAAAAAATCATCTTTTTGATCGCAAGCAAAATCGCTGGATCAGTGTTTATCAAAATGCAATGTTAATTGAAGAATTTGGAGAGAATACTCAGCTTGCGAAACTCTCCAAAAAGCTGTTGAGGTGCGAATCGCGCCCCAATCAGTTGAATCTTTTTCGCAAGCTTAATTTTTAAAGGGTTGCATTATGATAATCAACGGCACATCAGGTAACGATAAATTGTTCGGCACTTCCAGAGATGATTCCCTCTATGGCTTATTGGGGGATGACGAGCTCTTTGGCGGTGACGGTAATGATTTACTGGAGGGTGGAGAAGGCAATGACGCGCTCGATGGTGGCAATAATGCTGGTGGTAAATTTGGTGGTGGTAGCGGTGATACGGCCAGTTATGCAAAAGCGACCGATGCGGTCATTGTAGATCTTGTTTTTGGAACAGCAACCGGAGGAGCCGGAGATGATACCTTAATCAATGTTGAAAATATCATCGGTAGCGCATTTTCGGATACTTTATTCGGTGATAACTTTAACTCAAATGAATTGTATGGTGGTAAAGGTGATGACACGCTGGTGGGTGGTGAGGAAGATGAGGATATATTGACCGGCGGGTTGGGTAATGACTTTTTGGATGGTGGTAAATTTGGTAGTGATACTGCCAGCTATTCGGATGCAGCCGGAGCGGTAACTGTCAGTCTCTTGACTGGAACTGCAACAGGCGGTGCCGGCAAGGATACCTTGTTCGAAATTGAAAATATTTTTGGTAGCTCATACGCGGATACGCTAACTGGCGATGCTGATTGGAATCAGCTCTATGGTGGCGCGGGCAACGATACACTCAGTGGCGGCGGCGGCGGTGATACACTCAGTGGTGATGCCGGTAACGATAGTCTCAGTGGCGGAGATGGTGACGACGTACTGAATGGAGGAGACGGCAACGATACGCTCAACGGTGGTGCAGGCGGTTCTGATACCGCTGATTATTCGAGCGCGACCAGTAGCGTTAATGTAAATCTTTTAACCGGAATCGCGACGGGCGGTTTAGGGAATGATACGTTGTTGAACATTGAGAATATTAACGGTAGCTTTAATGCAAGTAATACGCTAACGGGCAACGCAGGCTCGAATCAGCTGGCGGGTGGTTTTAGCAACGATACGCTCAATGGCGGTGCTGGCGATGACACGCTTTGGGGGTATGGTGGTGACGATATACTCAATGGCGGTACGGGAGCGGATAGCATGAATGGCGAATGGGGTAATGATAGCTATGTTGTTGACAACGTCGATGATGTCATTACAGAGTTTTCTTTTGGAGGTCTTGATAAGGTGAGCAGTAGCGTAACTTATACGTTATCCACCGAAGTGGAAAATCTCACATTGACAGGCGCGTCAGCGATTAACGGTACAGGTAATGGTAAAGCTAATGTTATTGTTGGAAATTCTGCTGCTAATCAGTTAAACGGTAAAGCGGGTAACGATACACTGGATGGCGGTGCTGGCAATAATGTACTCACCGGTGGAATAGGTGGCGATATCTTTAAATTTACAACCACAGGGCATACCGACAAAATTACCGACTATAACGTAGCGGATGACACTATCCAGCTGGAAAATGGGGTATTTGCCGCATTAACCAAAACCGGCTCATTAGCTGCCAACCAGTTTGTAATTGGCACGCAAGCGCTGGATAACAATGACTTTGTTATTTACAACGACGCAACGGGTTCATTGTTATACGATGCGGATGGTAATGGCGCAGGCGCTGCAATAGAAATTGCCGGTGTGGGTGTTGGACTGGCTATGACGAATGCGGATATCGTGGTGATATAAGTCAGAATGAAACTTAATGCTTGCCAGAGATTGAGTTGACTTCTCGGGCAGGCATTATGGATACTGATGTCAACCGGCGGGAAACTTGGAGTGGAATTAAATAGCTTTCTCGTTGGTCTGTTAATTTGCTATATTCCATTTTTATCCTTGTTTCTCGCGGTTATCCAATTGAAGCGTTCATACCAGTCAGTAAAATCAAATGAGAGAAGAGATCAGATTCTGCAAGTTTTGGCTGGGATGCTGGAACATCCTCAGCAAATAAAAATTACCACGGGTGCGTTGGCCGCTCAGCTCGGAATTTCAGAGTCCTCGATTTATCGCTGCTTTTCCAGTAAGTCACAGATGTTTGAAGCGTTGATTGAGTTTATTGAACGGACATTGTTTGTGCTGATTAACAAGATCTTGCAGGAAGAGCAGTGTGGTATTAAGCGGATTGAAAATTTGTTGCTGTTGTTGTTAGGTTTTTCGCAAAAAAATCCGGGGATGACGCGTATCCTGATTGGTGATGCACTGGTCAATGAGAATGAGCATTTGCAATTGCGCATCAGTCAGTTGCATGATCGGTTGGAGGCCACTTTAAAACAGGCATTACGGTTTGCAGTCAGTGAACGTCAAATAAATGCCAGTTTGGATGTTGTGGCGCAAGCCAATTTATTCATGTGCTTTGTTATCGGTCGTTGGTATCAGTTTGTCAGAAGTGGCTTCAGGCGTAGTCCTCTGATAAATTGGGAGGTGCAGCGGCTGATTTTGTTGCCGCCACCGCTGCTTTAAAATCCGGAAACTAATGGCTCATTGAGTCGTGGTGTCTGTAGATGCTGCCGAATGACATACCGGGCAGGCTGGATCTTTGTGCAACTTGATCGAGCGCCAGTTCATCGTGAGACCGTCCAGTAATTGCAAGCGGCCATTCAAGCTTTCTCCGATATTTAACAGAATTTTCAATGTTTCTGCAGCTTGCATGCAGCCGATGATGCCCACCAATGGCGAAAATACACCCATAATCGCGCAAGGCATGTCTTCCTGTTCTCCACTGACTGGATATAAGCAGTGATAACAGGGACTGTCTGCATGTCGTAAATCGAATACACTGACTTGGCCGTCGAAACGCACGGCGGCACCGGAAATCAGAGGTTTTTTATGGGTGACGCAGGCTTGATTGATATGGTGACGTGTGCTGAAATTATCGCTGGCATCGACTACGGCATCCACTTCTGCGGCGAGTTGCAGCAGTTTTGCCGCGTCAACCTGTTCCTGGATCGTGATGACGTTGATTTCCGGATTTATTCTGATGAGTGATTGTTTGGCCGATAGGACTTTTGCTAAGCCGATTGAATCGCTGTGATGGATAATTTGCCGCTGCAGATTGGTCAGATCAACCTGATCACCATCACAGATGATCAGATTACCCACTCCGCTGGCAGCAAGATACAGTGCTATGGGAGAACCTAAACCGCCAGCACCGACAATTAATACGCGTGATTGATTGAGCCTTTCCTGCCCCGCAATATCGATTTGTGGGAGCAGGATATGACGGCTATACCGAAGCAGCTGGTTATCATTCACGATCCCTGAGATCAGCTCTCTGTTTTATCACTTTTTTTCTCGGGCGATGAAGTAATGCCCTTAAAGTAATTCATCGCTTGGATCAACAATAGGTCTTCTGCAGAGCCAAATTCAATAGGGGCTTTATCTTTGCTTTTCTTATCTTTATTTTTTTTCTCTTTCTTATCATTCTCAAGTTTCTGTGCTGCTTTCTCGGCATCAGGAACAGCTTTTTTTTCTGATTTCTTGCCATTGGACAGATGACGATTCAGATCCGCTTCACGCAAGCGCTGATCATCACCGTTATCGGTTTCGTCCAGAATATCAGGTGTAATTCCTTTGGCCTGAATAGACTGACCATTGGGTGTGTAATAGCGTGCGGTCGTCAGCTTAATCGCGGTATTGTTTCCTAATGGTAATATCGTTTGGACAGATCCTTTACCAAATGTTTGTGATCCCATCACGATTGAACGTTTATGATCTTGCAAAGCGCCTGCCACAATTTCCGATGCTGATGCAGAGCCGCCATTCACTAATGTGATCATCGGTACTGTTTTAGCTTCAGGCGGTATTCCTTTTAAGTAGTCTTCATCAGGTCCACGCAGATAATACTCCGGAGTTGCATGCAGCTTCATTTTTGCATCAGCGCTACGTCCTTCCGTGTATACAACCAGTGCATTTTCCGGTAAAAAAGCAGCCGATACACCAACAGCACCATTGAGTAACCCCCCAGGATCATTGCGTAGATCCAATATTAATCCTTTCATGGATCCGGTGTTTTCAGTAAACAGTGTTTTGATAGCTTGCGCTAGATTTTCACCCGTTTGCTCTTGAAATTGTGTAATGCGAATATAAGCATAACCAGGCTCAATCATCTTCGATTTGACACTCTGGATTTTGATGATGTCACGCATTAAATTAAAAACCAGCGGTTCTGTTTCACCTTCCCGCACGATAGTAATCTTTATGGAAGTCTTTGGTTTGCCACGCATGAGTTTGATCGCATCATTCAGTGTCATGCCTTTTACAACTGTGTCATCCAATTTGACAATCAGGTCGCCGGTTTTGATACCTGCACGAAATGCGGGTGTATCTTCGATCGGTGAAATAACTTTTACGACACCGTCTTCCATGGTGACCTGGATACCGAGTCCGCCGAATTCACCTTGCGTACCGATTTGTAGTTCCTTGTAATCGTCTTTGTCGAGATAGGATGAATGAGGATCCAGTCCGACCAGCATGCCATTAATCGCTTCGGTAATGAGTTTCTTATCTTCTACAGATTCGACATAGTCACTCTTGATACGGCCGAATACTTGAGCGAATGTACGTAGCTCTTCAATGGGCAGCGGATGAATCGCGTCTGTATTATCTTTTTTTGCGATAGCAGAAAAATTCAGACTGAGCATCACGCCGGTGATTGCACCAATAAGAATTAAACCTGTTTTCTTGATTACGTTACTCATGATGCTATCTCCGCACTGATCGAATAATTGATATAAATGACTGCTACTACGCTTACTCTACTTTTATCCATGTCAAAGGGTCAAATGGCTTGCCTTTATGACGAAGTTCAAAGTATAAACCTGAATCTGGATTGCCGCCGCTATTTCCGACTGTTGCAATTGTATCGCCTCCTCGAATAATATTGCCTACTTGTTTGTGGAGTGTCTCATTATTGCCATAAAGACTCATGTAACCGTTTCCATGGTCTAGGATTATCAGATTACCAAAACCTCTCAACTCGTCTGCAAATACCACTCTACCTTCTGAGATTGCTTTAACATCGCTACCACTAGGTGATTGAATAAACAGTCCCTTCCACGTTACATGCTTACCTGAACGTTGACCACCAAAGCTATTCAGAAGTTTCCCGCGCACTGGTAAATTTAATTTACCTTTGAGTGATGCAAATGGAATTCCTGTTGTAGAAGCATCAGGGAGCTTACTGTTAATTGGGGTATTTCTGGGTTTCTCTTGAACAAGTAATTTGTTAATTTCATTTACTAAACGGGTGATACGTTTTTCATCGTTTTCGAGTTTGTTAATTTCTTGTTGTTGCTGGGTAATTTGACTGGATATCTGCGCGAGCATGGTTTGATGCTTGTTTTTTTCTTGTTCAAGTTTTTTACGTTGTATGAAATACTCAGTCTGAATAGCGGTAATTTCTTCTTTCTTTTGACGGCTGATTTGAGCTAAGGCTGCAATTTTATTTTGATTATCCTGAAGACTTTCAATGCTGCCTGAACGAGCAAGTGAAAGCTGTTTGTAATAATGAAGATTTCTAGCAATTTGATTAGGATCTTGCTGGTTTAGCAATAAACGCAGATAATCCTGTTGTCCTCCTAGATATTGTTGATAAAACAGTCTTTCTAGTTGATTTCGTTCTATTTCGACTGCATTCTTAATGTTTTCGTACTGTATTTGTAAATGTTTAAAATCTTCATTTGCTTGCCGGTCACTTTCGATGAGCTGGGTCAGCTTCTGACTAATAATACCGATTGTGCGCTCAGTTTCCTGCAACATGTTCGATGTGTTCTGTTTTATTGTTTCTGTACTTGCCAGGTCTTTTTGTAATGATTGGATGCGTTCACGTAGTGCTTTGAGATTCTCCTGATTGTCCGAGAAAGCTGAAAATGGATAAAGAGAAACCAAAATGCAGATCAGCATCAGCTTGAGATATTGAATAGGAATAGTATTAAACATACTGATTCCCAAACATGATTTATCCAAGATAATGCACTTGTTTGCACTCATAGATAGATAAGTGAGTCGACTGTATTTTAAGCTTTTGATTTTCCCTGATTGGCGACAATTTGCATTGCTTCCTGAATTTCAGATAAATTTCCAAGATAGTAGTTTTGAATTGGTTTCAAATTGTCATCAAGCTCATAAACCAATGGCACGCCGGTAGGTATATTGCGATTTAGAATTTCTTCTTCAGACATATTATCCAGATACTTAACCAGTGCGCGTAATGAGTTACCATGCGCAACAATGATTATGCTCTTGCCCGCTTGAACATGAGGTGCTATGGTGGTATCCCAGTAGGGTAAGAATCGTGCAACAGTATCTTTAAGACACTCCGTCAAGGGGATATCGTCATGCGTTAGATTCTTATAACGAGGATCAGCACCTGGGTAACGATGATCATCAATAGTTAATGCGGGTGGTCTGATGTCATAACTGCGACGCCAGATTAGAACTTGTTCATCACCGTATTGGGCAGCCGTTTCAGCTTTGTTCAATCCTTGCAGCGCGCCATAATGCCGTTCGTTCAATCGCCAAGTGTGTTGAATTGGAATCCACATCTGATCCATTTCATCAAGCGTTATCCACAAAGTACGGATGGCGCGTTTGAGAACCGAGGTATAAGCAATATCAAATGCATATCCCTGTTCTCGCAAAAGCCGCCCGGCATTTTGGGCTTCCTGTAAGCCTCTGGGTGTTAAGTCAACATCTGTCCAACCTGTAAAACGATTTTCTTCATTCCAAGTACTTTCTCCATGTCGTAGGAGAACAATTTTCTTCATATTATCTTTTTGTGAAAAGGGTAAGAGCTGCTACACGCAGGTAAGAACTGCTGACATTTTATTATATTTTGTTGGAGAATGCAGCATCTGGCTGATTTTCTACGCGAATACAATTCAAGAATATATCTTTTATGGAAATGATAGCGTAATTTGATCGATATCATTTTGTTAAAATGAGAACTCAAATACTAAGGATCTAGAGATTAATAGTTATTAATTTATATGCTCGATGTTAATATATACAAGTGTTTTGCTAGTGAGATTAATGGGATCTCGCGATTTTTCAGTTTCTGATAAAATTAATATTTACGAAAGATAGAATAAAAGTATATGGAATTATCATTATTGCAAGATCATTTTCTCCTTAGGGTTGAGAATTTACTCTTTGTTATTACAGCAGTGGTTAGTGGTTCATTATTACTGTGGTCTCTGGTATCACAGCGTGGTGTCAAAGAGATAGATACACGCGTTGCTGTGCAATTAATCAATTATCAAGAAGCATTGGTGCTTGATGTCCGTGATGATAGTGAATATGCAGCAGGTCATTTGCCTAATTCAAAGCATATCCCGTCTGAAAAGATAGAAGAACGTTGGATTGAACTGCAAAAATTTAAAGAAAAACCTATTGTCGTCATATATCGTGGGGGTATTCGTTCGAATCATGCCAGCTTGGTTCTAAAAAAGAATGGGTTTGCGCAGGTATTTAATTTAATGGGCGGTATTGATGCCTGGAAGCGTGCAAGTTTGCCTGTTGTTAAACGATGAGATAAGAGTTTATGGCTAAGGTTATTATGTATACAACGGGTTTTTGCCCTTATTGCAAGATGGCGGAAAGTTTGTTGCGTGCTAAGGGGGTTGAAAATATTGAAAAAATCCGTATTGATTTGGAGCCGGAACAACGTGCTGAGATGATGGGTAAAACAGGTCGTCGCACGGTCCCGCAGATCTATATTGGAGAAAGACATATTGGTGGCTATGATGATTTAACACAACTGGATCGCAAAGGTGAGCTATCAGCGTTACTGACAACCTGAACGCATGATGGGATAGATGTGATTACAGTTATGGTAAGACACTTTTTACTTAAACACACCGGATAGAATAAATATGAATGAACAACTGCAACCAGTTTTCGCGATAGAAAAGATTTATATAAAAGATTTATCTTTGGAAATTCCTAATGCGCCCAGTATTTTTCTGGAAAGAGATACGCCTGAAATTAATATGCAGCTCGGGGGTAAAAATCAGCGTATTGATGAAGGGTTGTATGAGGTACTGTTGACAGTGACAGTGACAGCTAAAATTAAAGACAAGATCATGTTTCTGGTTGAAGTGCAGCAAGCAGGTATTTTTCGTATTCGTAACGTGTCGGATGATGAAATAGACCCGGTGCTAGGGATTGGATGTCCGACTATTCTTTTTCCTTATTTGCGTGAGGCTGTGTCGGATATTGTGACGCGAGCCGGTTTTCCACCTGTCATCCTCAGTCCGGTAAATTTTGAGGCGATCTACCAGCAGAAAAAAGCTGAAGCAAGTAAGAATTAGAAGAATGAATTTGAGAAGAACTGAATGTCGTACAAGGTGAATATTAATGAGGAAAAGCCTGTTTAAGTCGTTCTGGCTAGGAAATGGAATCAATGCTTTGCTGACGAGCATCTTGTTGATGTCTAATCATGTAATCGCTGAGATGGAATATTTTTCGATTGCTGAGAATGCTGTTGTTATGTATGACGCGCCATCACTTAAGGCTGATAAATTATACGTAGCGGGCCTTTATCTTCCGGTTGAGGTTGTAGTGAATGTTGATGGTTGGGCAAAAGTGCGTGACAGTAGCGGTAGTCTTGCTTGGGTTGAAAAGAAGGTGTTGAGTCAGCATCGTTATGTGATTGTAACAGTACCATTGGCTGATATATATCAATCGGCTGATACGAATTCAACATTGGTATTTCAGGCGGAAGAAAATATCGTTATGGAATGGTTGGACTCTGATGTTAAGGGCTGGGTAAAAGTGCGTCATTCCGATGGACAGACTGGTTATGTCAAAATCAATCAGGTTTGGGGTTCATGAGAATTGCAGTATTGGGCGCAGGTGCATGGGGTTCAGCATTGGCGATTAGTTTATCGGCGCGTCATCAGATTAGTTTGTGGACGAAGGTACCAGATCATGCAATTGAGATGAATAGGTATCGAACCAATCAAAACTTCTTACCAGGCTATGCATTACCACAGTCTTTGAAAATCACAGCAGTACTCAACGAGGCATTAAATGCCGCAGATCTTGCTTTAATTGTTGTGCCCATCGTCGGTTTACGTGAAGTTTTGCGTGCAGTTGTCGCATGTAAAATTAAAGTACCCATCATATGGGGATGCAAAGGGTTTGAGTCTGAAACGTCCAAATTACCGCATCAAGTGGTTGAAGAAGAATATCCTGATATATTGCCTTACTGTGGGGTATTGTCTGGTCCCAGTTTTGCGGAAGAGGTAGCGCAAGGTCTGCCCACTGCATTAACGCTGGCATCTAAAGATGCCGATTTTGCCAGCAAGATAGCAGCCGAGTTGCATAGTTCAAGGCTACGTATCTATACCAGTCAAGATGTTGTTGGTGTGGAAACAGGAGGCGCAGTCAAGAATGTGATTACGATCGCGGCAGGGATCTCTGATGGCATTGGGTTTGGACATAATGCGCGTGCAGCGCTGGTTACACGAGGGCTGATGGAAATTACCCGCTTGGGACTTGGTCTGGGTGGAAGTATGAAGACTTTTATGGGATTGGCCGGGGTTGGTGACCTAATTCTGACGAGTACCGGTGATTTATCACGAAACCGGCAAGTAGGATTGATGCTGGCCAAAGGAAAATCATTGAATGATATTTTGAATGAACTAGGGCATGTTGCTGAAGGTGTGCATACAGCACAATCGGTATTGCGATTAGGTCATCGATTGAATATTGAGATGCCGATTACACAGGCGGTTTGCAGTATTCTGCATGAAGGTGTGTCGGCTCGGAATGCGGTTGAGGTGTTGTTAAATCGCGAACAAAAAACAGAAATTTATTGATGTGGAATTAGTACATAAAACTTCAAGTGTTTTTTAGCTTTTGTAACTAGTTATTTGTTTTTATGAAATTATATAATGAATATTAATGATCAGTTCTTGCTAAGATTGGTGAAATGGCTAATAAGTAATATGGCTGGAAAGCCTTAATTTGCTTGACCGGGCGTTGACGGCTTGATATAAGAACGTCTGCAGTACTTGCTTGTGATTTAATTACCATTAACTTAGAAGGGGAATTATATGAACAAATCCGAACTTATTGAAGCTATCGCAAAATCAGCCAAAATTTCCAAAGCCTCAGCAGGTAGTGCATTGGATGGCGCATTATCTGCAATAAAGGGAGCGCTTAAAAAGAATGAGAGTGTAACTTTGGTCGGGTTTGGGACTTTTAAAGTAGGTACAAGAGCCGCACGTACAGGCCGTAATCCCCGTACCGGTGCCGCCATTAAAATCAAAGCAGCGAAGGTTCCTAAATTCAGTGCTGGTAAAGCGCTTAAAGATGCAGTAAACTAGCGCGCTTCATGACCGGGTGCTTAGCTCAGCTGGTAGAGCGTCGCCCTTACAAGGCGAATGTCGGCGGTTCGATCCCGTCAGCACCCACCAGTCAATTTAGCTAGTTCTGGAGTGGTAGTTCAGTTGGTTAGAATACCGGCCTGTCACGCCGGGGGTCGCGGGTTCGAGTCCCGTCCACTCCGCCAAACAAAAAATGTGTTTAGTTTTCAGTAAAAAATTCTTTGGTCTTATTTTCATTTTTAGCATTCTCAGGTTTTAATTGTGTTTGATTTCGTCAACCGTAAGAAACGTGTCGTTCAAGTCATTATGGGCCTGGCGGTGTTGCCATTTCTATTTTGGGGTGTGGAGTCGTATCGTAGTGATGGTAAAGAAGGGTATGTTGCAATAGTCGATGGCGAAGAGATACCGCGCCGTGAGTATGAACAGGCGCTACGCGATCATCATGAAAGAATGCGTGCCATGCTTGGTGCAAATTTTGATAGTGCAATGCTGGATACTTTCGAGGTAAGAAATTCAGTTTTGGAAAGACTGATTCAACAGCGACTGTTACACCGGGAAGCTGTTAGCAATGGATTTATTGTTCTGGATTCACAATTAATTAAGACAATTCGAGATATACCTGCATTTCAAAAAGACAATAAATTTTCTAAGCAGCAATATGAGGATTTACTGCGTAATCAAGGATTAACTCCCACAACATTTGAATCACGTGTGCGTCAAGAGCTTTTATTGCAGCAATTATTAGATGGTTATAGCGAGAATGGATTTGCACCTAAAGCTGTTGCTGAAAGAGTAAGGTATTTAAGCGAGGTGCAACGTGAAATCAGTCAATTTCAGATCGGATTGGAGCATTTCTTACCGCAAATGATGCCAGAAGAAGCGGATGTCAATGCTTACTACGAGAAAAATAAAACTGATTTTAATCTGCCTGAACGAGTGCGTGTTGAATATTTGGTTCTATCATTGGATGCAGTGGCCAAGAATGAGACGGTCAGCGATGAAGCGATCCATACTTATTTTGAAGAACATCAGAAAGAATTCGGTCAACCTGAAGAACGAAAAGCCAGTCATATCCTGATTACTGTGTCAGCGGATGCGTCGGAGGATGAAAGGCGGCTAGCACGAGAAAAAGCAGAAAATATATTAGAGCAGGTCAGGCAAGATCCAGAACAATTTGCAGAAATTGCAAAAGAACATTCGAATGATCCTGGTTCAGCGACTCATGGTGGAGATCTTGGTTTCTTTGGTCGCGGAGTGATGGTTAAGTCTTTTGAAGACAGCATATTTTCAATGCAACTGCATGAGATTAGTGACATCGTAGAGACGGATTTTGGATTGCATGTGATTAAACTGACTGATATCAAGGAAGAAAAGCAGCCTAATCTGGAAGCGGTACGAGAGCAAATTGAGAATAAACTGAAAATGCAGATGGTAAGCAGCATTTTTGGGGAAATTGTTGAAGATTTTAGTAATGTGGTTTACGAGCAAGGTGATAGTCTGCAAGCGGCAGCAGAAAAGTTTGAGTTAATGCCACAGCAAAGTGATTGGATCACAAGAAATTCGACAGAACCTTCTATGTTAGCTAATGAGAAACTATTATTAGCTATTTTTTCGGATGATGCGATTTCCAATCAACGTAATACCGAAGCGATAGAAGTGAAACCCGACACATTTGTGTCGGCTCGTGTCATTGAGCATAAACCTGCTACTGCGCAATCGTTAATGGTGGTTAGAGATCAAATTATTGAGAAACTTAAGCAACAGATGGCTGAAGCAAAGGTAGTTGAGGAAGGTCAAGCAAAACTTGCACGTCTGCAAGCAGGTGAAGATGCTACTGATGTTACCTGGTCTGATGCAAAACAGATTTCCTATATGCAATCGCAAGGCTTGGATCATGAAACCTTGCGAGCAATTTTTAGAGCTGAAGTCGATAGTCTGCCAGTTTATATTGGAGAGATTAATCCCAAAGGCGGATATAGTCTGATGCGGATCAATAAAGTTATAGAACCAGAGTTTGCAGAAGAAACAAAACTTAATAACTTTAATAAACAGCTACAGCAGATGATTACTCAAGAGGAAATGTCCTCTTATCTTTCCGTGCTCAGAAAACAGTATGATGTGAAGGTTAAGCAAGATAACTTCTAGTTTGCTTTTTATAATTCCTCAGTCCGTGAGATCAAAAGCAACTGTATTGAAACCCGCATCGACGTAAGTTACTTCTCCAGTGATGCCACTGGCCAAATCGCTGCACAGAAAAGCGGCAACATTACCGACCTCGTCAGTTGTTACATTGCGACGTAATGGTGAAACTTTTTCGGTGTAACCTAATAATTTTCCAAAATTTCCGATGCCCGCTGCAGCGAGGGTTTTGATAGGTCCGGCAGAAATAGCATTTACACGTATTCCTTTGGGACCAAGACTGGAAGCCATGAAACGGACATTAGCTTCAAGGCTGGCTTTGGCCAATCCCATCACATTGTAGTTTGGCATCACCCGTATTGCACCTAAATAGCTTAATGTTAGCAGCGAACCGCCTTTGTCTTGCATCAAGGGTCGTGCCGCTTTGGCGAGTGCGGAAAAACTATAGGCACTGATGTCATGTGCAATGCGAAATGCTTCTCTGTTGACACTTTCCAGATAATCCCCCGTTAATGCTTCACGTGGAGCAAAAGCAATAGAATGAACGATGCAATCCAAACTATCCCAATGTTTTTGCAGATTTTCAAAACATAGTGTGATTTCATTATCGCTGGCTACATCACAGGGGAATAACAGGTCGCTGTCAAATTCAGCAGCCAGTTTCTCGACTCGCCCACGCACTTCTTCTCCTTGGTAAGTAAATGCTAGTATTGCACCTTCACGTTTCATTGCCTTGGCGATACCGTAAGCAATTGAGCGATTACTAAGAAGACCAGTAATGAGTACACGTTTATTCGCTAGAAATCCCATAAAATTTCCTTGTAAAATTGAGTAAATTAACGAATTATAGCCGAAGCACAGATAAGGTGGCATTGTGCAGTAGAAGATATATAGGGGATGTCTATCCTATTTGTTTAAAGCACAAACTAGTTCCGATGGGTCAATTTACAATGAGAACAATGGTTAATACATCGCGGGTGTTGATTTTGCTGGTATTTCTGCTATCCGCTTGTAGTAAGCATAATTGGAATAGCCCCTATGCAGCTGCCGATACGGGAAAAAATATTCTTTATAATGTATTCAGCGAACGTCCCAAACATCTTGATCCAGTGCAATCCTATAGCTCTAATGAAATTCAGTTTACTGCACAGATTTATGAATCGCCACTACAATATCATTACTTAAAACGGCCTTTTGTATTAATGCCATCGACGGCAAAAGAAGTTCCTATTGTGAAGTATTTTGATAGTGAAAATAACCAATTATCGAATGATACGCCGTCTGCTAATATTGCCTATAGCGTTTATGAAATTTCAATCAAACCAGGAATTCTCTTCCAGCCTCATCCGGCATTTGCAAAGAACGGTCAAGGTGAGTGGCTTTACCATAATCTGAGTAATCAAGAATTAGCATCAATATTCAAGCTGTCGGATTTTCCGCAAATGGGCACGCGTGAATTGACAGCAGAGGATTATGTATATCAAATCAAGCGTCTGGCGCATCCGAGATTGCACTCTCCGATATATGGGCTCATGGCAGATTACATCGTAGGACTTAGAGATCATGCAACTGTGCTTAGAGAAGTTGAGCAAGCGCAATCTGAAGAAAAAACATATTTAGATCTGAGGGATTATCCATTAGAGGGCGTGCAAACTATTGATACTTATACTTACCAGATAAAAATAAAGGGTAAATATCCACAATTTATTTATTGGTTGGCAATGCCTTTTTTTGCGCCGATTCCGTGGGAAGCGGATCGGTTTTATTCGCAGAAGGGGTTAATACAAAAAAATATCACGTTGGACTGGTATCCTATTGGCACAGGTCCTTACATGCTCACGGAAAATAATCCCAATCTGAGAATGGTGTTGGAGAAAAATCCAAATTTTCATGGTGAATATTATCCGACCGAAGGCATGATGGGAGATGAAGAGAATGGCTTGTTGATAGATGCCGGTAAGGCACTGCCATTTATCGATAAAATTATTTACACTCGGGAAAAAGAGAGTATTCCGCGATGGAATAAGTTTTTACAGGGTTATTATGACGCAACCGGGATTGGATCAGATAGTTTTGATCAGGCAGTACAATTAGGAGGGCAAGGAGGAGAAGCTACTGTTACTGAAGAGATGGCGGCGCAGGGAATAAGATTGGAAACAGCTGTTGCGATATCCACTTTTTATGTGGGTTTTAATATGCTGGATCCCATCGTTGGTGGAAGTAACGCACATCAACGCGAGTCGGCTAGAAAACTGAGACAGGCGATTTCAATTGCAGTGGATTATGAGGAATTTATTTCAATTTTTGCAAATGGTCGCGGATTATCAGCTCAGAGTCCCATTGCACCAGGTATCCCAGGTTATCGTGAGGGAAAGGAAGGGATGAATCCTGTGGTATATAATTGGATTAATGATCAGCCACAGCGTAAGTCAATTCAGGTAGCGAAGACTTTGCTGGCAGAGGCGGGTTATCCCAACGGTGTAGATCGGAAAACGGGTGCACCATTGATTCTGTATTTTGATGTAACCGCACGTAGTTCTGAAGACAAATCCAGGCTTGATTGGATGCGTAAACAGTTTCAAAAACTGAATATACAATTGGTTGTCAGGAGCACTGACTATAATCGTTTCCAAGATAAAATCCGTAAAGGAAATGCACAGATTTTTGAATGGGGCTGGAACGCGGATTATCCTGATCCGGAGAATTTTTTGTTTTTATTGTACGGGCCGCAACGTAAAGTAGGTAGCGATGGGCAGAATGCTGCAAATTATGATAATAAAGAGTATGACCATTTGTTTGAGCAAATGGAGCATATGGAAAATGGACCGGAGAGGCAGCAAATAATTGATCGTATGGTAAAGATACTACGCTACGATGCACCATGGCTGTGGGGGTATCATCCGAAAGATTATGGTCTGTATCATTCCTGGTATCAGAATGTAAAGCCAAACAGAATATCGAATAACAATCTTAAATATCTCAAGATTGATGCGAGTCTGAGAGATCAGAAACGAAATGAATGGAACAATCCAATATTGTGGCCAATGATGCTAATGCTGATTATGCTGATCATTAGTTTTATTCCGGCTGTTACCGCTTTTCGTCGTCGTGAAAACAGCGCTGCGGTAAATGCGGTGTCACTTTGAAGTTGCGGCTGAACAGTAGCGATGTTTAACTATATTCTTCGACGTATTTTTTATGCACTGCCGATTCTTATCGGGGTTAATCTTATTACATTTGCTTTGTTTTTTATCGTGAATACCCCCGACGATATGGCACGTATGCAATTAGGCATTAAATATGTAACGCCTGAAGCGATCGAAAAATGGAAAATCGAGCGGGGTTATGATAAACCCTTGCTTTTCAATCAGGAAGAAGAGAAATTAGGGAAACTGACTAAGACAATTTTCTTTGAAAAATCAGTGTCGATGTTTGTATTCGATTTTGGACAAGCAGATGACGGACGTGATATTGCGCAGGAAATCAAGTCACGTATGCTGCCCAGTCTTGCTATTGCGTTGCCCGTATTCATTCTGGGATTAATTGCCTATATCACTTTTGCACTACTGATGGTTTTTTTTCGCGCCACTTATATTGATTTTTGGGGAGTGGTGCTGTGCGTGGCGCTCATGTCGATTTCCAGCCTATTTTACATTATTACGGGACAATTTCTGATCAGTAAACTTTGGCATTGGGTGCCCATATCAGGCTATGGCAGTGGATTGGATGCAGGAAAATTTCTGTTATTGCCTGTCATAATTGGTATTGTGAGTAACGCTGGATCGAATACGCGCTGGTACCGCACAATTTTTCTGGAAGAAATGAATAAAGAATATGTGCGCACAGCTAGAGCAAAAGGATTATCTGAGCGCATTGTTTTATTCAAGCATGTCTTAAAGAATGCGATGATTCCAATTTTAACGGGCGCAGTTGTAGTGGTACCTTTATTATTTCTAGGTAGCTTGCTGGTTGAGTCGTTCTTTGGTATACCAGGACTGGGTAGCTATACCATTGATGCCATTAATTCACAGGATTTTGCAATTGTAAGAGCGATGGTTTTTTTAGGTTCCATGCTTTATATCGTGGGCTTAGTTCTTACAGATATATCCTATACGCTTGTTGATCCAAGAATTCGCTTAACATAGGGAAACACTGATTAATTCACCGCACCCCAAGGGCAAAGCGAGCGGTTTTGGGATATTGGGTTAAGATTTGCGATATTCTGGCTTGAATCGCGCTATTTCTTGCTTTATTTCGCTGATATCTTGTCTT